>DATKAY010000192.1:0-3916 GCA_035514495.1 Sphingomicrobium sp. | reverse complement strand
CGGCCGCCGCAGAGCCTTCGCCGGTCGCTCACCGACTGGGCTCGCCGTCACGAGGTCGCAATCGGCTGAGACGGCGAGCGGCAGGGATGGTAGCGCCGCCCTCATCGGCGGTTGACAGGCCGCCGACCGGCTTCGACAACGCTTATCTCCGATCATGAAGGGTGAGGAATGGACGAAGAGACTGAACCGACCGAATTCATTTCCGTGGGAGACCGGCTGCGCGCTGCCCGCGAGGAAAGGGGCCTCAGTCTCGAAGACATAGCCGCGGAGACCCGAATCCCGCATCGCCATCTCGAAAGCCTCGAGTCCGGCGACTGGGAGCGGCTTCCCGCCCCAACCTACACAATCGGGTTCGCCAAGAGCTACGCCGGTGCCGTCGGGCTCGATCGAGTCGAGATCGGCGAGCAGGTCCGGGCGGAGATCGGCGGCACTCGAAGCGACTCCACAACGGTCGAGCATTTCGAGCCTGCCGACCCCGCCCGAAGCATGCCGAAATGGCTGGTCCTCGCCGCGATTGTCGCAATTCTCGTCGTCGTCGGCCTGTTCAGCTGGATTCAAAACCGCGGCCTGGAGGGAACCGACGCTCCGGTTCAGACAGTGGCCGAGGAGCCTCCTGGCGGCCAGCAGCCGACGCAGGCCGTCGGGCCCCAGTCAGCCGTCCCCCAGGGGCCGGTCGCAATCACCGCCGCCGCACCGGCCTGGATCAGGGTCACCGACCAGGGCGAGACGCTCTACGAGGGGATGCTCCAGCCGGGACAAACCTACACCGTCCCGCCCAATGCCACCGCGCCTTTGCTTCGAGCCGGCGCCCCCGAGGCGCTTCGAATCACCGTCGGCGACGCCCAGGCCCCGCCGGTTGGTCCCGCCGGGCAGGTGACGTCCGACGTCAGCCTTCTCCCCGAGGAGCTGATGCGCAACGAAAGCGAGGGCAATGCGTCCGCGGTCGAAAATTCGCTGGCGCAATAAATTCATCGCCGCGTAAGCTCGACGCCGGCACAATCATTCTTCCGAGTTCTGGTGGGGGTCCTTGCAATGAAATCCGCGCATCTGCGTTTCGCTCTTCCGGCCGCGGCGCTGCTTGCAGTCGCGGCGAGCCCGTCGGTCGCCCAGAGGCCGCCGAGCCCGGAGCAGCGGATCGCCATGCTCGAGCAGCAGGTCGCCGCCGGCCAGGCCTCGGCGCTCCGGCTCGAGCAGCGGCTCAGCGCGATCGAGCGGCAGCTTCAGCAGTTGATCAACATCGGCGAGGTCAACGGGCACCAGGTGACCCAGCTGAGAAGCGACCTGTCGAGGCTCCGGTCCGACCTCGAAGCACGAATCGGCGACCTCGAATCGAGGCCGGCGCCGCAGCAGGTCAGCGAGGCGCCGCCCGAGGACGCTCCGCTTGCGCAGGATCCGCCCGAACGCGAAGTCGCGCAATCCAGGCCGGTCGCCCAGCCCGCCGCCGCCGGCGAGGCCGGGCCCTCCGACCCCGGCGAGGACAGCTATTCCGAAGGCTTCCGGCTGTGGCGCGACGGCAGATACGACCAGGCGATCACCTCGCTGCGCGCCTTCCTGTCCGGCTTCCCCAACCACCGGCGGGCAAGCTTCGCCCGAAATTTGATCGGCCGGGCGCTGCTGGACAAGGGCGAGCCCCGACCCGCGGCGGAAGCTTTGCTCGCCAATTATCGCGCCGACCCGAAGGGAGAGCGGGCGCCCGATAGCCTCTATTATCTCGGCCAGTCGCTGATGGCGCTCAAGCAGCCGGCGCAGGCCTGCAAGGCCTATGCCGAGCTCGAGGAGGTGTATGGCGCCGCGATCCGTCCCGACCTCAAAACGCTCGTCGCCGAGGCTAAGGCCGAGGCCGACTGCTCCTGACAGCCGCTCACCGGTTGGTGAACCGGCGGGCCGGTTGCTAGACTTGGCCGATGGCCGACCGGCTCCTCCCCGACAATGCGCAGCTCGAGCGCTTCGCCGCCGGGTTCGATCCCCTCGCGCCGCCCGGCTCGAAGCTCGGCATCGCGGTCTCGGGCGGTCCCGACAGCCTCGCGCTCCTGCTCCTCGCCTCGGCGGCGCGGCCGGGCACGATCGAGGCGGCGACCGTCGATCACAAGCTTCGCTCGGGCTCGCGCGCCGAAGCGGAAATGGTGGCTGGGCTGTGCGCAAAGCTTGAAGTGCCGCACGCAATCCTGTCGGCGCGCTGGGCCGAAACGCCCGAAACGGCGATCCAGGAACGCGCCAGGGACGAGCGCTATCGGCTGCTGGCCCGCTGGTCTGCCGAGCGCGGTCTCGATGCTCTCGTCACCGCGCATCACCTCGACGACCAGGCCGAGACCTTCCTGATGCGCCTCGACCGCGGGGCCGGCGTTCGCGGGCTTGCCGGGATGCGCAACTCGAGCCTCCTTCCCGGCGGAGACCTTCGACTGATCCGCCCGCTTCTTGGCTGGCGTCGGACCGAACTCGAAACCTTATGCGCCTCGGCCGGAGTGAAAGCGGTCATGGACCCGGCCAATCGCGACGAGAGATTCGAGCGGGTGCGGGTCCGCAAGGCGCTTGCGCAAGCCGATTGGCTCGATCCCGAAAAGATCGCCCGAAGCGCCGGAAACCTCGCCCGAGCCGACGAGGCGCTCGACTGGGCAGCGCTGAGCGAATGGGAATCGCAGCTGCGCCGGTCCGGCGAGGAGATCGCCTATCGCCCCTCGGCGCCGGCCGAAATCCGGCGGCGGGTGGTCGGCCGGATCGTCATGGCGCTTGCCCGCGAGGGCCGGGAAAACCCGCTTCGCGGCCGCGAGCTCGCCCGGGTCTGTGCAATCCTCGAAGGCGGCGGGAAGGCGACCTTGCGGGGAGTTTTGTGCACCGGCGGGGAGGAATGGAGTTTCGGGCGGGCTCCACGGCGGCGCAAGACGGACTGAAGGGCGCCCGGTACGCTACGCGCGCTCGCCTGAGCCGGTTCTACCAGCCGCCCGGCGGTGTTGCTTCGGGCGGCGGCACGTCCTGTACCGCTCGCTCCGTTGCGATTGCCGTCGCCCGGTCGATCATGTTCTGAAGGCAGCCCGTCTGGCCGCCCGGGCCGACGGACGAGCAGGTCATCGTGCCGGTCTGGCCGACATACTCGAAACTCTGCGCTCGCGCCGCCCAGCTCTGGCGGGACTGGAGAGAACCGCCCTCGCGGAAGCGCTCCGGGATCCGGTAGCGCTCGGCTTCCGGCTTCCTCGCGCAGACCACGATCTCGCTGTCGGACGATCGCGGGCAGGGGTCGTCGCCATAGACGATGACTTCCATCACCTGGACGTTGCTTGCGCTCTGCGCCGCTGCCGGGGCGGAAAGCCCGGCCAGCGCGGCAAGACCGGCAAGCGGCACCGCCGCTGCGGCGGGACGGGAAAGCAGAAGCTTTGTCATCTCTGAAACCTTTCAGGGTTAAAGCGGCCGAGGGGCAAAGGCGGTTCCCCTAGAATCTTTTCGACAACGCGATTGCGGCACGACATGCCGCCCGGATTGCGCCGGTCAACACCGGATAGGCGGGAGCGCCTTGCGCGCCTGCCTCCCGAGCGCTGTCGAGATGCTCGATCTCCTCGGCGCGGAATTGTTCGATATCCGCCGCGAGCTCCGGGTCGTCGCCGCCCAGCTCGTCGAGCTGCTGCTGGTAATGCCTGGCGATCTCGGTCTCGACCGCATCGGTGCAGGCCATCGCCGCTTCCTTGCCGATCAGCGCCGTGCCCGCGCCGAGCGCGAAGCCGGCAACATTCCACAGCGGTTGGAGGATTGTCGGCCGGACCCGCCGCTCGGCCATCAGCTGGTTGAAACGCTCGAGGTGGCGCTGCTCCTGCATCGCCATCCGCGAAACCAGCTTGGCGGCAGGCGAGGCTGGCGAAAGAACCGCGAGCTGCCCGGCATAGATTCGGGTGGCGCCATATTCGCCGGCCTGGTCGACCCGGATCAT
>DATKAY010000191.1:0-20592 GCA_035514495.1 Sphingomicrobium sp. | reverse complement strand
AAAAGCTCGAGATCCTCGCCCTCAGCCGGATCGATCTCGCCGAGCCCGAGCAGCTCGCGGAGTCGAAAGCGGCGCTCGCCAAAGCGGCCGGAGTGGATCCGCTGCCGATTTCGGCGGCAACGGGCGAGGGCATGGAAAAGCTGCTCGACCGGATCATCGAGAAGCTCGGGCCGGAGCCCCAGACCGCCGGGCTGGAGGAGGGTGACGAGCGCGCCTGGTCGCCGCTGTGACGATCGCGGTGACCGGCGGGACCGGCTTTGTCGGCGCCCGTTTCCTCGACCTGGCGATCGAGGCAGGTCACGAAATCAAGGCACTCACCAGGCGGCCGCAGCCGCAACGGGAGCGAGTGACCTGGGTCGAAGGCTCGCTCGGCGACGGCGATTCGCTTCGCCGGCTGGTCACGGCATGCAATAGCGTGGTTCACATCGCCGCGGTGCTCAACCCGCGCGACCCGGCCGAGTTCGAGCGTTGCAACGTGACCGGCACGCTGGAGGTGCTCGCCGCCTCGACCGCGGCGGGAATAACCCGCTTCGTCCATGTCTCGTCGCTCGCCGCGCGCGAGCCCGACCTGTCGAAATACGGTGCCTCGAAGGCGCGCTCGGAGGACCTCGTCGAGCGGTCGGGCCTCGACTGGGCGATCGTCCGCCCGCCGGCGGTCTACGGACCCGGCGACCGCGAAACACTCGAGCTCTTCCGGATGGCGAAGCTGAGGCTGATGCTGCTTCCGCCGAGGGGGCGGGTGTCGCTGCTCCACGTCGACGATTTGTGCCGGCTGCTCCTTGCGCTGTCGCGGCCCGGCGAGCCGGGGCAGCTGCTGTTCGAGCCCGACGACGGCCGAAGCGGCGGCTGGACCCACAAGCAGCTCGCCCAGGCGATCGGAGAGGCGGTGGGCCGGCGCAACCTGTCGCTCTCGATGCCCGAAGCCTTGCTCCGGATGGGGGCGGTCGTCGACCAGCTCGTCCGTCGGGAGCGGGCCAAGCTGTCGCCCGACCGGGCCGCCTATTTCAGCCACCGCGACTGGGTGGTGAGCCCGGACCGACGACCGCCGAGCGAGCTCTGGCGCCCGCTGATCGAAAGCCGGAAAGGTCTTGCCGAGACCGCCGCCTGGTACCGCGACAAGGGCTGGCTGTGAATTTTCGCGCCGCATTGCCGCCCCATTGCGTTGCGAAAGCTCGGCCTCACGAATAGGGCTTGCCGAATGGATGACAGCGACGAGATTTACGAGCGCGTGAAGGCGCAGGTCGAAACCTTCAACAAGAAGGGCGTGACCGTAACTCCCGACACCCGCTTCCAGCAGGACCTGGAGTGGGACAGCCTGACCGTCCTCGACTTCGTCGCCGGCGTCGAAGACGAATTCGACATCATCATCTCGATGAACTTGCAGGCCGAAATCGAGACCGTGGGGCAGCTCACAAAGGCGGTGCGCGAGCTTTGCGCTCAGGCGTGACCGACCTGTTTTCAAAGTTCGACCCGCTGATCGAGCAGCGCGAGAGGCTGCTCGAAAAAGGGATGACCGACCCGTTCAACCTGGTGATGGACGAGGTCGAAAGCCCCACGATCGCGATCTGCAACGGCAAAAGGACGATCCTGCTCGGCACCTACAATTACATGGGCATGACCTTCGATTCGGACGTCATCGAGGCGGGCAAGCAGGCGCTGGAGGAATTCGGCTCCGGGACGACCGGAAGCCGGGTGCTCAACGGCACCTATGTCGGCCACCGGGCGGTCGAGCAGGCTCTCCGCGACTTTTACGCAATGGACCATGCGATGGTCTTCTCGACCGGCTACCAGGCCAATCTCGGGGTAATTTCGACGATCGCCGGAAAGGAGGATTACGTCGTCCTGGACGTCGACAGCCATGCGTCCATCTACGACGGCTGTGCGCTGGGCAACGCCCAGATCGTGCCGTTCCGCCACAATGACGTCGAAGCGCTCGAAAAAAGGCTCAAGCGGATTCCCGAGGGCGCCGGCAAGCTGGTCGTGCTTGAAGGGGTCTATTCGATGCTCGGCGACGTCGCCCCGCTCAAGGAGATGGTCGCCGCCTGCAAGGCGAACGGGGCGATGGTGCTGGTCGACGAGGCCCATTCGATGGGCTTCATCGGCGAGAATGGTCGGGGAGTGGCCGAAGCCCAGGGCGTGATCGACGACGTCGATTTCATCATCGGCACCTTTTCCAAGTCGGTCGGAACGGTCGGCGGCTTTTGCGTGTCCAACCATCCCAAGTTCGAAATCCTCCGCCTGGTGTGCCGCCCCTATGTGTTCACCGCATCGCTTCCGCCCTCGGTGGTCGCGACCGCGGCTACGTCGATCCGCAAGCTGATGGGCGCCGCCGGCAAGCGGGCGCATCTGTGGGAAAACTCCCGAAAGCTTCACTCGGGCCTCAAGCAGCTCGGCTTCATGCTCGGCACAAAGGAGCCGCAATCGGCGATCATCGCGGTCATCATGCCGGATTTGGAGACCGGCGCGGCGATGTGGGAGGCGCTTCTCCACGAGGGGCTGTACGTGAACCTCGCGCGTCCCCCGGCCACCCCGGCCGGGATGACTCTCCTGCGCTGTTCTTTGTGCTCGGAGCATTCGGGCGAGCAGGTCGATGAAATCCTGGGGATGTTTGCTGCCGCTGGACGGGCGACCGGCTGTATTTGACCTTGAACCCGTCTTTCGTCCCGGCCCGGAGAGGGCTAGACTGACGTCATGATACCAGCGACGGACGAAGCTGATTTTGACTGGAAACGCGGCGGAATTGCGGCCGTCGGCGCCTTCCTGGCCGTTCTCGTCCTGCTGGCGATGGTCGTTCTCGTCGCCTCGTCGAACGAGCAGCGCAGCCAGGCGCTCAGCCAGGAGCGACAGGGCTATGACGTCACCTTGCTCACGCGCAGCGTCGATGCCAGCATCGCGCGGGCCGAGGCGGCGCTCGGCCGCTTCGTCCTCGACGAGGATGTGCGGGTCAGCGGCTATTCCTATTCGAGCAACTGGCAACGCGCCGGCCGCCAGATCGGCCAGCTCGAGCGGCTCCTGGGAAGCGACTCCAAGCAGCGGCAGCGGCTCGACGAGCTTCGGGCGCTCTATAAGGAGCGCGGCGACCAGTTCGCTTTGGCGGCCAGGGCAACGCTTGCCGGGCAGGGCGCCGGCGGGACGAGCTATTTCTACGCGGCGTCGAGGGCCGACACCGGCAGGCTCCTGACCTCGAAGCTCAACGAGATCGCCACGGCCGAGCGGGCGGCGCTTCGTGAGCGGATGGAGCAGACCAGCTTCTTCTCGGCTCGAGCCGACCGTTTCACCGATTATCTGAGCTGGCTTGGAGTGGTGGTCGGGATCGCGGCGATCTTCCTCGGCCTCGTCGCGGTCCAGTATATCCGCCAGTTCACCTACGCCCGCAAGCTGGCGGAAAGCGAGACCGAGCGGGCCGAGGCGCTGGAGACCGCGGTCCGGGAGCGCACCCAGGAGCTTCTGGAGGCCAACCAGGCGCTGAAGGCCGAAGCGGCCGAGCGCGAAGCCGCCGAAGCGCAGCTCCGGCAGGTCCAGAAGATGGAGGCGGTCGGCCAGCTCACCGGCGGCATTGCGCATGACTTCAACAACATGCTCGCGGTGGTCGTCGGCGGAATCGACCTCGCCCGGAGGCGGATGAGCGGCCCCAGGCGCGAAATCCTCGCCCATCTCGAAAATGCGATGGAAGGCGCCACCCGGGCGGCGGCGCTCACTCGCCGGCTGCTCTCCTTCGCCCGCTCCGAGCCGCTGCTGCCTGAGCGAACCGACCCAAAGAGCCTGGTCAAGGGCATGTCGGACCTTCTCGACCGCACTTTGGGCGAGCGAGTCCGGGTGAAGGTCGATCTCGCCGGCGATACCTGGCCGGTCTATGTCGACCCGCACCAGCTGGAAAATGCGATCCTCAACCTGGCGGTCAACGCGCGCGACGCGATGGACGGGGCCGGACGCCTCGTGATCCGGACCGAAAACGTCAAGGTTTCGGCGAATGAGGTCGGCGACATCCGCGCCGGCGAATATGTGCGAATCAGCGTGACCGACACCGGCTGCGGAATGCCTCCGGAGGTGAAGGAACGCGCGTTCGAGCCGTTCTTCACCACCAAGCCGGTCGGCAAGGGGACCGGCCTTGGCCTCAGCCAGATCTTCGGCTTCGCCCATCAGTCGGGCGGTGAAGCCGGGATCGAGAGCGAGGTTGGAAAAGGCACGACCGTCTCCATCTACCTTCCCAAGAGCACAGCCGACTCGGCGGTTCGGCTCCATTCCACGGCCCCCCGGATGAGCGAGGAAGAGCGCGTGCCGGGCGCTCGAATCCTGCTTGTCGAGGACGATCCGCGGGTAAGAACCTCAACCGTCGAGGCACTCCAGGACCTCGATTACGACCCGGTCGCCTGCGCGAGCGGAGAGGAAGCGGTCCGGCTGTTCGACGAGCAAATGTTCGACCTTGTCATCAGCGACGTGATCATGCCGGAAATGACGGGGCCGGAGCTGATCCGGAATTTGAAGCAAAAGCGGGAGGATTTCGCCGTCCTGTTCGTCACCGGCTATGTCGGGGAGAGCGAGACCGACATCCTGGTCGGCCATGAGCTGCTCAGAAAGCCGTTCACCGTCGGGGCGCTCGCCTCGGCCGTCGCAATGGCGCTCTCCCAGGCTAACGCACCGCCCCGGACCTCAGGAGCCGCGGCAGCAAGGTGAGCCCGGCGAGCAAAGGCCAGCGCCGCTGCCACGGCTTGAGCTCGATACTGGTCCCCGAGTGGCGGCTGATCTTCCAGGCGATATAATCCGCCCCTCCCGCGAAGGTCGCACCCGCCTTGGCCAGCCGGGCGACCGACAGGATCTTTCCCCTGCGCTGCATGCGCTTCCACCAGCGGGTCATTTCGACTGCCGGGGCATCGGCCGGCTCGTCGAGCGCCGCTTGCCCGAACCGGCGGTATCGCTCGGTGTCCGACTCGACGATCAGCGCCGACCGGTCGGCCCGCTCGGCCCGCAATTCGGCGGCGAAAGTCAGCTGGAAGGCGCGCTTCCAAAGCTCCACCACGCTGGCATTGCGCGGCGCCAGCGGGGCCGACCAGGCAAGGAGGGCCGGAGCGCAGCGGCTGACCGCGGCGATAACGGCCTGCCTTGCGGTATCGTCGGCGCTCCAGGCGATCCTGGCGGGCTGGGCGAAGCGCGCCGCAACCGACGTGCTTCGGGCATCGACCCCGCATTCCCGGTGGAAATCCGCTTCGCTGAGAACCGCATATTTCGCGGCAAGGCCGTCCATTTCGAAATAGAAGACGTTGGGCGGCACCAGCCGGTTGGCGATAGCCAGCCAGCGCTTGTCATACGCCTGCCGATAGCTCGAGACGATCAGGTAGAAATCGAGCATCAGCCCATCGAGCCGCTTCTCGCGAAGGCAGGATCCGTAGAACAGGACCGCCCGGGACGCGGCCCCGTGCTCGGCGGCGATCGCTTGCGCCATCGCGCCCACTTTCGGATCGACGGGCGCGCCCAGCTCGCTTGAGACAAGCTCTCGCAATTGCTCGGCCATGGACGCTTTCTTACGCCGCGAGGCGAACGAACGACAGTGGCTGGGCGGGCCTCAGCCGGATCGGATTGCCGGTCTGGGCCTGGAAGGTCTCGCCGTCGAGGATGACGTTGGAGCTGTCGCCCTCGATGCTGATTTCGTCGGCCTCCTCGAGGTGAACGCCGCGAAGCGGCCCCTTGCCGAGCTTTCCGAAGATGCCGGCGAAGCCCGCCTTCAGGATCGACAGCGGCCGCTCCTCGATGGCGAGCAGCTTGAGCGGGCCTCGACCGGCGGTCTTGAGCTCGCTGGACAGCAGGAACTTCTCAAGGGTCGTCACCGCAAGCAGGCTGAACTTGCCCGATATCGACCGGTCGCCGCCGGTGAAAACCCGAAGCGGGCTTGCTTTTGGCGGGAGGAAGCTCGCCCGGATTCCCGACATCAGCCGGAAAAGCACCGCAAGCGCGGTCAGCGCATGGCTGAGTCCGTTGGGAAGCCCAAGCGGGTAAATCTTGTTGCGGCAATAGAGCATGGTGTCGGCAAGCCCGGCGCCGCCAAGGAACATGCCGATTACCGGCTGCTCCGAGCCGTTCCTGCAAAGCGCGATCAGCTCGCGCGCGACGAGGTGCCCGGCAAGGTCGCCCTGGGCCAGCTCGACGAGCCGGCCGAGCGCCGTGATCGGATCGCCCTGGACTCCAAGGTCGAGGGCGATGAGGTTGGTCTTGCCGCTCGGGATGACCGCCATCGGCGGCGGCCCGTCGCCGAAATGGCCGCCGTTGTGCATTTCGGTGAGCGCCGCCTGGACGGTCCCGTCGCCGCCGTTGATGACCAGCATCTTCGGGCGCACCCGGGCGATCGAACGAAGGGCATCGCCGATCTGGTCGACGTGCTCGACTTCGTAATGGAAAATGTCGGGATGGTCGGCGCAATAGGTCCGGATCCTCGACAATTGAGCGAGGTTGCCGGTGGATTTCGGGTTCGAAAGCAGCGCGACACGCGGGCGCGAACGGTCGCGACGGTCCGCAAGTGCCGGACCCTCGCCCGCCTGGGGCGCACCGTCATTGGCCTGCGTCTGCGTTTTCGACATGATATTCCCGGCCGGGCCTCTTAAAGAGATCGAGTTCGGGCCTCAGCGAATGCAACGGCATTGGCCCGCTTACGATCTTGCCGCGCTTTGCGGCCAAATGATGGTGTAGGAACGACGAAATTTGCGCCGCTTGTCACTGATTGACCGCTATCTCGCGCGGTCCATCGCGGTCCCGCTCATCGGGACTTTGGTGCTTGCCGCCATGCTGCTGGTCCTCGACAAGATGCTCCGGCTGTTCGACTTCGTGGTCAACACCGGCGGGCCGGTGAGCGTCGTGTGGCAAATGCTCGCCAACCTGCTTCCCGAATATTTCTCGCTGGGCATTCCGATCGGGCTGTTGCTCGGAATCCTGCTCGCCTTCCGGAAGCTCGCTTTGTCCACGGAGCTCGACGCGCTTCGAGGGATCGGAGTCGGCTTCGGCCGGATGCTCCGAATACCCTATGCCTATGCATTCGGGCTGATGGCGCTCAACGCCGTGATCGTTAGCTATATCCAGCCCTATTCGAACTATCGCTACGAGGGGTTGCGCTTCGATTTGAGGTCGGGGGCGCTTGGCGCATCGATCAGGGTCGGCGAGTTCAACCAGCTCGGGAAACGGCTGACTCTGCGGATCGACAGCAGCGAAGACCGAGGCACCAGGCTTGGCGGAATTTTCGTCCAGGTCGACAATGCCTTGGGGGAAAGCGTCGCGGCAACCGCCGAATCGGGCCGTTTCTTCTCGACCGACGACCCGCAGGTCATCCTCTTCAGGCTGCGCAACGGCCGCCTGGTTCAGCAGTCGCCGAAATTCTCCACGCCCCGAACGCTCACCTTCCGGACCTATGACCTGCCCATCCCGGTCCCGGCGATCGACCGGTTCAGAGGACGCGGAAGCGACTTCGAGGAGCTGCTGATCGGCGAGCTGTTCCAATTCGCTTATGGCGACGCCGCTTTGTCTCGCGAACAGCAGCTGGGCGCGCAGGCCAATTTTCACTTCCGGCTGGTGGAGGTGCTGATGATGGCGATGCTTCCGCTGCTGGCGATCGCGCTCGCCGTGCCGCCCAAGCGAAGCGGCTCGGCGCTCGGCATCTTCGTCGGAATCGTGATGGTGGTCGCCTATCACAAGGTGAACCAGTACGGCGCCTATGCCGGCGCCCAGGGGCGGATCGACCCGGTGCTGGCTTTGTGGGTGCCGTTCGTTCTGCTCGCGGCGCTGATCGGCTGGATGTACCATGTGATCGCGCACCGGCCCGGGGGGCAACCGATCGGGGCGCTCGAATGGGCGGCCGCCAGGGCCGGCCGGGCGATCCGCTCGCTGTTCCCGAAGGCGGCGCCGGCGTGATCAACCTGGAATTCTTTCCGTCGCGGCAGATCGCGCTCTACACGGTGCGGCTCTACCTCACTCGCAGCCTCGCGGTGCTGGTCGGGCTGGTGCTGGTGCTGATGGCGCTCGACCTGCTCGGGGAGTCGGGCAAGATCCTGGCGGTGCCGGGCAACAGTGATGCCGATCTGTGGCGCTATGCGGCTCTTCGACTGCCGCTGATCATCTCGCGTTTCCTGCCCTTCTCGATCCTGCTTGGGACATTGATCGTCTTCGTCAGCCTCAACCAAAACAGCGAGGTTGTGGCGATGAAGGCGGCGGGCCTGTCGGCGCACCAGCTGCTCGCGCCGCTGGTCCTTGCAAGCGTCGCGATTTCCGTCCTGGCTTTCGCGTTCAACGAGACTGTCGTCGTCCGTTCGGCGCGGGCCGTCATCGCGTGGACCGACAACGATTACCATCCCGTCCCGGCCGAGAGCGAAATGCTCAGCAACATCTGGCTGGTCCGCGACGGCGATCTCATCCGGGCCCGGCACGCCGCCGGCCGGGGCGAGGATTTCCACGCCGGTGGAGTGACGATCTACGACCGGCAGGATGGCGAACTCCAGCGGATCATCGAGGCCGACCGGGCCTTTCCGCAAGGCGATTCGTGGCGGCTCGAGGATGTGAAAGTCTATGACACGAGGATGAACCTGGTCACCCGGGTCCGGGAAATGACCGGCCTTGCCGGTGTGACCGCCGAGCAACTGAGGCTCGCCAAGGTCGACCCCGACCAGACCAGTTTCTTCAAGCTTCGAGAGAAGATCGCGGCAATGGAGGCGGCCGGCAAGCCGACCCACGAAGCGAGGGCCGGGCTCTGGCACAAGGTCTCCGGGCCGGTGTCGATCCTCCTGATGCCGCTGCTCGCTGCGGTCGCAGCCTTCGGCCTCGCCCGCTCGGGCCATGTGCTGCTTCGGGCAAGCCTCGGAATGGCGCTCGGCTTCGCCTATTTCGTCGCCGATAATTTCAGCATCGCGATGGGCAATGTCGGGGCCTATCCGCCCCTGCTCGCCGCCTGGGCGCCGTTCTTTTTGTTCCTGCTGGTCGGCGAAACCGTCCTGATTCGAAGCGAGGAGTAACCGCTCGGGCCGTTGCCGGGGAGATTCGCGCCGGAGCGACATCTCCATTCCGGAGCCGGGCCTCAGTTCCCCGGATCTTGCCGTCCACGCCAGCTGCTCGCCGCCAGCCGGGCGACCAGGCCGGATAGGCCGCGGTGGTTCGAGTGATGATAGACGGAAGCGCGATCGAGGGCCGCGCACAGCCGCCGGTGGGCAGTCCCGAGCGCGTGATACGGAAGCCCGGGCAGCAAATGGTGCAAGGCGTGGTAGCGAAGCCCGACCGGCGCCCACAGGGCCGGAAGGGTGGCCGGCGGCGGCACGTTGACGCTGTCGAGAAACTGGGCCGTGACGCTCATCGGCTCGCCGTCATTCTCCCACAAATGCGCGACCAAAGTGCGCACCTGGTTGAGGAACATCACGCCCGATGCGACGGCGAGGAAAATCAAAAACGCGCGCAGCGGGATCACGCCCGTCGCGGTCAGCGCGATGAGTGCGATCGCCCAGGCGCTGCAGGCGGCTTCCAGAAAAATCCAGTCGCGCCTGAACGCGCCCTCCGGCGCTGGCCGCCGGAACTGCGGATTGATCTGGAGTCCCGAATATTTCGCGACCACCGCCTCGCGCAGCCTTCGCGAGAAGAGCGACAGCGGCGCAAGTATTGCGAAGCGCAAAAATAGCCCGACCGGAGCGAGAATTGCGACGACCAGGAACAGGGGGAGCGTCCACGGTTTCATCAGCGCCAGCGGCAGATATTCGGGGTCGTCGACGGTCCCGTAATAGCGCTTCGCATGATGCTGGTTGTGAACTCCCTCGTACATGAACGAGGGGACCAAAAGCGGGATTCCGACGATCAGGTTCCACATTGTCCGGAAACCCGGAACCGCGCCTTTGCGGATGTGCGTGAGCTCGTGGATGAAGCTTCCGGCGCGATACAAAGCGAGCACCGCGACCAGCCCGGAAACAAGCGCGAGCGGGGTCGAAACCAGCAGGATCGCCGCCGCCAGCGCCAGATAGCCGATCGCTGCCGAGCCCAGCAAATCGGCCCAGTAGATGGCTGGAGAGTGCGAGTTGAGATCGCGGGTCAAATCGGCGGCGGCCTTGAGCATCGCCCGGTCGTCCGCGGCTCCAGCGCGAGCGCCGGCGCCGGCCCGCGCCGCGGACTCTGAGTGAAATCGAAGGATTGCCGTCTTGGTCATGAAAAAAGCGCCTCTGCATTGAGATAGTGGCGCTAAAATGGCCGTTCAATGAACCGGCTGGCACTTGGGCCGGCCGCGCGCTAGCCCTTACCCATGTCCCAAGCCGTCACCATCCGCCCGGTCGAGGGCCGGGCCGACCGCAGGGCCTTCGTCAACCTGGTCTGGGACATCTATCGAGACGACCCGGCCTGGGTGCCGCCGTTGAAGGACGAGGTCCACGGCCTGATCAGTTTGGACAGGAACCCCTGGTTCGAGCATTCCAGAGCGCAATTCTGGCTCGCCTGGCGAGGCGGCAAAGCGGTCGGCCGGATCAGCGCCCAGATCGATGATCTCGTCCAGAAGCATATGGGCGAGGGGATCGGCCAATGGGGTATGTTCGAGGCGCTCGACAGCGAGACCGCGGCCGAGCTGATCGCAACCGCCGAAACCTGGCTCCGGGACCGGAAGATGGTCCGTTCGCTGGGCCCGTTCAGCCTGTCGATCTGGGACGAGCCGGGGCTGGAGATCACCGGCTTCGACGAGCCGCCGACGGTGATGATGGGCCATCACCGGCCCGAATATCGCGGCTGGATCGAGGCCGCGGGCTACCAGAAGGCGAAGGACCTGCTCACCTATGAGGTCGACATCGCCGGCTGGCGGGACGAGCGCATCGCCCGGCTGATCGCCGCCGGGACCAAAAACCCGCGGATCCGGGTCCGACGGGTCGACAAGTCGCGCGTCGCCGAGGAGGCGCAGGTGATCCTCAAGCTGTTGAACGACGCCTGGTCGGGCAATTGGGGCTTCGTCCCGCTTACCGACAGCGAGATCGCTTATGCCGGAAAGAAGTTCAAGCCGATCATCTACGAGGATCTGGTCCGGGTCGTCGATTATGACGGCGAGCCGGCAGCCTTCATGATCACCTTTCCCGACGTCAACGAGCTGATCGCCGACCTTGACGGCGAGTTGTTCCCGTTCGGCTGGGCAAAGCTTTTGTGGCGGCTTCGCAACCCGAAAGTGTCTCGCGCGCGCGTGCCGCTGATGGGCGTAGCGAGCAGGTTTCACCACAGCCGCCTCGCCTCGCAATTCGCGTTCATGCTGATCGAGTTCACCCGCCGCGACCTGGTGTCGAAATTCGGGATCGAGGTCGGCGAGTTCGGCTGGATTCTCGAGGACAATGCCGGGATGCTGTCGATTGCCGAGCTTCCCGGGGCCCGGGTCAACCACCGCTACCGGATTTTCGAAAAGGCGCTCTAGAAGGTTTCAGCCGCGCTTTTGCCGCTGGTCAGTGCCCGGCTCCGGGGTCGTGGCTGTGCCCATGGCCGTCCCGCCCGGCGCCGCTTTCCCCGTCGCCGCCTTGCCCGCCGGCCGAACCCCATCGCTGTTGCAGCGCCTGGTATTGCTCGGGGGTCATCCCTTCCATCCGGTCGAGAAAGCCGGCGATGTTGACCAAAGTCTGGTCGGATTTCCTGCCGCCGAACGCGGGCATTCCGGTCATCTTGATCCCGTGCTTGGCGATCCAGAAGGTCTGCGCCGGGGTCCATTGAGCCGCCGCTTCTGAAAGCTCGGGAGGCTGTGGCACCATTCCCCTCGTCCATTCGTGCGGCTCGGCGCCCGGAGCGCCGTGGCAGTGGATGCAATATTCCTGGAACTCGCGAAAGCCGGCTTGAAGATCGGCAGTCCGGCGAATCTTCGCGGACAGGTCGGGATTCTCGGCGCGGGCTTTGACCGACTGCACCATCATCGTCTCGAAAATCGATCGCCCGATGTCGCTATGGCCGGCGCTGGCGGCGACGTTGTAGGCGCCGGTCCAGAGCAGCGCGAGGCCGAGCGCGATCAGCAGCGCGATTGCAGCAAGGAAGCCGGATAGGAAGCGCATGGGGCCCCAACGACCAAGGTTCCGCTTTTTTCCGTCACCAATGCGCTTGTCCGCCGCGCATAAGGAAGGGGCCACCCCCGAGGGATGGCCCCAACCGATAACTCAATAGATTGATCGCGAATGGCTGCGCCTAGCGCACCGAGCCGCGACGGATCAGGTTGACGATGGCGAGCAGAACCACTGCGCCAAGGAGTGAATAAAGGAAGCTCATCAACGTGATGCCGTCGTTGATCGAGCCGCCGGCCAGCAAAAGCCCGGCCAGAAAGGCTCCGACGATGCCGACGATGATGTTCAGCAGGATTCCCTGCTGCGCGTCGGTCCGCATGATGAGGCTGGCAAGCCAGCCGACGACTCCGCCGACGATTAGCCAAACGATGATTCCAATCATTTGATTCTCTCCCTGCTGCTACTGACTGTTGAGCGTCTTTCGTGGTGCGGATCTCGTCCGCCAGCTCCTTGTCTTCCTAGTGCGTGCAATCCTGCGCCAGATTGGCTCGATCTGTCCAGCCTTGCCGACCACCGGCCCTTGCTCAGCCGTCGCTCAGCTCGATCCAGGTCGGCGCATGGTCCGACGCTTTCTCCTGGGCGCGCGCCCAGCGGTCGACCCCCGCCCCGACCAGCCGGTCGGCCGCCTCGGGCGAGCACAATAAATGGTCGAGCCGGAAGCCGCGATCGCGCGGAAAGCAGCCGGCCGTGTAATCCCAGAAGGTATAGAGCGCTGGCTCGCCGGGGTGGATCGCCCGAAGCGAGTCGGTCCACCCGTTGCTGACGATCCGGCGCCAGCAATCGCGAGTTAGCGGCTGCATGACCGCGTCATGCTCGGTCGCCTTGACCGAAAAAACGTCGCGGTCCTCCGGGACGACGTTCCAGTCGCCGGCCAGCACGACCGGCCTTTCCTCCTTCAGAAGGCCGGCGGAATGCTCGCCCAGCCGCTCCATCCAGCGGATCTTGTAGTCGAATTTCTCGGTGCCGACCGGATTGCCGTTGGGGAGGTAGAGCGATGCGACGACCAGGCCGCCCGCCACCTCGGCCTCGATATAGCGGCTGTGGCTGTCGTCGGGATCGCCGGGAAAGCCGGTTCGCCTGAGCTTCGGCTTGTCGCCGCGAACCAGGATCGCAACCCCGTTGAAGCCTTTCTGGCCGTGCCAGACCGCGCCATAGCCAGCCGCCTCGATATCGGCGATCGGCAGCGACTCGTCGGCGCATTTCAGCTCCTGGAGACAGACGATGTCAGGCGTCTCGCGCTCCAGCCATTCGAGGAGCCGGGGGAGCCGCGCACGGATTCCGTTGAGGTTGAAGGTGGCGAGCTTCATGTTGCGGGGATTAGCGCCTCGAGCCCGTTATTGCGAGGAAGCCAAGGCGATCGGCCGATCCGGCCGCTTCGCCTGGACGGCTAGACCGAAAAACTGGTCCCGCAGCCGCAACCGGACTGGGCGTTCGGGTTCGTCACCCGGAAGGCGGCGCCGCCGAGATCCTCGACGAAATCGACCGCCGAGCCGCGGACCAGCTCCAGGCTGGCCGGATCGACGATAAGCTTGACCCCGTCGGTTTCGGCGATCGCGTCGCCTTCCTCCGGCGCCTCGGCGAGATCGAAGCTGTAGGTGAAGCCGGCGCAGCCGCCGCCGTCGACCGCGAGCCGGAGGATCGCCGGCCTGCTTTTGCGCCCGGCGATTGCAGCCACTCGCCGGGCCGCATTTTCCGTAAGGGTGATTTCAGCTTCGCTCACTTTCGCGAGATAGGAATGCGCGGCGCCTGCGGCAAGCTTGGCGGTTACTTTGAGCCTTCCGGCCCGCCGAGCGCGACAGCGTCCATCGCCGGGGCGCTTCCGGCTTTCTTCATGGCGACCAGATAGTCGGTCGAGCGCATGAACGGGATCGGGTTGACCGGGCGGTTGTCGATCCGGACCTCGTAGTGAAGGTGCGAACCGGTCGAACGGCCGGTCGAGCCCATCTTGCCGATCACCTGGCCGCGCGAGACCCGCTCGCCTGCCTGGACATTCATCTTGGAAAGATGCGCGTAGCGGGTCGTGATTCCGCGGCCGTGGTCGATCTCGATGATGTTTCCATAACCACCGCTGTTCCAGCCGGCGCGGGCGACAACGCCGTCGGCCGTTGCGTGGATCGGCGTCCCGGTCGGTCCGGCAAGGTCGATCCCGGCGTGCATCGAGGCGCCGCGGCGGAACGGGTCGGTGCGCATTCCATAGGCGCTCGTGAACTCTGCGGTCTTGACCGGCTTGTCGGAAGGAATGGCGATTGCGCCGCCGGCGAGCGTGTCGAGCTTTTTCCAGCTGGTGAACAGCTGCTTGAAGGTCGGGTCGCCGCCTTCCGAATTGGCGGGACCACCGATGCCGCCGCCCGCTGCCGGGTAGAAGCCCAGCCGCTTGAGGGCGTCTGCATTGATGTGCTCGTCGCGGAGCGCGGCGGCAAGAGCGAGCTGACGCGCCTCGACGAGCTTCACCCGGCGATCGGTCTCGGCGGCAAGCTTGGCGAGCTGGGCCTTGTAGGGGTCGATTGCGGCCTCGGCCTGCAAGCTCGGCGCGACAAGCTGCGCGGCGGAATAAGCGGACCAGCCGACGAGGAGTGCCGACAGGAAAAGCAGGAGCGACTGGACCGGTGCGGAAAGCCGAAAGCGCCGTAGCTGGCGGCCATCGTGAATGAAGAATTCCCGATCGCTGAAAAGAGCCCTCGAGAATGTCATCGGATCCGCCATGTCTTGCCCGCTCCCAAACCAAATCGACGCGCACAGGCTATTCGCCGCGCGCTTGAAAAATCGTCGATGAAGGAGCTCCCCAGCCCCATCGGCACAGGCAGAAAAATCCCCCCGCTCGTGCCGAAGCCGAAACTCACCCCTGATCCTTAACAAATACAACCCGGAACACCTGCTTGCGGGATGAACCGTCCGCATCATGCGGTGAGCCGTTCATTGCCGCTGCTCCTCAAGGCTGCTGACTTGGCCCGGCTGCGCAGGCTTGCCCGAATGTTCCCGGCCGCGAATCGGTCTTCGGGGTTGCCAACGCAGCGCCGATCCTTAACAGCGGTCAGCGGGCCACGCCGTCCCAACGCGGCGCGCCTCTCTGGAAGGAGAGTCCATGACGTCAAAACCTGCGCGCAAACCCGCGCGCCCGAGCTTTTCCTCAGGTCCCTGCCCAAAGCCGCCCGGCTGGTCCCTCGACCGGATCGACAGGTCCGTCCTCGGCCGGTCGCACCGCTCGTCGCTCGGCAAGGCGCGCCTGCAGGAAGCGATCGAGCGAAGCCGCGCCCTCCTTGAGCTACCCGACGGCTACCGGCTCGGGATCGTCCCCGCCTCCGACACCGGCGCGATGGAGATGGCGATGTGGTCGCTGCTCGGCGCCCGGCCGGTGACGATGCTCGCCTGGGAAAGCTTCGGCCAGGGCTGGGTCGCCGACGTCTCAAAGCAGCTCAAGCTCGATTCCGAGATTCGAACCGCCGCTTATGGCGAAATCGCCGATCTTTCGGGCATCGACCCGGCCAGCGACATCGTCTTCACCTGGAACGGGACGACCAGCGGAGTGCGGGTTCCGGGCGGCGACTGGATTGCCAGGGACCGGACCGGCCTGACATTGTGCGACGCCACCTCCGCCGCCTTCGCCCAGTCGATCGACTGGGACAGGATCGATGTCGGCACGTTCAGCTGGCAAAAGGCGCTCGGCGGCGAGGCGGCGCACGGGATGCTCGTGCTGTCGCCAAGAGCCGTCGAGCGGCTGACAAGCGAGCCGGCGCCGCGCCCGCTTCCCAAGATCTTCCGGCTGACCAAAAGCGGCAAGCTCATCGACGGAATTTTCAGGGGCGAGACGATCAACACCCCCTCGATGCTCGCCGTCGAGGACTGGCTCCTGGCGCTCGACTGGGCCGAGGAAACCGGCGGGCTGCCCGCGCTGATTGCCCGGGCCGATTCCAATTGCGCGGCGCTCGACCGCTGGGTGCAATCGGCGGACTGGATCGAGCATCTCGCCGCCGATCCGGCGATCCGCTCCAACACCTCGGTGTGCCTGCAGTTCGCCGACCGCTCGGACGCGGAGGCCAACAAGGCTCGACAAAAGGCGCTCGTCAGCCTGCTCGAGGCCGAGGATGCGGCCTATGACATCACCGCCTATCGCGACGCCCCGCCGGGCCTCAGGATCTGGTGCGGAGCAACCGTGGAAAGCAGCGACATCGAAGCCCTGGGCCCCTGGCTCGACTGGGCATGGGAGCAGACTCAATGAGCGGGCAGGTCAAGGTACTGATTGCAGACAAGATGGACCCGAGGGCCGCCGCGGTGTTCCGCGAGCGCGGGATCGAGGTGGACGAGAAGCCGGGGCTTTCTCCCGACGAATTGCAGGCGGCCATCGGCGGCTATGACGGCCTTGCGGTGCGAAGCTCGACCCGGGTCACGGCGCCGATCCTCGATGCCGCCCTTCCGCGGCTCAAGGTGATCGGCCGGGCCGGGATCGGGGTCGACACGATCGACGTGCCGGCCGCCTCTGCCCACGGGATCGTCGTGATGAACACGCCGTTCGGCAATTCGATTACCACCGCCGAACATGCGATCGCGATGCTGTTCGCGCTGGCCCGGGAAATCCCGCAGGCGGACCAGTCGACCCAGTCGGGCAAGTGGGAAAAGAGCCGCTTCATGGGAGTCGAGCTCGCCGGCAAGACGCTCGGCCTCATCGGCTGCGGCAATATCGGCTCGATCGTCGCCGACCGGGCGCTCGGCCTGAAGATGAAGGTCGTCGCCTACGACCCGTTCCTGTCGCCGGAGCGGGCGGTCGAGCTGGGGGTCGAGAAGGTCGAGCTCGACGAGCTTCTCGACCGGGCCGAGTTCATCACGCTTCACACGCCGCTGACCGACCAGACCCGCGGCATCCTGTCGCGCGAGGCGCTTGCCCGGACGAGGCCCAAGGTGCGGATCGTCAATTGCGCGCGCGGCGGCCTGATCGACGAGGCGGCGCTCAAGGAAGGGCTGGAAAGCGGCCATGTCGCGGGCGCCGCCCTCGACGTCTTCGCCGAGGAGCCGGCCCGCGACAATCCGTTGTTCGGCACCCGTGGCCTCATCTGCACGCCGCATTTGGGCGCCTCGACGACCGAAGCGCAGGTCAATGTCGCGATCCAGATCGCCGAGCAGATGGCCGACTATCTGCTGCTCGGCGGAATCACCAATGCCGTCAACGTGCCCTCGCTGTCGGCCGAGGAGGCGCCGCGCCTGCGGCCCTATATGGCGCTTGCCGAGAAGCTCGGGCGCCTCGTCGGGCAGATCGCCGGGCCCGAAATCCGGTCGATCGACGTCGAGGTCGAGGGCGCCGCCGCCGAGCTCAACATGAAGCCGGTCACCGGCGCCGTCCTCGCTGGAGTGATGAGCAGCTGGTCGGACAGCGTCAACATGGTCAACGCGCCCTATTTGGCTCGCGAGCGCGGGCTCGACGTCCGCGAGATCCGGACCGAGCGCGAGGGCGATTACCACACCCTCGTCGCCGTCACCGCGGGCACCAGGGATGGCGAGCGGCGGGTGGAAGGGACCCTGTTCGGAAACCGGGCCCCGAGGCTGGTCAAGATTTTCGATATCCCGGTGGAAGCCGAGCTTTCGGGACAGATGATCTACATCGTCAACACCGACGAGCCGGGGTTCATCGGAGCGCTCGGAACCACGCTCGGCGCCCACGGAGTCAATATCGCGACCTTCAACCTGGGCCGCCGAAAGGCCGGCGGGGAAGCGGTCGCTTTGGTTGTGGTCGACGACCCGATCACTGCGGGCCTGTCCGACGAGCTTCACCGGCTTCCCGGCGTCCTGCAGGTGGTTCCGTTGAGCTTCTGACGGTCGCTAGGCCCCGGCTTCCAACCGGGTGAAGCGCACCGGCATCACCGTCCTGGTTGCGGCCGCCCCGGAAGCGTCCTTCTCGACGATGCTGAGCTGCTGGACGTCCTCGCTTCCCAGCGGAATAACCATCCTGCCGCCCGGCTCGAGCTGCTCGACGAGCGCCGGCGGCGGCTGTGCGGAAGCGGCGGTGACCAATATCCTGTCGAACGGCTGATGCTCCTCCCAGCCGCGCGATCCGTCGCCGATCCTGACCTCGACATTATAGCCGAGCACCGCGAAGCGCGATTTGGCGGCCTGCGCGAACTCCTCGACCACCTCGACGCTGAACAGCTCGGCGCCCATCTCCGACATCACCGCCGCTTGGTAGCCAAGGCCGGTGCCGATTTCGAGCACCCGGTTGCCCGGCTCGATTCCCAGAAGGTCGATCATCAGCGCGCCGATGAACGGCTGCGAGACGGTCTTGTCGAAGCCGATCGGAAGCGGCGTGTCCTGATAGCTCATCAGCATCATCGATTCGGGCACGAACAGGTGGCGCGGAACGTCCATCAGCGCCCGGCGAAGCTGCGGGTCGGGGGAAAGCTTGCCGATCTCCTCTTCGGCAAGGTCGTAATGCATGTCGATGATCTCGACCATATGCCGTCTAAACAGCGCGAGATGATGCTCGGTCATCGGTTTCATGGGCAGGGCCTCATGCAAGCCGAACGGGCCCGGCCGGGCCGGTGTTCCCGGTCGCTTGCCGGAGATAAGACTTCACCGATGCGGTTGGCGCGGAAACTTTGAATTAAACACAACTGTGTAACGCCCGGGCGATGCTTAGAATGCTTGTCCGACGATTCCTTGATGCCGGTGAGATCGAAACCGCCGCCGGCCGCGCTCTCGTCGAAGAGCGTTACACCGCGTTGCGGCGGCAGATTCCGATCATCTACGTCCTGATTGCGGTCAATTTGTTCGGCCTCCAGGTCGCATCGGGCGGCGTCCTCGAATTCGGGGTGAACGTGCCGTCGGCGGTCGCGATTTGCGCGCTGTTCCGAATAGCGCAATGGCTTCGCGCATCCGACGATGCCGACCACGCGGTCATGCTTCGGCGGATGCGCCAGACGATCTGGCTGGCGCTGGCAATCTGCCTTTTCGTGTTCCTCTGGTGTCACGTACTCATTCAGAGCCGCGAGGGCGCGGTCAGCATGGACGTCCTGCTTTTCGGCTCGATGACCGCGATCGGCGCCGCCTACGGTCTGAGCCCGCTTCCGGCCGCGGCCCGCTTGCCGCTGCTCGTGCTTGCGCTGCCGCTGGCCGCAGTGTCTTCCCTGTCGACCGATCTCCACACTGTCGGAGCGGCATTGAGCATCTCGGTAGTCGCCCTGCTGCTGTTGCGGCTGCTCGCGGTAAACAACTCCCAGTTCCAGGCCGTGGTCGAATCGCGCTCGATCATCGCCCGCCAGCAGGAGCTTGCCGAAGGCGCCCGGCAGGAAGCGATCCACGCCGCGACCACCGACTTTCTGACCGGCCTTCCCAACCGGCGCGCATTCGTCGCGGCGCTCGACGCGGCGATCGCCGGCGATTCCAAAATGGCGTCTTTCGCAGTCGGGATTCTCGACCTCGACCGATTCAAGGTCGTCAACGACACCTACGGCCATGCGACCGGCGACGAGCTGCTTCGGATCGCCTCGAAACGGCTGGTCGCAGCCGCGGGCAAGAAAGCGGTCGTCGCCCGTCTGGGCGGCGACGAGTTCGGAATCCTCCTCCCCGATGTCCACGGGACGGCGCAGGCCCAGCGCACCGCCGACGCCATCCTCGCGGCGGTGTGTCGGCCGGCCGATGTCGAGGGCCGCCGGTTCCTGATTTCTTTGTGCTGCGGAGTAGCGACCGCGAAAAAAGCGTCAGGGCGAAGCCCCTCGCGGCTGCTCGCCGATGCCGATCTCGCCTTGTACGAGGCGAAGGACCGGTCGGCCGGCCGGGTTGCCGTTTTCGAAGGCTGGATGGAGGCTCCCCGCCGGCGCCGCGCCCAGATCGAAAGGGCGCTCCAGCTTGCCGACCTCCATGAACGGGTGGATCTCGTCTACCAGCCGATCATCGACCTCAACACCGGGCAAGTGATCGCCAACGAGGCGCTTGCCCGCTGGACCGACGACGAGCTGGGCGAAATCTCGCCGGCCGAGTTCGTCCCGATCGCCGAGCAATTGAACGTCATCGGCGACTTGAGCGATCATTTGATGGTCAAGGCCTTCACCGAAGCGGCGACGTGGCCCGAGCCGGTCCGGCTATCGTTCAACTTCAGCGCCATCCAGCTTTGCGGCCAGGATTCCGCTGCGGCTCTGCTCGATGCGCTCGACCGGGCGAAGCTGCCCACCCGGCGCCTCCAGGTCGAGGTGACGGAAACCGCCCTTCTGAGGGATTTCGACCGCGCCAACGCCAACCTTGCCTTGCTCCGCGAGGCCGGAGCGACCATCGTTCTGGACGATTTCGGCGCCGGCTTCGCGTCGATCGGCTATCTCAGGAAGCTGCGGTTCGACCAGATCAAGCTCGACGGAGGCCTGCTGACCGCGGCGATCGACAATTCGGACGGCGAGCGCCTCCTCATGGCGGTTATCGGCCTTTGCGATGCGCTCGGAGTGGCGACCGTCGCCGAACATGTCGAAAGCGAGGAGCAGCTCAAGCTGCTCGTCAGCCTTGGCTGCGGTGCGGGCCAGGGTTTCTGGCTTCAACGGCCGATGAGCGCCGCCGAATGCCGCCGCTTTTCGCAAAGCTCTGGGCTGGTGATCGACACCGGCCC
>DATKAY010000190.1:0-14439 GCA_035514495.1 Sphingomicrobium sp. | reverse complement strand
TCGGACGAACTGCTTCCGGAGGAGAAAGCGGAAATCCTCGACGGCCAGGCGCTCCAGCTGCGAGGCACGTCGCTGCGCCTTCAGGGCGACCATGCCGCCGCCGAGGTCGCGCTCCGGGCCGCCGACGAAAAGCTCGAGGCGGTGCGCAACGGACGGGTGACGTCCGTCGCCTGGATGCGTGCCCAGATCATCGGCGATCTTGCGGCAATCGCCGAGGCCGGCGGCAATGCCGCGGAGGCCGACCGATTGTACCGGCTGGGAGTCGCAATTCTCGAGACGACCTATCCCGACTCCGCTGCCCTGTTGAACGCCCGTGCGCGTCTTGCCGGCCACCTCGCCCGAACCGGCCAGGTCGCCACTGCCGAGGCGCTGTTCCGGGAGATCGTCCACGCGCAGGAGGACGCCAGCAACCTGCCCCCGTCCTTCGCCCGGGTGCTCAGGCCCTATATCGACATTCTCCTCAAAAAGGTCGACGACCCGGCCGCGACGACCGAAATATTCTCGGCGACGCAGCTGATGATGCGCCCCGGCCTGGCGCAGACGCAGGCGGTGCTGGCGCGCGAGCTGACCGGCGGAACCGACGAGGCGTCGCGCCTTTTCCGCCAGGCCGTCGGCTTGTCCCGGCAAGTGGAACAGCTCCGAATTGCGCTTGCCCGGCTGGAGGATGGGACCAGCCTGTCGGCTGACGAGACGGTCCGGGCGAACCTGCTTCGAGCCGAGCTGGAACAGGCGCAGCAAGCAGGGGTCAGGACACAGGCAGCCCTTGCCGAATTCCCGCGATATCGAGCGGTGTCGAGCAGGGTCATCGAGCTTTCGGACCTTCAGAAGGAGCTTCGGCCCGGCGAGGCCTATTATCGGATGACGATCGTCGACGACTCGATCTATGCCTTTCTGGCAACGACCCAGACGGCGCGGATCAAGAGGCTGGAGCTGAAGGCGAGCGAGCTCGAAGGGCTGGTAACCTCGCTCCGCGAAACCATCACCACCGTCGAGCAGGGGCAGCAGATCACCTATGCCTATGACGTTCCTCTCGCCCACAAGCTCTACGTCGACCTGTTCCAGCCCTTCCGGGCGGAGCTCTCCACGGTCCGTCACCTGATCTTCGAGCCGGACGGAGCGATGCTCCGGTTGCCGCCCAACCTCCTGGTCGTCGACCAGGCCTCCGTCGATTTGTACGCCCGACGTGTTCAGGCCAATCCGGAAGACGATTTCAACTTCCTCGGGATCAACTGGTTCGGCCGCGAACGCGATATCAGCACCGCCGTCTCGCCCCAGTCGTTCGTCGAGCTTCGCAAGGCTCCGGCGGCGGAGGCGGTCAGGCAGTATCTGGGGCTTGGACAGAACAGTCCGCCTGTCACGCAAGCCGCCAAGCGCGCCCAATCGGACGAAGACGGTGATTGCATCCTGCCGCTTTCGAATTGGGAGCGCCCGATTTCGGCGCGCGAGCTCCACGTCGCGGGCGATATATTGTCGAAGATCGACCCCGATGGCGTCGAAATCACCACCGGCGACGATTTCACCGACACTGCGGTCTCGGAGCGGCGAGACCTCGATCAATACCGGATCATTCACTTCGCTACCCACGGGGTCGTGACGGCGACGCGCCCCAAATGCCCGACTCAGCCGGCGCTCCTGACCAGCTTTGGAGGCGAGGGATCGGACGGGCTGCTGACCTTCCGCGACATATTCGATCTCAAGCTGGATGCCGACATCGTGATCCTGTCGGCTTGCGACACCGCCGGCGGAGCGAGTCTCGCCGCGACACAGAGCGCCGGGCTCGGAACCGGCGGCGACGTCGCTCTCGACGGGCTGGTGCGGGCATTCGTCGGGGCAGGGGGCCGAATGGTCATCGGCAGCCATTGGCCGGTTCCGGACGACTTCGCTGCGACCGAGCGGCTGATCACCGGCCTGTTCACCGCGTCGCCCGGCACCGCGACGGTTACCTCCCTGAGGCTGTCACAGCACAAGTTGATGGATGAAGCGGATACGTCGCATCCGTTTTACTGGGCGGCCTTCGCGGTGGTCGGGGACGGCACGGCCCCGGTGATCCGGCCGAAGACGCAAATCGCTGGAATTCGCTAGGGTCAGTCGCTTGGATTCTGGTCGCCGCAGCGGCAGGTCGTTGCTCGGCCGCGGCGCTGCTTGGTCGGAAGCGCGGCTGCAGGATCGCGAGCCGACTCCTCGGCAGGTGCCTGCTTGATCGAAGCAGGCACAATGCGGACATCGGCCAAAGCCGTCTGTTCGTTCGGTCGAACCGGCCTTTTGTCCGCCTCTGCCGCGAGTGCCACAGTCGGCAAACTGGCGGCCAGAGCGGCGAGCAGCAGATGAGCGCGCATTCCCGCTCTCCCAATTACAAGAGAGCCAAGAATAGGCTGCAATGGTTTACCAACTGCTAAAAGCCGGATGCACCGATCCGCTGAAACCGGGCCGTCACGGCCCCGCCATTGAGCTTGGCGCGTGATTGCTTCATTCTTGCCGACAGCCGGGGGTCTTGCAGCGAATGAAAAACGGCGACTTCGACAGTGACTTCAGGACGCCGCCAGCGCAGGCACCGCGACGCAGCGCGAGGGTGTCGATCAAGGCGCAGGTGAAGCTTCGCCGCCGGGGAAGCCAGCATTTGCTCGTCCACGCGTTCGATTTCTCACCGGAAGGCTGCAAGCTCGAGTTCCTCGAACGGCCCGACCTGGACGAAACGGTCTGGGTGACGTTCAAAGGAATGGAGCCGATGCAGGCATCGGTCTGCTGGATCGAGGAGAAGTTCGCCGGGGTCGAGTTCACCCGGCCGGTTCACCCGGCCGTGTTCGAGCATTTGATTTCACAAATTCGATAGGCCGCGCGGGGCAAGCCGGGCATTCACCAGACCCGCAGGCATCGGAAGTGGCGCCTGGCCGCCGCGGCAGGTGATCACCGCCTGAAAGGAATGGTGGACGCACTAGGGCTCGAACCTAGGACCCGCTGATTAAGAGTCAGCTGCTCTACCAACTGAGCTATGCGTCCACTTGAATTGCGAAAGGCGATCCCGGCGGCCGGGCCGTCAGGAGCGCCGGGCCGGTAGCATGCAGTCAGATGGGGTGCAACCGCCGCGGTTCAAGCGGGGATTCGCGCCCGCCCCGGGCCTGACGCCGTCCGGTTCTGCCGTTCGAGCGCCATCAGCAGGCCCAGGCTGAGCATGATGGTCATCACGGCCGAGCCCCCGTAGCTGACGAGCGGAAGCGGGACTCCGACCACCGGAGCAAGGCCCATCACCATCATCAGGTTGATCGCCACGTAGAAGAAGATCGCCGACGTCAGCCCTGCCGCCGCGAGCTGGGAGAAGCGGGTCCGGGCTCGCATGCTCACCTGCATTCCCCAGCGGATCACCATCCCGAAGGCCAGGATGAGGATGAGGCCGCCGAGGAAGCCCCATTCCTCGACCATTGCCGAGAAGACGAAATCGGTATGGCCTTCGGGCAGATAGTCGAGATGGCTCTGGCTTCCCTGGAGATAGCCTTTGCCGAACAGGCCGCCGGAGCCGATCGCGATCTTTGACTGGGAGAGGTGATAACCCGAGCCCAGCGGATCGCTTTCAGGATCGAGGAAGATCAGCACCCGCCTGCGCTGGTAATCGTGCATGAAGGCATAGGCAGTGGGAGCCGCGATTGCGACCACTCCTGCCGCTCCCGCGAACAACCACCAGGGCAGTCCGGCGACGAACATCATGGTGGCCCCGATGAACAGGATTATCAGCGCCGTCCCCAGGTCCGGCTGCATCATGACAAGCAGCACCGGCGCTCCAAGAAGCAGCGCGGCCGGCCAGATCGCCCGCCATCGCCGCGTGTCGGCGGGGGGGAGGAGGGCGTAGAATCGAGCGAGCACGAGCACGACTATCGGCTTCATGAATTCGCTCGGTTGCAGTCGGACCGGGCCGACGTCGAGCCAGCGCTGGGCGCCCTTGCCGACGAAACCGAGCATTTCGACGAGGATGAGCATCAGCAGCACGGCCGCGTAGAGCGGAAAGGCGGCGCTCTTTATGCTCGATTCCTTGATCCCCGACATGGCCAGCGCAATGCACAGGAAGACCAGCAGCACGATGCCCTGCCTCAGCGCCCAGGGCCTGGGAGACCCGCCGGCCGCCGAGTAGAGCGTCGCGAGTCCCATCGCGGCGATCGCAGCGACGATGAACAGGAGCCGCCAGGGCAGCTTGGCGAGCGGTTGCGGGATGAGGGCCGAGGAAATCACGCCGACTGGGTCCTGGCCGCCGCCCTGATCTCGGCGGCCCGGCGCTCGTTGCGCTCGGCCAGGCTGCCGCCCCATTGTTCTTCTAAGGGGGCGAGGTTCTTCATCGCGGCCTCGCGGTCGAACAGGAAGGTCATCACGTCCCTGGCGACCGGCGCAGCGGCCCTCGCGCCGCCCATTCCATGCTCGATCACCACCGAGCCGGCGTATCGCGGCTTGTCCGAAGGAGCGAAGAAGACGAACAGCCCGTGATCGCGGTACTTCCACTCGCCGCTCTGGCCGCGCTGGCCGGTGGTGATCCGCCTGACCTGGGCGGTGCCGGTCTTGCCGCTCATCGCTACATCCTCGAGCGGAAGCCGGCTAGCGCCGGCGGTGCCGTCGCCGTTGACGACTTCCCACATCGCCTTTCGAACCACTTCGAGATTCTCGGCCGGAATCCCGAGCATCGGCGCGGGCTCCTTGTGCACGCCGACCAGCCTGGGATCGACGTCGCGCCCCGAGGCGATCCGTGACGCCATGACAGCGAGCTGAAGCGGGTTCACGATCAAAAAGCCCTGTCCGATCGAGGCATTGAGCGTATCCGAGGCGGTCCAGTCGGGCCGCTCGACCAGGCGCCGGTTCTCGTCGAACTTGCGGGCCTTCCACTCGCTGTTGGGCACGGTCCCGTAATTCTGGGTGACGAGCGGAAGATCGAACGTCTCGCCGAGCCCGAGGCGCTCGGCCATCGGCGCGATCTTGTCGTAGCCGAGGCGGTGACCCATCGAGTAGAAATAGGTGTTGCAGCTCTTGGCGATCGCCCGGTGCATGTCGACCGAGCCGTGGCGGCCAAGGCAGCGGAAGAAGCGATTGCCCAGCTGATAGCCGCCGGGACAATAGACCCGCTCGGACGGGTTGATGCCGTGCTCCAGCAGGGCGAGCGCGCCCATCGGCTTGATCGTCGAGCCGGGCGGATAAAGGCCCTGGGTAACCTTGTTCAGCAACGGCAGGCGCTCGTCGTCGGACAGCATCCGCCATTCGGTGCGCCCGATGCCGCTCGAGAAGCTGTTCGGGTCATAGGCGGGCATCGAGACGAAGGTGAGAATGTCGCCGGTGTGGCAATCCATCACGACGCAGGACCCGGATTCCAGGCCCATTCGCCTGGCTGCGAATTCCTGCAGCTCGGAGTCGATTGCGAGCTGGATCGTCTGGCCGCTGAGATCCGGCTTGGGGTCGAGCTCCTTCACCAGCCTGCCGCGGGCGGTCACCTCGACCCTCTGGGCCCCGGGAGTGCCGCGCAGGCGCGGCTCCACCGTCTTCTCGAGCCCGGCCTTGCCGACCTTGAAGCCCGGAGTGACGAGCAGCGGGTTCCTGTCCTCGGCCTCATATTGCTCGGGCGAGGCGGTCCCGACATAGCCGAGCAGGTGAGCGACCGCGGGCCCGGTGGGATAATAGCGCGAGAATCCGCGAGTGGCCTGGACTCCGGGCAATTCGGGAAGCCGGACCGTCACCGCCGCATATTTCTCGTAAGGCACGCGCTCGGCGACTTCGACCGGCTTGAAGCCGCGCGATTCCTTGAGCTCGCGAACAATTCGGTCGAGGCTGTCGCTGTCGAGCTCGAGCAGCCGGGCAAGCTGCTTCATGGTGGTTTCCGGCTTTTCGAGCTGCTGCGGGATGATGTCGACCCGAAACTCGCTCCGGTTGATCGCCAGCGGACGGCCGTTGCGGTCGACGAACCACCCCCGTCTCGGCGGAACGACGATCAGCTGGACGCGGTTGTTTTCGGAAAGCAGCTCGTATTTCTCATTCTCGGCAACGGCGAGCCATCCGAGCCGCCCGACGAGCAGCCCGCCGACCGCCGCCTGGGCGCCTCCGACGAGCATCATCCGCCGCGAGAAGGCGAGCGACTGGTGCACGGCTGTGAATCTCTGTTTCACTTTTTCCCAAGTCTCCAGACGTCCAGCCGGACGACGAGCCATGCTGCAACCGGGAAGGCGGCGATCGATATGAATATCGGGGGAAGCATGAACGTGAACGGTACCCTTGCACCCATCCACGCCGCAACCTGCCACTGGGCGGCCTCACTCATCAAGATGAGCAGCGAGGCGATCGCCCATTCTATCCAATAGTCCCGCCATATCGTGCGCCGGTCGATGATATCCAGTACCAGGATCGACAGCGTCCAGACGGCGACCGACAGCCCGAGCGGATAGCCGGTAACAAGATCGTTGAGCAGACCGAGCGGAGCCGCCCACCAGCTCGGCCAGACGTCCGTCCGGTACAGTCGCCAGGCAATCAGCATCAAAAATGCGAAATCCGGGAACCACCCGACCTCGACGACGAACGGGAGGGTGGAAAGCAGCATGGCGGCGATGACCGACGCGACCGGGACATGGCCGGCGAAAGCAACCGGCCCCTGGCCGATCTTCTGCTTCGAAGTCAGCGCCGAGCGAGCCATTACAGCGGGTCCTGTCCGGAGCTCCGCGGCGGAAGTATCGCTTCAGGCTGGTAAGCGCGAAGAACGACGGCGAAGTTCACCTCGCCGGGATCGGCGAGCGGAATTGCGATCGCATTGTCGCCGAGCGTTCGAACCACCCTGGCGACCGGGATCAGCGGCGGATAGAGCCCGCCGGTCCCGGAAGTGACGACGATGTCGCCGCGGGTGAAGGGATTGCGACCGACCTCGATCGGCTTGAGCTCGACCGTGCCGTCGCCACGCCCCTGCGAGATGACTGCCTGGCCGCTGCGCAAATGGCGAGCCGGAACGATGCTCGACCGGTCGGAGATGAGCAGCACGCGCGACGCGAAGGCGCCGACGTCGATCACCCGGCCAAGCAGCCCGTCGGCGCCGCGCACCGGCATTGCGACCTCCACTCCGTCGCGGCTTCCGACCGACAGGGTGGCGAAACGCCGGGGGTGCTGGAAGGAGGAGCCGACGATCCTGCCGGTCGCGACCGCCTCGTCCGACCGCTCGCGAAGCTCGAGCGTTGCCTTGAGCTGCTCGTTTTCCAGCAGGATCGCGCGGGCCCGGATGAGATGCCGGCGCATCGCGTCGCGTTCTCGGCGGAGCTGCGCGTTCTGGTGAGCGGCGTCCCAGTAATTGCCGGCGCCCGAGGCCAGGCCTTCGACGGTCGTCGAGACCTGGTGGAACGCGCGGTTGACCGGCGCGGTGGCGTCGAGGGCCAATCCCTTGAGATTGGCGAAGCTGGACGGCGAGGCGATCGACACTAGCAGCAAAGCGAGGCCGGCGACGGCACCGACGATCGCCGCAATGAAACTGAAGAACAGCCCGTATTGCGCGCGTCGCGACCAGCCGGGGCGCGGCGTTACCACCGCCTAGCCCCTACTCAGGCCGTCTGCAGAACGCCGCGGAACTGTTCTTCCTCGAGCGCTCGGCCGGTTCCGAGGGCGACGCAGGTGAGCGGGTCCTCGGCGACCGTCACCGGAAGCCCCGTTTCGTCGCGAAGTACTTCGTCGAGCCCCTGCAGCAGCGCGCCGCCGCCGGTCAAAACGATGCCCTGGTCGCAGATATCGGCGGCAAGCTCCGGCGCGGTATTTTCCAGAGCGATCCGGACGCCTTCGACGATAGTGCCGACCGGCTCGGACAAAGCCTCGGCGATCTGTCCCTGGTTGATCGAAATCTCCTTGGGCACGCCGTTGACCAGGTCGCGGCCCTTGATGTGGACGGTCTTGCCGATCCCGTCGGTCGGCGGCTTGGCGATGCCGACCTCCTGCTTGATCCGCTCGGCGGTCGCCTCGCCGATGAGGAGGTTGTGGTTGCGGCGGACGTAGGAGCTGATCGCCTCGTCCATCTTGTCGCCGCCGACTCGAACCGAGGTGGTATAGGCGAGGCCTCGAAGCGACAGCACCGCGACTTCGGTGGTTCCGCCACCGATATCGACGACCATCGATCCGATCGGCTCGGTCACCGGCATGTCGGCGCCGATCGCCGCGGCCATCGGCTCCTCGATCAGATAGACCTGGCTTGCGCCGGCGTTCGACGCCGCGTCGCGGATCGCGCGTCTTTCAACGGAAGTGGAACCGGACGGCACGCAGATGACGATTTCCGGAAAGCGCCAGGCGCGCATCTTGCCGCCATGCACCTTGTGGATGAAGTGCTTGATCATCTGCTCGGCGACGTCGATGTCGGCGATCACTCCGTCGCGAAGCGGGCGGATGGCCTCGATCTGGTCGGGAGTCTTGCCCATCATCAGCTTGGCGTCGTCGCCGACCGCCTTCACCCTCTTGACGCCGTTGATGGTCTCGATCGCGACCACCGACGGCTCGTTGAGGACGATGCCCCGGCCGCGGACGTAAACCAAGGTGTTGGCGGTCCCGAGGTCGATCGCCATGTCGTGGGACATCCACTTGAACCACTTTGTCCAGAACATGCTAGGTCAATCTCTCCGCCCGTCCGGCCATCAGGATCCCCCCTCGGCCGAAGACTTAAATTAAATGCTTCCCATTGAAGGCAAACTGAATTTCCTGGGGCAAATCAGCGCTTCGCGGGACAGCTCGGATTGGGCTAGACCCTGTCACATGTCAATAAGAAGACTTCCTTCCGCGCTAGTCGACCGGATCGCTGCCGGCGAGGTTGTCGAGCGGCCGGCGAGCGCGCTCAAGGAACTCGTCGAGAATGCGCTCGATTCGGGCGCTTCGAACCTCGCCATCCGGCTGTCCGGCGGAGGGACCGGGCTGATCGAGGTCGTCGACGACGGCTGCGGAATGAGCCCCGGCGACATGGAGCTGGCGCTCGAGCGCCATGCGACCTCCAAGCTCCCGGGCGACAGCATCGACCAGGTCACCAGCTTCGGCTTCCGGGGCGAGGCCTTGCCCGCGATCGCGAGCGTGTCGCGCCTTACGCTGGAAAGCCGCGAGCCCGGATCCGACGGTTGGCGGATCCAGGTCGATCACGGGCGCAAGACGGGGGAGGGGCCGGCGGCGCTTCCGGCCGGCACCCGCGTTCGAGTCGAGGAGCTGTTCGAAAAGATCCCCGCTAGGCGCAAGTTCCTTCGGAGCGCGCGCTCGGAATATGCAGCCTCCCTCGATATCGTGCGAAGGCTGGCGATGGCTCGGCCGGACGTTGCCTTCAACCTCGATCACGACGGCCGGAAAGTCCTTTCGCTGCAGCCGTCGAGCGCCCCGGCCAGGGTCGCCGCGCTGCTGTCGGCTCAGCTCGACAAGCACGGGGTGGGAATCGACTGCGTTCGCGATGGCCTGGGGCTGACCGGGGTCGTCAGCCTTCCCACCTTCAACCGCGGAGTGGGGGACCAGCAATATCTGTTCGTGAACGGCCGGCCGGTGCGCGACAAGCTGCTCGTGGGCGCGCTTCGAGCCGCCTATCGCGACCTGATACCGCGCGACCGCCACCCGATCGCCGCGCTGTTCCTGTCGGTTCCGCTCGGCCAAGTGGACGTCAACGTCCACCCGGCCAAGACCGAGGTCCGGTTCCGCGACCCGGCGGCGGTTCGCGGGCTGATCGTCGGCGGCCTGCGCTCGGCGCTCGATTCCGAATCGCACCGAAGCGCGGCGCGCGAGCAGTCGGCGGCCCCGGCCGCCTGGACGAGCAGCGTAGCGATGCCGCCGCCTCCAGCCGGTGTCCGCGAAGAGCGGGCGCTGTTCACCGGGATACGGGTCGAGCCGTCTTCGAGGGCCGAGCCGGCGGTCGAGCCGGCGGGCTCCTATCCGCTGGGAGTCGCCCGGGGGCAGGTCGCCGGGACCTATATCGTCGCCGAGGCGCAGGACGGGCTGGTCATCGTCGACCAGCATGCCGCGCACGAACGGCTGGTTCTCGAACGGCTTCGCGCCGCCCGATCCGGCGGGACGGTCCCGAGGCAGGACCTGCTCATTCCCGAGGTGGTCGAGCTCGACGAGCCGGAATGCGACCGGATCGAACGGGCGGCCGGGGAGCTTGCCGAGCTTGGCCTCGAGCTGGAGCGATTCGGAGCGACCTCGATCCTGGTCCGGTCGGTGCCGGCGGCGCTTGGGTCGCCCGACATCGTGAAATTGCTCGCCGACCTTGCGGGCGAAATCGCCGAGCTGGGCTCGGCAATGTCGCTCAAGGAACGGCTCGACCATGTCGAAGCGACGATCGCCTGCCACGGGTCGGTCCGGGCGGGCAGGATGCTGTCGGTCGCCGAGATGAATGCGCTGTTGCGGGAGATGGAGGTCACTCCGCGGTCCGGCCAGTGCAATCACGGACGCCCGACCTGGGTGAAGCTTGCCCATTCCGACATCGAGAAGCTGTTTGGCCGCAGATAGCAGCGCTTTCCGGCTTGCCAGTGGGAACAGGCGAGGCATGCTCCTTGTTGGTATCTCGGTAGGTGACGATGCGCGAATTTGCGGTGCTTTTGACGATTTTGGGGGCTTCGGCGGCCTATGGCCAGCAGATGCCCGCATCGGCAATTCCGGGTGCAGTCGCCCAGCCGCTGCCCAACCAGCCGCTGCTCGACCTCGGCAATGGCAGATTCTCGCTGCCGGTGATCGAGTATCGCGCGCCCGGGGGAACCTTGAAGCGGGGGCAGGGCTTCATCTTCGCCCATGACGTCGATCCAAACACGATCGTCGGGATCGGCTTGTTTAAATCCAAGCCCAAGGAGCCCGAGGCTCCCGGCATTCCGACCACGGGCAAATCGCGGAAGATGGCGGTCGGCGTTTCATTCCGCTTCTGACCGTCTCGACAGCGAAATTTCGAATCTGCTAGGGACGGGCGGCAAGCAGGAGCAGTGCGATGGAAGAGCAGAACGGCGGCAAGGACCGCGTCTATTACGCGCAGCGGGCCGCCGAGGAGCTCGAGCTCGCCCGGTCGGCTAAAGATTCCGAAGCGGCCGAGGCCCATCGGAAGCTTCAGCGAATCTATCTGGAAAAGGCCTCCGTCGGCGACCGGGAAATGCCGGTTTCCGGCGAGATCGGCTAGCTTCCGGGCAGGTCCTTCAGCCGTTTGTAGACCTGCTCGATCGGCTGCGAGCGGGCGGCTTTCCGGGCATTTTCGAGCTGCGCATAACCGGTCTTGGCTTCGGTTCGAAGGGCTCGTGCGAAATCGCCGGAGCGGACCGAACGCAGCACTTCTTCCATCCGGTCGCGGATTTCCGGGCCGATGACGGCGGGGCCGCCCAGCACCGCGCCGAGCTCGGCGGTGTTCGAGATGGCTTCGCGCATTCCGGCGATCCCCCGGGCATCGATCAACTCGGCGATCAGCTTGAGTTCGCCGACGCATTCCAGATAGGCGACTTCGGGCGAAATCCCCGCCTTAACAAGGGTCTCGAAGCCGGCCCTCAGAAGCTCCGGCACGCCGCCCCAGACGACCGCATTTTCGTTGAACAAATCGGCGACCGCTTCTTCCTCGAAGCTCGAGGCAATCAGCCCGGCTCGGCCGCAGCCGATCGCCCGGCCGTAGGCGAGCGCGATGTCGCGGGCCGAGCCGCTCGGGTCCTGGGCGACGGCCCAAAGCGCGACCATTCCCTTGCCCTCCCGGTAGAGAGCCCGAAGGGCCGTCCCCGGACCCTTTGGGGCAACGAGAAAGACGTCGAGATCCTCGCGCGGCTCGATGAAGCCGAAATGCACGGCAAGGCCATGGCTGAAGCCGAGCGCAGCGCCCTCGCGCAGGTGAGGCGCGATCTCCGAATAGAGGTCGCCGAGGATCTCATCGGGAGCGAGCAGCATCACGACATCGCTGGTTTCGGCAGCCTCGGCGGGCGGGGCGATCCACAGCCCGGCATTCTTGACCTCGGTCCGGGTCGGCGAGCCCGTGCGCAATCCGACGACCACGTCGATGCCGCTGTCGTTGAGGTTGAGCGCCTGCGCCCGGCCCTGATTGCCGAAGCCGAGGATGGCGACTCGCTTCCCTTGAAGCGGGGCGGGATCGATGGCCTCTTCGCGGACAAGCTCCATGGGCGCGGGACTAGGCCTTTGGGTCGAGCAGGGCCAGTGCCTGCTCGATCGTCGATGGGCCGAGCGGCTCGGTGAACCGCGGCCAGCCTTTGGGCGGCTGGTGAGCGAACCAGGTGTACTGGCGCTTGGCGTAATTGCGGGTCGCCTGCCGGCCGCGGGCGATCATTTCCTCGCGGCTGGTCTCGCCGGCCAGCCAGGCGGCGATTTCGGCCACGCCGATCGCCCGCATGACCGGCAGCGACGGATCCAGCTTTCGGTCGAGCAGCGCTTTGACCTCTTCGATTGCGCCCGCTTCGAGCATCGCTTCGAAGCGCAGGTCGCAGCGGTCGTAGAGCCATTGCCGGGCCGGAAGCAGGATGACCGGCCGGAGCTCGACCCGATCGCCGATGCCGCCCTCCCGGCGCCCCTGCCAGTGCCCAAGCGTCCGGCCGGTCGACAAGGCGACCTCAAGCGCCCGGGCGATCCGGGCGCTGTCGGCCCGGTTGAGGCTTGCCGAGGCTTGCGGATCGAGCCGTTCCAGCTCCGCCCAATTCTCCTCGACCGGCCTTGAGCGCACGCTCGCTCGAACCTTTGCGTCGATCGGCGGGACCGGCGCGATGCCTTCGAGCAGGCAACGCAGGTACAGGCCGGTTCCCCCGACCAGGATGGGAAGCCGCGTGGCGGCCTGCGCATCGGCAATCTCGGAGCGCGCCATTTCGGCCCATTCGGCCGCCGAGCAGGGTTTCGCACCGTCGCGAATCCCGTACAGGCGATGCTCCACGAGCGCCTTTTCCGAGGCGTCGGGGGAAGCGCTCAGGACCGCAAGGTCGCGGTAAAGCTGGGCGCTGTCGGCATTGACGATCACCCCGCCGGTCCGTTGAGCAAGGGCGAGCGCAAGTGACGACTTGCCGCTGGCGGTCGGCCCCGCGATTAAGGCGAGAGGAGGTTTGCGGTTCATGTTGGTTGTAACGGTGATAGCAGCGGGACGCCTGGATGACAGGCTGGTCGATCGCGCTTTGGGATTGCTCCGGGAGGTCGATCCGAAGGCGTCGTTCGGCGGCTGGGTCGACGAGGGCGATGCGGTCGATCTCCGGTTTTCCAAGGACCCGGCGGCGGCGCGCTGGGCGCTGGAAGCACTTCCGCAAGTCGATGTCGTGGTCCAGCCCGCCGAGCCGCGATTTCGAAAATTGCTGGTCGCCGACATGGATTCGACCATCATCGGGCAGGAGTGCATCGACGAGCTTGCCGATTTCGCCGGGCTCAAGCGCGAAGTCGCGGAAATCACCGAGCGGGCGATGCAGGGCAAGCTCGACTTCAAGGCAGCGCTCCGCGAGCGGGTCGCCCTGCTTTCGGGCCTCGAGGAGGAGGCGATCGCCCGCTGCCTTTCCGAGCGGGTGGTCCCCAACCCGGGCGCCGCCACCCTGGTCCGGACGATGCGGGTCGGCGGCGCCAGCGCCTTGCTGGTTTCGGGCGGCTTCCTGTCCTTCGCCGAGCCGATCGCCAAGCTCATCGGCTTTGACAGGGTGCGCGCCAACCGGCTGCTGATCGACGGCAGCCAATTAAGCGGGCGGGTCGAGGACCCGATCGTCGACGGGCAGGCCAAGCTCGACCTGCTGGTGGAGACCCGCGAGGAACTGGGGCTTAGCCGATCGGACGTGCTGGCGATCGGCGACGGCGCCAACGACAGGTTGATGGTGGCCGAAGCGGGGCTGGGCGTCGCCTATCGCGCCAAGCCGGCGCTAGCCGAAATCGCCGACGCGCGGCTGGAGCATCACGGGCTGGACGCGCTGCTCTGGGCCCAGGGCATTCGCAAGAAGGAGTGGGTGAGCGGTTAGGCCCCGGTCGGTTTTCCGGGCGTTGGTGTCCGCAATGGGTGAAAAGCGGACATTCGCTGGCCTGTTGGCAACCCAAGTCACATAACTCCGCTTCCCAGAGCTATGGCAAGGCCGATCAGCAGGATGCCAGTGACCGCTTCGGCGGAACGCCGATGGTTCTCTTGTGCACAATGGCCGAGATTCAAGCCAATCAGGGCGAAGGTCACTGAAAAGGCTGCGATTGTCGCAGCCAGGATCAGGGGTTCGACCTCGCCAAGGCCGAGACTGAAGCCAACGATGAGGTTATCGATGCTCAGTCCGGCCGACAGTGCGATCAGGCCGCTCCAGCTGGTCACTCGTGACGCAAGCTGCTCGGCTTCCTGTTGGCTGCGAAAAGCGGAATAAATGGTCCAGGATCCGAGCATCGCGAGCAACGCCGGTCCCAGCCAATCCACCGAACCCGCAACAAATCCGGACGCACGTTGGCCCAGCCATAGACCCAGAAGCGGGATGAAAAATTCGAACAAACCGAACGTCAGGACAATCCGCCACCGCCGTACCTTCT
>DATKAY010000189.1:0-2088 GCA_035514495.1 Sphingomicrobium sp. | reverse complement strand
ATAGAGATGGCTCCTGAAATCGCGCTCGTAGATCCGGGCGATCTGGTGGGCGAAGCTCGGCACCGCCGTCTCGTCGTCGTACAGCCCGGCGAGGCGGAGGAGCACGTAAGGAATGTCTCCATGCTCCTGCGCGATGACCTGCTCGGCGGCGGCCTTGGATTTGGGATAGGCCCATTGCGGGTCGATTACCTGGTCCTCGTCGATCGTCTCGCCGGGCTCGCCTGGCGCATGGACGAGCATGGTCCCGGAATAGACGAACTGCTGGACCTTTAGCGGCTGGACGGCGCGCAAAAGCCGCCTCGTCCCCTCGACGTTGATCTGCTCGTAGAGCGGGCTCTCCTCCCCGCTGAAGTCGAAAAAAGCGGCCAGATGGACGAGGCTGGCGATCCGGTCGCCCCAGCGGCTCCTGAACTCCTCGATTCCCCGGCTGACCGACCGGTCGTCGGCGAGGTCGGCCTCGATCAGCGGTAGCTTTGCCTCCGTCCCCGGCCGGTCGAGCCCGACCAGCTCGTAATCCTCCTCCAGCACATGCACGAGCGAGGTTCCGATATTTCCCGCCGCGCCGGTAATCAGCACGACCGGCCTTGATCTGGTCTTCGGATTTGCCACGACAGGTCAACGACGGATGCCCGCCCGGGTTTCACTTTGGGCTGAGCGCCGCTAAGCGCCCCAGCGTCGGCCGGTTTGCCGGCTGTCCCCCTGTCCTGGAGAATTGAATTGGGTTTTCGCTGCGGCATCGTCGGCTTGCCGAACGTCGGTAAATCGACGCTTTTCAACGCCCTGACCCAGACCGCCGCGGCTCAGGCGGCCAATTATCCCTTCTGCACGATCGAGCCCAACGTCGGCCGCGTCGCGGTTCCCGACGAACGGCTCGACCGGATTCGGGCAATCGCCGCCTCCGCCCAGGAAATCGAGACCCAGATCGAGTTCGTCGATATCGCCGGGCTGGTTCGCGGCGCGTCGAAGGGCGAGGGCCTGGGCAACCAGTTCCTCGCCAACATCCGCGAGGTCGACGCCATCGTCCATGTGCTGCGCTGTTTCGAAGGCGGCGACGTCACCCATGTCGAGGGCAGGATCGACCCGATTGCCGATGCCGAAACGGTCGAGACCGAGCTGATGCTGGCCGACCTTGAATCGCTCGAGCGGCGAATCCCCAATCTGGTCAAGAAAGCGCAGCAGGGCGACAAGGAGGCGAAGATCGAAGCCTCAATCCTCGGCCAGGCGCTGGAGCTTCTTCGCGACTCCAAACCGGCGCGCCTGACCATCCCGAAGGACGCCGAGGAGGAAAAGGCGTTTCGCCGAGCCCAGCTGCTGACCGCAAAGCCGGTGCTCTACGCCTGCAACGTCGATGAAGCCGATGCAGCCGCCGGCAACGCGCTTTCGCATGCAGTCGCCGCAAAGGCGAAATCCGAAGGTGCTGCGTCAGTTGTCATCTCGGCCGCCATCGAGGCGGAAATCGCAACCCTGCCGCCCGAGGAGCGCGAGGCCTTCCTCGGCGATCTCGGGCTGGAGGAAACCGGGCTCAACCGGATGATCCACGCCGCCTATCAGCTTCTCGGGCTGATCACCTTCTACACCGCCGGGCCCAAGGAGGCCCGCGCCTGGACGGTGCGAAAGGGCGCAAAAGCCCCCGAAGCGGCCGGCGAGATCCACAGCGATTTCGAGCGCGGTTTCATCCGCGCCGAGACCATCGCTTATGAAGATTTCGTGCAATGCGGCGGCGAGGCCGGGGCGCGCGACGCCGGCAAGCTGCGGTCCGAAGGCAAGGATTATCTGGTCAAGGACGGCGACGTTCTGCTGTTTCGCTTCAACGTCTAAAAGGCGCTTTGTCGATGATCTATTTCGAGGATCTGGAGGTCGGTGCCGAGACCTATTACGGCTCCTATGCGGTCACTCGCGAGGAAGTGATCGACTTCGCAGCCAAATACGATCCCCAGCCCTTCCATTTGTCGGACGAGGCGGCGGCAAGAACCCACTTCGGGCGGATCGCGGCGAGCGGCTGGCACAGCTGCGCGATGACCATGGGGGTGATCGCCCGCCATGTCGTCCAGCATGACCAGGCGGGCCTCGGCTCGCCCGGGGTGGACG
>DATKAY010000188.1:0-9426 GCA_035514495.1 Sphingomicrobium sp. | reverse complement strand
CGCCCGCTCGCCGAAATCGCCCTTCAGCGCCTCCATCCCGATATCGTCGCTCATCAGCCAGCCGGTAAAGCCGATCCTGCCGCGGATGATTTCGCATATCACCTGCCGCGACAGGCTCGCGGGCCGCTCCTCGTCCCAGGCGGTATAGACGACATGGGCGGTCATCCCCATCGGCGCCCAGTTCAGCCGCTCGAACGGCTCGAGGTCCCGAGCGAGCTCCGTTTCGCTCGCCTCGACCAAGGGAAGCTCGACATGGCTGTCGCACAGCGCCCGGCCATGCCCGGGCAAATGCTTGACGACGCCGACCACGCCCGCCGAGGCGAAGCCGTCGAGAACGGCGCGCCCGAGCGCCGCGACCTGCATCGGCTCGGCCCCGAGCGCCCGGTCGCCGATGATGTCGTGAGCGCCCGGCGCTCGAACGTCGAGCAGCGGCAGGCAGTCGATATTGATCCCCGCCTCGCGGAGCATCAGGGCGAGCGCCCGGGCGTTCGACCGAGCCGCCTCGATCGCCGAGATCGGCGCCGTTTCGTAAAGCTCGGCGAACGCCCAGCCCGGCGGGAACTCGGGCCATTGAGGCGGTCGCATCCGGGCGACCCGGCCGCCTTCCTGGTCGATCAGGATCGGCAGATCCGGCCGTCCGGAAAGGCCGCGAAGATCGTCGGTCAGCGCCCGAAGCTGAGTCGGATCGACGCAATTGCGCCGGAACAGGATGTAGCCGGCCGGATCCGAGTCGCTGAAGAAGTCGCGCTCGTCGGCCGTCATTGACGGTCCGGCAAGGCCGTAGATCGCGGACTGCACCAACGCCCCCTAGCGCGCGACGAAGCAGCTTTCGCCGCCCGCCTCGATTGCCCGGCAGGCCTGCCTTGCCGCCTCGGGCGAGGATGCGGCCGCCCTCAGCCGATAGCCGCTTTTTCCGTTCGCCGAATAGGGGACGATCATCTTGGTCAGCCCGGAAAGCAGGTCGAAGCGCGCGCTGAGCGCCGTCCAGGCCCGCTCCGCCTGGGCGGTGTTCCCGAACGCCCCGAGCTGGACGACGCTTCCCGGCTCGCCACCGGGCGCGGGCTTGGGCGCGGGCCTGGGCGCGGGCTTGGGCGCGGGCGGGGCCGGGCTTTCGGCGGGCAGCGGCTCCTTGGTTTCGTTGGACGGCAGCCCCCGGGTCGTCTCCCCTTCGTCCTGGCCGCCCGCCCCCTCGAGGTTCAGCCGCGAATCCACGTCCTGGCCGGCGCTCGTCTCGTAGGTCGTTCGGCTCGATCCCGCGATATCGAGCCCGCCCGGGTCTTCGGGTTTCACCTTGTAGGGCTCGGCGGGTGCGCGAATGAGCTCCGGAGCGCCCGTCGCCGGGTCCTGGCGGCCGAGCCAGAAGAAAATCGCCGCGACTGCCGCTGCGACGACCAAAGCAGCGACAAGGCCGATCAGCATTGCCCGGCCGGAAATTCCGCTTGGTGCATCCTCATCCTCGACTTCCTGCAGCCAGGGGAGCGAATCCTCGTCATAGCCGCTTCGAAGATCGCTCATGTCACCGCATCTCCTCGGCGGCTTCGACTCCCATCAGGTCGAGGCCGCTTCGGATGATTTGCCCGATGGCGCTCGCCAGTTCCAGACGCGCCCGAGAAAGTTGTGGATCGCTCTCGTTGAGGAAGCGCCGGTCGGGATCGTCATTGCCGCGGTTCCACAAGGCGTGAAAGGCGGCGGCAAGGTCGTAGAGGTAGAAGGCGATCCGGTGCGGCTCATGCGCCAGCGCCGAGCTTTCGACCATTCGCGGATATTGCGCCGCCAGCCTGACCAGGGCCAGCTCCTCGTCGTCGAGCAGCTCGAGGTCCGCCGGCGCGCCCTCGTCCACTCCGGCCTCGGCTGCCTTGCGCTTGAGCGAGCAGATCCGGGCGTGCGCGTATTGGACGTAGAACACCGGATTGTCCTTCGATGCTTCGACCACCTTGGCGAAATCGAAGTCGAGCGGAGCGTCGGCGCGCCTGGTGAGCATCATGAAGCGGACCACGTCCTTGCCCACTTCGCTAACCACATCGGCTAAAGTTACGAAGGTTCCGCCGCGCTTGGACATCTTCACCGGTTCACCGGATCGGAACAATCTGACCATCTGGACGAGCTTGACGTCGAGATCGACCCGGCCGTCGGTGAGCGCCCGGACCGCGGCCTGGACGCGCTTGACCGTCCCGGCATGGTCGGCGCCCCAGATGTTGACCAAATGATCGGCGCTTTGCGCCTTGCGCAAATGATAGGCGGCGTCCGAGCCGAAATAGGTCCAGCTTCCGTCCGACTTCTTCATCGGCCGGTCCTGGTCGTCGCCGAACTGGGTCGATTTGAACAGGGTCAGCTCGACCGGCTCCCACTCGTCATGATCCTCCAGGCTTTTCGGGCGCTCCAGCACGCCCTGGTAGACCAGGTGCTTGGAGCGAAGCCTCTCCATCGCCGCCTCCACCGCCCCTTCCTCCTGAAGCTCGGCTTCGGACGCGAAGCGGTCATGGTGGATGTCGAGCAGCGCCAAATCCTGCCGGATGAGTTCGAGCATCGCGGCAACCGCCCGAGTGCGGAACAGGTCGAGCCATTCGCCTTCGGGAGCCTCGGCGTGCCTATCGCCGAACTCGGCGGCGAGCGCGGCGCCGATCGGTTTGAGATAGTCGCCGGGGTACATGCCCTCCGGGATTTCGCCGATCCGGGCCCCGAGCGCCTCGCGGTAGCGCAGGTGCGCCGAGCGGGCGAGCGTATCGACCTGGGCCCCGGCGTCGTTGACGTAATATTCCTTGGTGACCCTGAAACCCGCCGCCTCGAGCACCCGCGCCAGCGAATCGCCGACCACCGCCCCCCGGCAATGGCCCATGTGGAGCGGCCCTGTGGGATTGGCCGAGACATATTCGACATTGACCCGTTCGTTCGCGCCGGCCTCGGACCGCCCGTAAGCTCCGCCTGTCCGAAGGATGGTCCTCAGCTCGTCGCGCCAGGCCAAAGGCGACAGCTTGAGGTTGATGAAGCCCGGGCCGGCCACCTCGACCGAGGTGATCGCATGAACCGCCTCCAGCTTCGGGGCGATCAGCTCGGCGAGCGCTCGCGGGCTGGTGCGCGCCTGTTTGGCCAGGACCATCGCCGCATTGGTCGCAAGGTCGCCATGCGCCGGGTCGCGCGGCGGCTCGACCGCGACGTTGCTCCGGTCGAGATCGGCCGGAATCGCACCTTCGGACTGGAGCTCGTCGAGGACTCCGTTCAGGAGCCCTGCATATTGGGCGTAGAGGCTCACAATTTCTTTCTGTTCCTGGTGAAAGCAGGCGCTCTATCGAAAGGCTGACGCCAGATGAAGGGCCAGATGGAGGAGCGGCGATGATCGAAGTGACCCAGACCGGCAGCGGCGACCCGCTTGAGTTCGAGGTCGCGGTGACCGAGGGCGGCACGATAAGCCGCCACTCGGTTACAATTGCCGCCGGCGATTACCGCAGGCTTGCCGGCGGCAAGGCGCCGGACCGTCTGGTCGAGGCCGCATTCCGCTTCCTGCTCGACCGCGAGCCCAAGGAATCGATCCTGCGCAATTTCGACCTCAGCCTGATTGAAACCTATTTTCCCGAATTCGAATCGAAGCTGCCGGATTATTTCGGCCGAACCGGCTAGAACCGGTCGGGAAGCTCGACCGGGCCGATCAGCTCGGCGTGCTGGCGGACCGCGAAACGGTCGGTCATCCCGGCGATGAAATCGCCGATCCGGCGCATCTGGTCGACTTGGCCCTCAAGGCTTCGCCACTCGGGCGGCAGGAGCATCGGCTCGGAGCGATAGGCGTCGGCAAGGCCGGTCACCACTCTTTGCGCCTCGTCGCGCACCGCGACGAGCCGGGGCGCGTTGTAAAGCTTTCCATAGAGGAAGCGCTTGAGCGTCTTCTCCTCTTTAGCGAGCCCTTCCGAGAAGCCGGCAAGCTGCCGCCCCGCCGACCGAACGTCATCGAGGGTCCGCGCCCCGGACTTGCCCACTCGCCGCTGTGTCTCGGCGATCACGTCGCCGACCATCGCCCCGATCATGCTGCTGACCAGCGCCCGGGGCATCCTGTCGGGCGGAAGCTCGCCCGAACGGTCGATGATTCCCCGCCAGTGCCGCTCGACCAGCGGCACTTCGACCAGCTCGTCAAGGTCGATCAGCCCGGCCCGTAATCCGTCGTCGATGTCGTGATTGTCATAGGCGATGTCATCGGCGATTGCCGCGACCTGCGCCTCGAGCGAGGGCCAGCTGTCGAGCTCCAGGTCGAACTCGGCATTGGCCTGGCCGAGCGCCCAGTTGGGCGAGGCGACCGGGCCGTTATGCTTGGCAAGCCCCTCCAGCGCCTCCCAGCTGAGGTTAAGCCCGTCGAAGCCGGCATAGGGCGTCTCCAGCCCGGTGACGATCCGGACCGTATGCGCATTATGGTCGAAGCCGCCGGCGTCCGACATCGCCGCTTCGAGTGCGTCCTCGCCGGCATGGCCGAACGGCGGATGGCCGAGGTCGTGCGCCAGGCACAGCATCTCGGTGAGATCCTCGTTGAGCCCGAGCGCCCGGGCGATGGTCCGGCCGATCTGCGCGACCTCGAGGCTGTGGGTGAGCCGGACCCGGTAATGGTCGCCGTCGGGGGCAACGAACACCTGCGTCTTGTGGCGGAGCCGCCGGAAGGCGACCGAGTGGATGATCCGGTCGCGGTCGCGCTGGAAGATGTCGCGCGGGCCGCCGGAGTCGCTTTCGAAGTGGAGGCGGCCGCGCGACAAGCGGGGCTGCGCGGCGAGGCTGGTTGCGACCGTCATTCGCGGCCGGTCTATTGTATCGAAAGCTCCCTGACCACCTGCCCGGGGCGGCTTACCCAGCGCCTGGCGCTGATCCGGACCGTCGACAAGGCGTCGGCGAACAGCCGGGCGTCCTCTTCGCTGTGGAACGGGCCGATCACGAGCCGCGGCCGCGACCCGTCCTCGGCGACATAGCCGGCGATGCCGGTGAACAGCGAGGGCTTGCGCGACCGGATCCTGTCGAACTCGCCGGGAAGCTCCGAAACGCTCTTGCCGCTTGCCAGCTGGAGCCAGATTTTCCGGCCGCCGGGCTCGCTCGCGACCATGCGGGTCTGGACGAGGTCGTTGTTCGGCGAGACGGCTCGCGCGATCCGGCGCGTCGGGACCGAGGCGGTCTGGACTCGCGGCTGCTGCCGCTGGGCGACCGAAGCCTGGGGCGGGCTGTATTGCACCGCGGGCGGTGCCGGCTGCTGCCTCAATATCTGCTCGATTGACGCGAGCCGGTCTCCGCCGGCTTGAGCCGAAGCCATGGCGCCTGTGCTTTCCGGGAAGATGCCCAGATGCACCGCGGCCGCTTTCTGGGCATCGGCAAGCGAGGGAAGCCGCCGGAAGAAGGGCTCCATGCTGGGCGAGGTGCCGGGCATGGTGAAATCGACCACCGCCTTGGCGCCGGCGACATCGCCGCCAAGCGCCAGCACCAGCGCCCGGACGCGATGAGCGGCAACGTCGCGGCGAGCCATCAGCGGATTGAGGGTCTGGAGCGCGAGCGGCTTGTCGCCGCTGATCGCCAGGCTCAGCGCCAGCCTTCGGCGCGCCTCGTCCCGGTCCGGCCCGTTGAGAGCGGCCCGGTAATCGGCCTGGGCCGCCGCCTGGTTGCCGAGCAGGTCGTAGGCAAGCCCGCGGTCGCAGCCGAAGGTGATCACGCTGGCGCCGAGATGCTGGGCCATGGTGAAATAGATCAGCGCCGCATTGGGATCGCCGGTCGCGACCAAAGCCGCGCCCATTCCCGCCTTTGGAAGCGGGCTTTGCGGATTGACCTCCTCGGCCCGGCCGAAGAAACCGGCCGCGGCCTGGGTGTCGCCCAGCCGGAGGGCCGCCTTGCCGGCGGCGACCAAAGCATCGAAATTCCTGGGGCTGTCGGCGAGGATCTTGACGTTGCGGGCAAGCGCATCCGCACTGCTTTCCGCATAAACCGGAACCGCCTGCGCGCCCGCGGCCGACGCAATCGTGCCGAAGGCCAGTCCGGCGCTTGCCAGAATCATCGCGCCTGCGCGCCTGCGCTTCATCGGATTCCCCACCGCCATCGCTCTCCCGCTATGGAGAGAATCTTGCCCCAACCTTTCTGGCTAGAGCATATACGACGAGCCGTGCCGCTAAGGCGGCGAGCGGCCGCCATTGCTTCACCAAAGGCACGCATCGCCGGAGAAAAGGCGGCGCTGCATGGCAACCGCGCCCCTGCTGTCGCACAGCGGGCGGACCCAAGCCAGTGCCGGATTACTGGTTGTTCTGCCGGTTCAGGAAGCGCGGGATTTCGATCGGATCCCGGCTGACGCCGGCGTCCGGGACCTCGGTCTCGTCGAGCTTCGCCTGCGGCGCTCCGCGAGCGATGTTCTGCATCCGCTCGAACAACGTCCCGCCGGTTCCTGTCGCGAGCCCCGGCTGCTTTTGCTCCTGGTCGGGGTCGGGCTGCTCGGCCGTGACGATCCCGTCATCGTCCGCCGGCGGAGCGATCGGAGGAGCGCCGACCGGGCTGGTGAGGATGTCCTCGCTGTCCAGCATCAGTTCCTCGCCCTCGCTCTCGTCCGTTTCGCCCTCGTCCCCGTCCTCGCCGATTTCCTCGGTAAGCTCGAGCAGGTCATCCTCCTCGTCCAGACCTGGGTCCGCGCCCGGCCCGGATTGCGCGGCGCCACCCGCCGAATTGCGCGTCGGGAAGGTGAAGACCTTGGCCGGCTTGGCCTGGCCGACGCTTTCGGCCTCGATACCGGTGGCGACGACCGACACCCGGATCTTGCCGTCGAGGTCATTGTTGAAGGCCGATCCCCAGATGATGTTGGCGTCGGGATCGACCAGCTCCTTGATGTGGCTTGCCGCCTCGTCGACCTCCATCAGCTTCATGTCCTCGCCGCCGGTGATCGAGATGATGACGCCCTTGGCGCCCTTCATGCTCACCCCGTCGAGCAGCGGGTTGGAAATCGCCTTTTCGGCGGCCTCGATCGCCCGATTTTCGCCCGAGGCCTCGCCGGTGCCCATCATCGCCTTGCCCATCTCGCCCATGACCGAGCGGACGTCGGCGAAGTCGAGGTTGATGAGGCCGGGCATGACCATCAAATCGGTGATCCCGCGAACGCCCTGCTGGAGCACCTCATCGGCCATTTCGAAGGCTTCCTTGAAGGTCGTCTCCGAATTGGCGAGCCGGAACAAATTCTGGTTGGGGATGACGATCAGGGTGTCGACGTGCTGCTGAAGCTCCTCGATCCCCGAATCCGCGGCCCTCGAGCGGCGAGCGCCCTCGAAGGCGAAAGGCTTGGTCACCACGCCGACCGTCAGTATGCCCTTGTCGCGGGCGGCCTTGGCGATGACCGGAGCCGCGCCGGTCCCGGTTCCTCCGCCCATTCCGGCGGCGATGAAACACATATGCGCCCCTTCGAGCGCCTGCTCGACCTCGTCGAGCGATTCCTCGGCCGCTGCCCGCCCGATTTCCGGCCGGGATCCCGCGCCGAGCCCCTGGGTGATCTTCAGCCCGAGCTGGATCCGGCGATCGGCCGACGAGGTGTTGAGCGCCTGCGCGTCGGTATTGGCGACGACGAAATCGACCCCCTGGACGTCGGAATGGATCATGTTGGCGACTGCATTGCCTCCGGCGCCGCCGACGCCGATGACGCTGATCCGCGGACGAAGCTCGTCCACTTCCGGCCGAATGAAATCGATGCTCATGGACCCACCCCCAAGAAATTCCGTGCAACGCTTTGCGGCGTCAGCGGGAATCTTGAATCATCGCGAGTCGCAAGCCAAGGGAAAACTTGCTTTTCGGGTCAAAAAAGTGGGGATGGTGGCTGCGCGGACTCACTGGCCGCGGCCTTCGGCCTAGTCCGACCGGACGGTGAAGGCGTTGCTTTTGACCCTGGCCGCCGTTCCCGACTGCATCGCCTGCGCCTGCGTTGCGAAGCGGTAGCTGCCCTCCAGCATGTTGACCGGCAGTGTGTAGCCGTAGGTCGCAATCCGCCCCGGCTCGAGCGTTCTTAGCTCCATCGTGCAGGCGCGGCTGGTCGGGATCTTGCGCCCCTTGGCACTCTCCAGCCTGCTTGTGCACAAATTATAGCCGATCGGCTCGGGCGACCCGTTGCGAAGCGCGAGCCTGACGGTCGAGTTGGCGCTCGCCTCGCGCGGCACCGACAGCTCGACACCAACGACCGGCCCGCGCGGCGATGCGCCGTTTCCGGGATGTCGGGCTGCCTGGTTGCCGGCCTCTTGGTTGCCTCCCTCGCCCCCTTGCTCCTTGCCGGTGCCGTCACCGGCCTCGGTTCGGCAAGCGCACGCCAGGAGCGAAAGAACGAGGGCGATCGACGATCGAATGCGCATGCCTTCCTCCGGGCGTCGTCTCGTCACAGCTGCTTGAAATTGAGCATTCCGTTGAGGACGAAGACGATGATTCCGTAGACGAACGAAGCGAGGATTCGGGCCAGCACGTAATGCAGGCTCGTCACCTCCAGCAACGTCCAGAACACGGCGAGCATCGAGACGAAGCCGATGCCCATGATGATCACGAAATAGACGAAGCCTGACGCCACCCCTCGGCTGGTGTCCGGGAACACCCATTCCCGCTGGAGGAAATAGAAAGTGATCATCGGAATGACGAAGGCGACCGCGGCCGCCGGCACGCGCGGAAATCCGGCGAATTCGACGAGCGAGACGAGGATCGCGAGGTCGAGGAGAAAGGAGAAGATGCTCGCGATGGTGTTGCGGCCCAGCATCTTGGCCTGGGGGCTTTCCACGGCGCTCAGTCCGGCTTCCTTGACCTTGGCTCCGGCCCGCTTCGCCTTCTGAAACTCGTTCGAAATACCCGCACCTGTTCACTATCGGTTGAAAGGCGCGCGCTTTTGCCCGCGCCTGGAAGACGTCAGTGGCTGAACGCTTCGCCGCGGCGATGTTGCCGCGATCCGCGACAAGGCTCAACCTTGCTGTGCGTTCAGCCAAGGTAAAGGGGCCGCCGCCGACTTAAGGGGTGACGCGACGCATTGGCTGCTTTGGGGGGCTGCTTTAGGGGGCTGCTTTGGGGGGCTGCTTTGGGCCGGCCCCGGCCGTCCGGAACCGGCCCCTTCACCGGCTCGTTTGAGTATCAAGGATCCGAGTATCAAGGATCCATTCGGAGACGATCATGATCGCGTTGAAAAAACACATGAAACTTGGAGGCCCGCTCGTCGCGATGGCAATTCTTGCCGGCTGCGCGACCGCGACCCCCTACCAGCCGCTCGGCTATCCCGGACAGCGCGGCGGCTATACCAACCAGCAGCTCGATTCGGTCCACTGGCGAGTGAGCTTTGTCGGCAATTCGCTGACCTCGCGCGAACGCGTCGAGAATTATTTGCTGTTCCGTGCCGCCGAGCTGACCCTTCAGCAGGGCTATCAGTGCTTCACCCTGGTCCACCGCGACGTCGATCGCGACGTCAGGCTGCAGGCGGAT
>DATKAY010000187.1:0-3235 GCA_035514495.1 Sphingomicrobium sp. | reverse complement strand
ACGAGCTTCGCTCCACTTTGCTTCCGCTCAAGCCGGTCGCCCTGGAGACCGATATCGACGCGGTCAGCCTCCCTTCCGCCCGGGCGGTCTCGGTCGGGCTGATCCTCAACGAGCTGGTCACCAACGCGATCAAATATGCCTATCCCGACGACAAGGAGGGGACGATCTGCGTCTACCTCGAGTGCACCGACGAGCAGATCGAGCTGAGCGTCGAAGACGACGGCATCGGAATGCCCGAGGGCGAGGAGCAGGGGTCGGGCCTTGGTCACAGGCTGGTGCGAAGCCTTGCAGCGCAACTCGGCGGCCGCTTCGCCTGCGAGGCAAGCAGCCCCGGATCGAGCTGCATGGTGACCTTCCCGCGCCAGCCGACGAGCAGGCGCAAGCAGCAGCGATCCGGTGTAAACGCGCATTTGGGCTGACGAAGCGGGTCCCGGCGGCTATCGTCGGCGCCTGGTTTCGGGAGGGAGGAAATGACCGACACGCGCTATTCCAGGCGGCCGCTTGCCGCCTGGTACTGGGTCGCCGCCACGGCCTCGCTGCTGATCATGGCGGTGGGATGCGCCTATTATCTTTTCTGGGTGACGAGCGACCCGACCTCGCTTCCGATCGACCAGCGAGCAGCGATCGCCGCCGAGCCTTTGTGGGTGACGAGCGCTTTCGCGGTCGCGGTGTGGACCGGCCTTGCCGGCTCGGCGCTGCTGCTGGTTCGCCGCAAGATCGCCCAGCCTTTGCTGCTCGTCTCGGTCATCGCGGTGGCCGCCTGGCTGGCCGGGCTGCTGGCGGTGGCGGAGCTTCGCCGGCTGATCAGCGCCAACGACATCGCGGTGGCGATCGGCTTTGCGGCAATCGTCTGGACGATCTTCTGGTTCGCCCGGCATTCGAGCCAGCGCGGCTGGCTTCGGTAAGGCCCGGGCGGCTGGCGGCGAGGCGGCGAGGCGGCTAGAAGGCCGGCCATGTCGAAAGTCACGATCGATACCGGCACCAGCCGGGCGACCCCGACCCCGGTTCCGGAAAAGCGGACGACGGTCCCGTCGATCCGCTCGCGCAAGATAAACGGCCGGACCGAAGAGCCGATCGTGATGCTGACCGCCTATACGATGCGGATGGCGCAGATCCTCGACCGCCACTGCGACATGCTGCTGGTCGGCGACAGCCTCGGCCAGGTGATCTACGGGCTCGACTCGACGATCCCGGTCACGCTCGAGATGATGTGCGCGCACGGGGCCGCGGTGGTGCGCGGAAGCTTCCATGCCCTGGTCGGGGTCGACATGCCGTTCGGAAGCTATGAGGCCTCGCCCGAGGACGCCTTCGACAGCGCCTCGCGGATCCTGAAGGAAACCGGCTGCGCGGCGGTCAAGCTGGAGGGCGGAGAGGCGATGGCCCCGACCGTCGAGTTCCTGTCGAACCGCGGCATCCCGGTCATCGGCCATGTCGGCCTCACTCCCCAGGCGGTCAACGTGCTCGGCGGCTATGGCGTTCGCGGCCGCAAGGACGAGGAAGCCGAAAAGATCGTCGCCGACGCGCGCGCGGTGGCCGAGGCCGGCGCTTTCTGCCTGGTGGTCGAGGGCGTCATCGAGGACATTGCGACGCGGGTCGCCAGGCAAGTGCCGGTGCCGGTCATCGGAATCGGCGCTTCGGTGAGCTGCGACGGGCAGGTGCTGGTCACCGAGGACATGCTCGGACTGTTCGAGCGAACGCCAAGGTTCGTGAAGCGTTATGCCGATCTGGCCACCGAGATCGGCGAGGCGGCACAGACCTATGCGAAGGAAGTGCGCTCGCGCGCCTTCCCGTCGCCCGACCAGACGTACCGGCCGAAAGGCTAGCAAATGCGTGATGTCAGCTATGTCGTCGCATTGTTCGGGGTGCTGTTCCTCATCGCCGCAGCTTTCGCCTGGTGGAGGATTTACCAAAAGCCCGCCGAGAAGCCGCCGACGGCAAAGGATTCCAAGCGCGCCGATTCAGCCGCGATGTTCATCATCGTCGCCTTTCTTCTGACCGCCCTTGCGGCCATCCTCGCGGTGCTTCGCTGGTTCTAGGCCGGCCGCGGCCCGGTGCGCCCGCCCCTTTGCCTTTGCGCTTACAATCGCTAGACGAAGCGGCGCCAGCTTCCGTTCATCTGCGGTGGGGGAAGGGAAGCGGCCCCGTAACCTTCTTGTCCCTTTCGTGACCGAGGCAGTTTTTGGCGCTCACTCCTGACAGTCCGAACGACTCGTTCCTTCGCGAGGTCGATGAAAACCTCCGCCGGGACCGGATGGAGGGGTTCGCCAAGACCTACGGCGTCTGGATCGCCGCGGCGGTGGTGCTGTTTCTCGCAGCAGTCGGCGGCTGGCTCTACTGGCAGGACCAGCAGCGGCAGCAAAGCGCCGAGCGCTCCGAGGAGCTGATCGCCATCTACAACGACATCGGCACCGGTAACCTCGAGCAGGCGAGCAAGCGGCTTCAACCGCTGCAGGATGCGGACAACGACATGGTCCGGGCGCTCGGCCTCCTCACCGAGGCGGCGATTGCGCTGGAGGGCAATGACGCTCCCGCCGCGCTCGAGAAATACCGGATTATCGCCGCCGACGAGTCCATCGCCGAGGTCTATCGCAATCTCGGCCTGATCCGGGCCACGGCGCTGGAGTTCGATTCGATCGAGCCGGCGCAAGTCATCTCGAGGCTCCAGCCGCTCGCCGAGCCCGGCAATCCCTGGTTCGGAAGCGCCGGAGAGCTCACGGCAATGGCCTATCTCAAGCAGGGGCAGAAGGAGCGGGCCGGTCGCCTGTTCGCCGCCATTGCCGAGGACCGGCAGGTGCCCGATACAATTCGCAGCCGGGCGGTGCAGATCGCCGGCACTCTTGGAATCGATGCGAGCGCCGCCCTGCCCCAGGCCGGCCAGTCAGGAAGTAACGAATGAATCGCAATCAGTTGAAATTCGCTGCCTTGGTCGCCGGTGCGCTCGCCACGAGCGGCTGCGGAATCCTGAGGGGGAGCAAGTCCACCACCCCCGTCGTCGGCGAACGTATCGCGGTTCTCGCGACCGAAACCGACGTCCAGGTCGACCCGGCCACCGCCGCCCTTCCGATGGCTCTCCCGGCCCCGGTCGTGAACAGCCAGTGGAGCCAGTCCGGCGGCAATGCGTCCAAGTCGATGGGCCAGGTCGATCTCGGGCCGACGCTTGCCCGGATCTGGCAGGCCTCGGCGGGCGAGGGCACGAGCCTCAGCGCCCGGCTGGCGGCCTCGCCGGTGGTCGCCG
>DATKAY010000186.1:0-9268 GCA_035514495.1 Sphingomicrobium sp. | reverse complement strand
GAGCCGCTGGTCGAAGAAGGCCTGCACGTTCGACAGGACGATCTGACCATAGGCATCGTGCTGGACCTGCTCATAGGCCTGGTTGCCTATCCGCACCGGCCCGAGCCCGCGATATCCGGCCAGCCCGGGCGCGATCCGCTCCTCGAGCCGGGGCTCGCCGGTGACTCCGTAGAGCGGCTGGATGTGCCCGCCTTTGGCTGCATCGACGATGTTGCGCAGATAGGCCAGATAGCCCTCCAGGACATCGAGGGCGCCGAGCCGGTTCAGCGCCTGGACGGTGTAATAGGCGTCGCGAATCCAGCAGTAGCGATAGTCCCAGTTGCGCTCTGACCGGTCGTGTTCCGGGATCGACGTCGTGAGCGCCGCGACGATGGCTCCGGTTTCCTCGTGCTGGCAGAGCTTGAGGCTGATGGCCGCCCGGATCACCGCGCTTTGCCACTCCAGCGGGGTCGCAAGCCCTCTGACCCAGTCGCGCCATTCGGCCTGCGTCTTGAACAGCATGTCCTTGACTGAGCGGGAGACGTCGCCGACGAAGCTTTCGTCGGGGCCTAAGAAGAAATGCAGCGGCTGATCGACCCGGAAAACCCGCTCCTCCCGAATGAGGCTGATCGGCGCGTCCGTCGTCAGCCGCATCGCAAGCGCGGGAAGCTGGAAACGAAGATGGTTCGAACCGCCCGGAAGAGGCGGCGAGGCCTCGCCCCAGTTCTTGGCAGGCCGGAGCTTGACCTTCACCCGAGGGCTTCCGGCGATCGGCCGGATGATCCGCACGAACGCCACCGGTCGGTAGGTTCGGCCCGAGCGGCGGAAGCGCGGGCAGAAATCCAGGATCTCGATTGCGTTTCCGGCCTGGTCGCTTTGCACCGTCCGGAGGATCGCGGTGTTTCGAAGATAGCCCTGTTCGATATCCGAGCAGCCTTCGAGATCGGCCGACCAGAAGCCGATTTTCTTCTCCGGTTGCGACAGCAATGTCGAAAAGATCGGGTCGCCATCGACCCGCGGAACGCAGCCCCAGACGAAACAGCCGCTTCGGTCGATGAGCGCGCTGACCTGGCAGTTTCCGATCGGCCACAGGTCGAGCGAGCTCATCGGATCGCCTCGCAGGCCTCGCTCAGCCACGCCAGGGCGTCCGCGACCGATTGCAGCCGATAGCGCGCCGCCGTGGGTGTCCGATCTCCGACGATTATGCCGGAACCGCCAAGCTCCTGGGCGGCGCGCAAGGCCGATTCGTCGGTCAGGTCGTCACCGAGAAACACCGGGGTCGTTCCGCTGAAGGCCGGTCGCATCATCAACGCTTGCAAGGCAGTTCCCTTGTCGACTCCGCTCCGCTTCAGCTCGAACACCATCTTTCCGGGCTGAACCGCGAGTCCCGACCGCTCGGCAGCGCGCTCGACAGCGTCGCGGCAGGCCTCCTCGGCGTCCGGCGCCTGGCGATAGTGGAGCGCTATTCCGAGCGGCTTTTCCTCGACCTGCACGCCGGGGTGATCCTGTTCAAGCCGTCGAAGCTCCTTGGCCAGCTCGTCGAGCAGCCCCGGCCGCTCGACTGGAGCGGAGCGGCCCCCGTCGCGCATCTCGGCGCCGTGATGCCCGCCGATCGAAAGCGAAAGCGGGTGGAGCAGTTTCTCGACCTCGGCCGCCGAGCGGCCGGTCAGGAGGATCAGGCGTCCGTCCAGTCGCTCTCGCAGCTGCTCGAGAAGCTGGCGCAGCTCCAGGCTGACGAGCACTTCGTCCGGTCGTGGAGCGATATCGACAAGCGTACCGTCGAAATCGAGGAACAGGCTCGCTTCGTTCAACAGTTCGATCGGGGGTCGCCGGGAGACAGCGGCGTCGGAATTCCTCGTCATATTCCCATCGCCGCCTAGCGATGCATGCTGGGCGCGGCAAGGACTGAACGTGTGGTCGAGTTCCACGGCAGCCCGCCGGCGAATCACCGAGCTTTGCAAATTCCAGTGCCGAAACTACCTAGCTGAAGGAGCCTCCGGCTCCACTGTGTGTTAAGTTCAGTGATGCGTCTTGCGCCGAGCCAATGAGTCGATTGATCGCAATTTCCAACCGGGTATCCCGCGCCGACAGTTCGGGCGCCCAGGGTGGCCTTGCGGTTGCACTGGCTGCCGCGCTTCGCGAGCACCAGGGAATCTGGTTTGGCTGGTCGGGCTCGATCACCGAGCATTTCACCGGAAAAATGGAAATCCACCGAAGGGGAGGGGTCACCACCGCGACCGTCGATTTGGAGGAGCAGGACGTCGAGGAATATTACGACGGCTATGCGAACCGGACGCTTTGGCCGCTCCTCCACTACCGGGTCGACCTCGCCGAATTCGATCGCAGCTTCGGCAGCGGGTACGAGCGGGTCAACGATTTGTTCGCCGATGCGGTGACTCCGCTAATCGAGCCGGGCGATCTGATCTGGGTCCACGATTATCACCTGATCCCGCTGGCATCGCGGCTTCGGGCCCGCGGCTTCCAGAACAGGATCGGGTTTTTCCTTCACACGCCCTGGCCGCCGATGCGGCTGCTCGTCGCCTTGCCGTTCCACCGGCGCCTGGTCAGATCCATCCTCCACTACGACTTGATCGGATTCCAGACGCAGGAGTGGCTCGATTCATTCCATCATTATGTCGAGCGTGAACTCGACGGCACAATCGAGCCCGGCGGGACCGTCCGGGTCGACGGCCGCACCGTCAGGACCGCGGTATTCCCCATCGGTATCGACTATGACGACTTCACCAAGGCCGCTGAAGGCAAAGTGGCGAAAGCAGCGTTCGAAAGCCTGAAGGACACCCGCACCGGGTGCAAGACCATCATCGGGGTCGATCGACTCGACTATTCGAAAGGGCTTCCCGAGCGTTTCCAGGGCTATCGGCGGTTCCTTGAAGAGCATCCCGAGTGCCGCGGCCGGATCTTCCTCCTGCAGATCGCGCCCCCATCCCGCGGCGAGGTCAACACCTACGAAACGATCCGCAAGCAGCTGGACGAGCTTTCGGGCCGCATCAACGGGGAGTTCGCAAGCGTTGGCTGGGTGCCGATCCGCTACGTCAACCACGGCTATCCGAGGGAGGAGTTGGCGGGTTTCTACCGGGCGTCGGATATCGGGCTGGTCACACCGCTCCACGACGGCATGAACCTGGTTGCGAAGGAATATGTCGCCGCCCAGGACCCGGCCGATCCCGGAGTGCTGATCCTTTCGCGCTTTGCGGGAGCCGCGAACCAGCTTGGGACCGGAGCCCTGCTGATCAACCCTCACAGCAAGGACGAAATCAGCGACGCGATCGCTGCCGCGCTCGAGATGTCGAAGGATGAGCGGATTGAGCGATGGCGGGCCATGATCGATACCGTCGCCAATGAGGATGCGGAGGTCTGGAGCCGCAGTTTCGTTCAGGCGCTCAAGGACGTGCCGGTTTCCTCCAGGCCGGAAGCCGAGCGCCGAAGCAAGGCGGCCAAAGCCGACACAAAGGCTTGAGGCGCTGGTCAGGCGACGGCTTCGTGTGGAGCGGAACATGGGTGGCGGAGAGGGTGGGATTCGAACCCACGGTACGGTTGCCCGCACGGCGGTTTTCAAGACCGCTGCCTTAAACCACTCGGCCACCTCTCCGATGACAAAGCCAAAGCGGAAACCGCCCGCGAGCGCTTCAGCCACGTCAGCTTAATCTGGGCCCTGATATCGCTGCTTGGGTCAGGACGTGCAAGGCGCGGGGCCAAAGCATTGGCCCGGAACGGCAGCGCGTCCTACGGAGTTGAGCGATTGCGGTTGGGAGAGTTGAATTGCGTTGGACGATTGGCTGGAGTTTGGCGGGTCTTGGAGCGCTTGCGCTCGGCCCTGCTGCTGCCAGGGACGGCCAGCTTGCCGAAAAGCCGGAGCGCAAGGTCGAAATCGCTTTGGCCCAGCCGGCGCCGGTGCGGCAAGCCCAATATGTGGCACCGCAGCAGTCCGTCCGCGCGGCCTCTCCGTTCGAACAGTACAAGGCCTATCTCGCGGGCCTCGCCCGGGCTTCGGGCGTTCGCGAGGCAACGATCCAGGCGACAATTCCCCATCTCAGCCTCAACCAGCGCGCAATGGAGCTCGATCGCGCGCAGAGCCCGTCGCCGAGGCGCTCGGACAATCAGCCTTTGCCGTCCTTCCGGCCCTATCTCGACCGCCATGTTACCGAATCGATGATCCGGCGCGGCCAGTCGCGTTATTCCTCGCAATGGCCGAACCTCACCCGGATCCAGCAGCTTTACGGAGTCGATCCGGCCGTGATCATGGCGATCTACGGCAAGGAAACGAGCTACGGCTCGGTCACCGGCAGCTTCGATTTGCTCGATGCCCTCGCCAGCCTCGCCTACGAAGGGCGCCGGCGGGCGATGTTCGAAAAGGAATTCATCGCCGCTCTCAAGCTGCTCGACCTAGGAGTGCAGCGTTGGCAGCTCAAGGGAAGCTATGCCGGAGCGACCGGCTATCCGCAGTTCATGCCGTCCGTCGTTCTTCGCCTTCGGGCCGACGGCGACGGGGACGGCTATGCCGACATCTGGCGCAACGAGGCCGACGCCTTCGCCTCGATCGCCAATTACCTGCGCGATGCCGGATGGAAGCCGGGAATTCCCTGGGGCGTACCGGTGGCGCTTCCGGCGACGCTCAATCGTGCCGCCATCCAGTCGCCCCTTGAGCCGACCCGCTGCCCCGCCGTGTTCCGGCGCCACAGCCGCTGGCTCACCGTCGGCGAATGGCGTTCGCTCGGAGTCGTGCCCACCGGGCGCGGGCTGCCCGACACCGAGCTGGCGACCCTGATGGAAACACCCGGCGCCTACGCGCCCGGCTATCTGCTGACCGAGAATTATCGAGCGATCCTCGAGTATAATTGCTCGAATTACTACGCGATGGGGGTCGGGCTTCTGGCCAACGCCATCGCGCGCAACTGAATCGGCGCTTTCCCCTCGCGCGCGCCGGCATGGCGCGATACAAACCTCGCTCCTTGCACCCTCGAAGGATTGCCTTGCCCAAGATGAAGCGACTCACCCTTTTCGCAACCGCCGCAGCAGTTCTGGCCGCAGTAGCCGCGCCGGCTGCCGCCCCGCAATTCCAGACCCCCGCGCCGATCGCCTATCTGGTCGATCTTTCGTCGGGGGCGGTGCTCTATTCAAAGAACGCGGATCAGCGGATTCCCCCGGCCTCGATGGCCAAGATGATGACGGCCGAACTGGCCTTCGAGCTGATCAAGGCCGGCCAGCTATCGCTGAACAAGCAATGCACTGTCCGTCCCGAAACCTGGCGCGAGTGGCACTCCCAAGGCTCGACCATGTTTCTTTCGGCCGGGGAGCAGGTGAGCGTCGAAAACCTGCTCTACGGGGTTGTTACCGTGTCCGGCAACGACTCATCGGTGGTGCTCGCCGAATGTATCGCCGGGACCGCAGAGGCTTTCGTTCAACAGATGAACGCGCTTGCCAAGGATCTCGGCCTCGACAACAGCCGTTTCTGCAATCCGGTCGGCTGGCCGGACGAGGGGTGTAGCTATGTTACCGCCCGCGACCTCGCCCAGCTCGCCCGCGCGACCATCGAAAGGCACCCGCAGCTCTACGCACAATTCTACGGCCGCGAGAACTTCACCTGGGGCAAGACCCTGGGTTCGGGGCAGCCGATCACCCAGCCCAACCGGAACCCGATCATGGGCCGGGTTGCGGGCGCGGACGGGTTGAAGACGGGATACACACAAGAGGCCGGCTACGGCTTCACCGGCTCAGCTGAACAAAACGGCCGCCGCCTGGTCGAGGTGGTCGCCGGGCTCGACAGCGCGGCCGCCCGAAGCGAGCAGGCAACGCGGCTGATGGAGTGGGGCTTCAACGCCTGGCAGGCCAAGCCCCTGTTCAAGCAGGGCGCCGAAATCGCCAGCGCCGACGTGCAGATGGGGTCGAAAACGAAGGTCCCGCTCGTCGCTCCGCGCGATCTCTTGGTAACCATCCCCGCCGGGCTGAACCTCGCCCGGCAGATGCAGGTGAAGGTCCGTTATGACGGGCCGATCCGGGCGCCGATCGCGAAGGGCGACCAGATCGCCCAGCTCGTCGTCACCACCGGCGAAACGCCGCCCCAGACCATGCCTCTGGTCGCCGGGGAAGATGTCGGCGAGGCCGGCTTCTTCACCCGCGCCTGGATCGGGCTCAAGAGCCTGTTGGGGCTGGCGTGAGCGCAAAAGATCGCGGGCGATTCATCAGCCTCGAGGGCGGGGAGGGGGTCGGCAAGTCGACCCAGCTTGGCGCGCTGTCCCGCGCCCTTCGCGAGTGCGGCATCGACGTCGTCGAGACCCGCGAGCCGGGCGGCAGCGAAGGCGCCGAAGCGATCCGCAAGCTGCTCCTCCAGGGCGATGAGCGCCGCTGGTCGATAGAGGCCGAGGCGCTGCTGTTCGCCGCCGCTCGTGCCGACCATGTCGAAAAGACCATTCTGCCGGCCCTCGAGCGGGGCGAGTGGGTGCTTAGCGACCGGTTCGTCGATTCCTCGCTCGCCTATCAGGGCGAAGCCGGCGGAATCGGCAGCGAGCGGATCCGCGAGCTTCACGCAATCGGGAGCCGGGGCTTTCTTCCCGACCGGACCCTCGTGCTGTCGCTTGCGGAAGGCCAGGAACGCGCCAAGGCCAGGGACCGCGACACGGTCGACCGGATCGGTGGCCGCCCCGAGGATTTTCACCAGAAGGTCGAGCTGGCGTTCCGTACGATCGCGGCGGAGGAGCCGGGCCGGGTGCAGCTGATCGATGCGTCGGGGAGCGAGGACGAGGTGACCAGGCGCCTGCTGGACTCGATCTCGGACCTGCTGCCGTGAAGACTCGGCGATGATCTGGGGCCACGACCAAGCGGTCGAGCAGTTCCGGGAGGCGTGGAAGTCGCGCTCGATCCACCACGCATGGCTTCTTGCGGGGCCCAAAGGAGTGGGGAAGGCCCATTTCGCCCGGACGGCGGCAACCCGGCTCTTTTCCGAGGCGGCGGGGCCCGAGTTCGAGGCGCCGGGGCTCGAAACGCCAGCCGATCACCGGGTCGCGAAGCTGATCGCGGCGGGAAGCCACCCCGACCTGCGCTGGCTCCAGCGCCTCGAACATCCCAAGACCGGCAATCTCGCGCGCAACATCACCGTCGACCAGGTTCGGGCGCTCGGCGAGTTCCTCAACCTGACCTCGGCATTGTCGCCCTGGCGGGCCGTGGTGATCGATTCGGCCGACGAGCTGGAGAAAGCGGGTGCCAACGCGCTTCTCAAGATGCTCGAGGAGCCGCCGCCCAACACCGTCTTTTTCCTCGTCAGCCATGCGCCGGGGCGGCTCCTGCCGACCATCCGCTCCCGCTGCCGCCGCCTGGAATTCCGCCCATTGGACGATGACGCCATGGCGTCGATCCTCGAGCATGAGCTACCCGAGACACGAGCGGAGGAACGCGCCAGACTCATCCCTCTCGCAGGCGGGTCGGCCGGGCGAGCTTTGGCCATTGCAGCGCTCGACCTCGAACCGCTGGAGCGGAGCGCGCTAGCGATCCTGCGCGAGGGCGACCCGGACAACAGCAAGCGGGCCGGTCTCGCCAGCAAGCTGGGGCGAAAGACGGCGGGCGAGAGCTATGCCGCCTTCCTCGACCTTCTGCCGTCGCTCGTCGCTCAGGAGACCCGCAAGCTCGACGGGCCGGGGCGGGAGAGGGCGCTCAAGGCCTATGACAAGGTTCGCGAGCTTACAGCCGTGGCGCCGCGCCTCTCGCTCGATCCGGCAGCGACGATCTTCCAGCTTGGCGGAATCCTCGCCTCGGTGGCCGGGCAGCGGGTTTCTTGAAGGGCGGGGGAGCGCCCGCTAGGGGCGGTTCGATGGCCCAGCCTTATTACATCACCACCGCGATCAACTATCCAAACGGGCCGCCGCACATCGGCCATGCCTATGAAGCGATTGCGGCCGACGTGATCGCTCGCTTCCAGCGCAGCCGCGGGCGCGACGTGCGGTTCCAGACCGGGACCGACGAGCACGGGCTGAAGATGGCCCAGGCAGCGCGGGCAAAGGGCATGGAGCCGCAGGCTTTTGCCGACCAAATGTCCAGTCTTTTCCTTGATATGGATAACACTCTTAACATCGAGTACGACTCCTTCATCAGGACTTCGGACCCGGCCCATCATCGCGCCAGCCAGGCGATCTGGACGGCGATGGCGCAGAAGGACGACCTTTATCTGGGGCGCTACGAGGGCTGGTACTCGGTCCGCGACGAAGCCTATTACGGCGAAAGCGAGCTTTCCGCCGGGGAAGGGGGGCAGAAGCTCTCGCCCCAGGGGACCGAGGTCGAGTGGACGGTCGAGGAAAGCTGGTTCTTCCGGCTTTCGAATTACGGCCAGAAGCTTCTCGACCATTATTCGGCCAATCCGGACTTCATCCGTCCCGAGAGCCGCCGCAACGAGGTCGTCCGCTTCGTCGAAGGCGGGCTTTCGGACCTGTCGATCTCGCGGACCAGCTTCGACTGGGGCGTCAAGGTGCCACAAAGCGACGGTCATGTGATGTACGTCTGGCTCGACGCGCTGACCAACTATTTGACCGGGCTGGGCTATCCCGACGACACCGAGCTGTGGAAGCAGTACTGGCCGGCCGACGTCCATTTGATCGGCAAAGACGTCGTGCGCTTCCACGCCGTCTACTGGCCGGCCTTCCTGATGTCGGCGGGACTGGAGCTGCCAAGGCAGATCTACGGCCACGGATTCCTTCTGAGCCGCGGCGAGAAGATGTCGAAGAGCGTCGGCAACGTCGTCGATCCGATGGCGCTGGCTAAGCGATTCGGAGTCGATCAGCTGCGCTATTTCCTGATGCGCGAGGTGCCGTTCGGCCAGGACGGCAGCTATTCGGCGCAAGCCATCGTCAATCGCGTGAATGCCGAGCTTGCGAACAGCTTCGGCAATCTCGCCCAGCGTATATTGTCGATGGTTCACAAGAATCTGGACGGAGTCATTCCGGCAGCGGCCGACGCCCCGGAGGATCGTGAGCTGCTGAAGGCGGTCGATTCCGCCATCGAGGAGCTCAACCGCCGGTTCGAGGATTTTGCCTTTTCCGCCGGCCTCGAGGCGTGGATGGGCGCGGTCTTCGCCTGCAACGCCTATGTCGACACTGTGGCCCCCTGGGCCTTGCGCAAGACGGATCCCGAGCGAATGGCCGAGGTTCTGGGCACTGTGGTCGCGGCGGTCCGCAAGCTCGCCGAGGCGGTCGGTCCGGTCATACCGCAGTCCGCCGGGCGACTGATCGCGACCATCGACGACGGGCTGGATGGCCGGCTCGGGCAGCCCGTCCCGATATTCCCG
>DATKAY010000185.1:0-3031 GCA_035514495.1 Sphingomicrobium sp. | reverse complement strand
GGCGCTGGCCGACTATCTCCAGGCGGCGATGGCCCATTCGCGGACCGAGCAGGTGCGCGTGCTGTTCCTCAATGCCAAGAACATGCTGATCGCCAACGAGGCGATGTGGAACGGCTCGGTCGACGAGGCCTCGGTCCATGTGCGCGAAGTGATCTCCCGGGCGATCGCGCTGGGAGCGACGGCCTTGATTATCGTCCACAACCATCCAAGCGGCGACCCGGAACCGTCAAGCCAGGACATCCGGATCACCCAGGACCTGATCGAGGCCGCCCGCCACCTGAAGATCATTATCCACGACCATGTGATCGTCGGCGCGACCGGCCAAAGCAGCATGCGCGCCCTCGGGTTGATCTGAAAATTCTTTCACCTGGCCGAAAGGTTGCGGCTCACGCCTTGTCACGCCCGATCTCGATCAGTCGATCCGAACTGCGATCGTGGCGCCGTCCCAGCAGCCATCCCACCGCTGCCCAGACGCCGGCCACGAAAGCACCGACGAGGGCCGCCGCGGCGGTCGTTCCGATCGCGACAATACCGACATTCGCCCAGGCAAAAAGCGCATCGCCGCCACGATAGACGAAGGTGTCGATCGCGTTCTTGGCCTTGTACTTGGTCTCCGCATCGACGTTGGTGAACAGCATCTCCCTGCCGGGGCGGACCAGCGCATATTCGCCGACCCGCCGGACGATCATCACGAAAACGAGCACCGGGAAAGTGGCGGCGAGCGCAAGCAGTCCAAAGCCGAACATCATCGTCACCGGGATCGCGGTGAGAAGCACGGTGACTCCCAGCCTCCTGGTCAGCCGGCCGGTGACGAAGATCTGGATGAAGATGGTCAGCGACTGGACGGTGAAGTCGATGGCGCTGAATACCTGCGTCTGGGCAGTGGAATCGGGAAAAGTCGCCTCGACCACGCGCGCCTGCTCGAAATAGAGGAAGGTGGAGACCGCGGTGAGCAGGATCACGAAAGCGGAGATCCCGAGCAGATAGGGCGAGCGCAGGATGAGGGTGAGCCCCGCCCAGGCGGAGCCGCCGATGCGGATCTCGGGCGAGCTGTTCGGGTCTTCGGGATTGCCGAGCCGCTCGCGCCAGCCGATCAGGTAGCGGGCGGCAATGAGCGTGGAGAGCAGCAGGCCGGTGGAGAGCAAAAGGAGCCCGGCATGACCCAATATGGTCACCAGCAAGCCGCTCAGCAGCGGCCCGGTCAGGCCGCCAAGGCTGGCTCCCGCGGCGATCTGCCCGAACAGGCGGTGTCCCTGGTCGGCGTTGAACACGTCCGCCATCAGGCTCCAGGCGATCGAGATGACGAACAGGTTGAAGACCGACAGCCAGATGTAAAAGGCTCTCGCGATCCAGACATTGTCGGGATCGGTCGCAAGGCCCAGGCCGAATCCGGCCATCACCGCGGCGGAGAAAATGTAAGTCACGGGAAGCAGGCGCCGGCGAGGCACGGTCTTGGCCAAAAATCCATAGATCGGCACCACCACGAGCGTGGCGAGGAAGGTGCCGAGAAACAGCCATTGCAGATTGTCGATGCCGCCGGCGATGCCGAACGTCTCGCGCACCGGCCGAAGCATGAAATAGCTGGTGAACAGCAGGAAAAAGAGCGCGAAGCCGCCGAACACGGCCGGCACCTCGTGGGGCTCGGCGACAATCAGCCGGGCAAGGCCGCGGTGCGACCCCTTTGCCGCCGGCCTAGAGGCCATCGATGAACTGCTCCATCCGCCGCCTCATGGCAGCGTCCGGCAGCGGCCCGCGCGCCGCGCCGATATTGTCGTCGACATAATGCGGACGCGCCATTCCCGGGATCGCGATCGGCCGCACCGGGTGGCTGACGACGTATTTGAGGAAGACCTGGGCCCATGTCTCGGCGCCGATCTCCGTCGCCCAGTCGGGAAGTGGCCTGTCCTTCGTCGCCTCGAACAGCCGGCCGCGGCCGAACGGCAGGTTGATCATCACCGCCAGCCCCTGCTCCTGCGCCAGCGGCAGGATGCGCTCGCCCGCGCCCCGATTGTCGATCGCATAATCGATCTGGATCACGTCCAGCGGCTCGCGGCGCATCATCGCCTCGAAGTCGGCGTATAGCGCCGCGGACGAATTAGTCTCGTCGATCGATTGCGCGAACCCGACCCGCGACGAGGTGGTGGCGCCGATCGAGCGCACCTTCCCGGCGGACTTGAGTTCGCGCAGGGTCGCGAGCTGGTTGGTCACGTCGCGCAAATTGTGGACCGCGATCAGGTCGATGACGCTGGTGCGCAGATTGCGGAACGACTGGGCGATCTGGGCTCGGCCTTCCTCTTTGCTGTTCGCGCCGACCTTGGTGGCAAGGAACAGCCGGTCGCGCACCCCCAGCTCCTCGACCAGCTGGCCGATCACCTCCTCGGCTCGGCCGTAGGATGGCGCGGTGTCGATCATCTTGCCGCCAAGCTCGACGAAGCGGGCGACGGTCTGCTTCAAAGTCGCAAGCTGCTCTTTTCCTTCCGGATCGGCATAACGCCGGGCCGTTCCGATGCCGATCACCGGAACCTGCTCGCCCGCGCCCGGAATCAGGCGCGTGTACAGCCCCCGTTCCTGGGTGATCGGCTCGCCGGCCTGGTCCGGCAGTGGCCCCGGGGCCGCGGCCCGGCTGCAGGCCGCGGTGCCGAGAAGCGGAAGTGCGGCAAGGCCGCGAATGACGCTGCGTCGATCGATCATGATTTTCCTCCTCTTGCCCGGGTGTGAGGTCGGTCCACGCTCTGCTCAAGAGCTTGGTCGACAAACGAGCCTCACATGTCGATGGTCAGGCTCATCTGGAAGCGGCGACGGTGGATCATTGGCAAATCCTCCAGTCTCGAGCAGGCAAGTTCATATCCAGTTCCGGCTCAGCCGGCTTTGGCGCCGCCGAAGCTGCGCTTCAGGGTAATTCCGAAGGTCATGTGGGTGTTTCGGACGCGAAATTCTCGAAGGGACAAATCCGGCGTCGCCCGGTTTGGGAGGAACATCAACCGATCGCGAACGGCCGCGGTATCGACCTGGGCTAGGCGTGGCTGCTCAA
>DATKAY010000184.1:0-2299 GCA_035514495.1 Sphingomicrobium sp. | reverse complement strand
GACCCGGATCACCTCGCCGCGCTGATAGCGGCTGGTGAACAGGCTCTGGTTGTTCTCGACGATCAGCGGGGCGGGGCGGGAAACGAAATTCAGCCCCGCATTGCGCATCAACGCTCCTGGAAGCAGGCCGGTCTCGGTGAGGATTTGGAAGCCGTTGCAGATGCCGAGCAGCGGAATACCCTTGTTGGCGGCCTCGACGACCGCCCTGACGATCGGCGAGCGGGCCGCCATTGCGCCCGAGCGCAGATAATCGCCGTAGGAGAAGCCGCCCGGCAGGCCGATGAAGCCGAGACCATCGGGGAGCTCGCTTTCCTTGTGCCAGACCATCGCCGGCGGGCGGCCGGTGACCTGCTCCAGCGCGACGGCGAGGTCGCGGTCGCAATTCGATCCCGGAAACACGATGACCGCAGTTTTCACGCCGAGCCGTCTCGTTCGATCCGGAAATTCTCGATGACCGTGTTGGCAAGCAGCTTGCGGCACATCGATTCGAGGTCCGAATCTTTGGTGGATTCGTCCACGTCCAGCTCGATCAGCTTGCCTGCACGGACCTCGTTGACGCCGGCAAAGCCGAGCCCCTCGAGGGCATTGTGAATGGCCTTTCCCTGAGGGTCGAGAACGCCGGGTTTGAGAGTGATGAAGACGCGTGCTTTCATGGCCGCGCCTATGGCTTTGTTCGACTGCGGCGGCAAGCTTTACCATCCGTTTACCACTGCGGCGCATCCTGCAAGCGTCCCGAATTTTATTCGGGCAAAGCGGAGGGGATTGGCCATGCTGATCGGGATCGCGGTTGCGATGTTCGTCGCTCTGTTTGCATGGGGCGCGGGTTACTTCGGCTGGAGCGACCCGGAAGGAAAAGTGCAGCTCGCACTTTTTACCAGCTTCATCCTCGGGGCGCTCTGCGGCTTCAAGTCGCAGGGCTGACCTGAGGCGTGGTTGCGGCGCGGCGAGGCGCCTCTACAAGCAGCCGGATGCGCGAGCTGCCGCCCTATGCGAAACTTCTGAACCTGAGCTTCGACGAGCGCGAGGGCGCCGTTTTGGTCACCATGCCCTTTGCCGAGGACGTCGTCGGGCGGCCAGGATACCTCCATGGCGGCGCGATCGCCGGATTGCTTGAATTCGCGGCGTTCAGCACGCTTGCGCGCGAAATCGGCGAGGATTCGGTCGTGATGAAGCCGGTGACCGTCACCATCGATTACATGCGGCCGGGAATCGAGAGCCCGACCTATGCGGAGGCGGTCATCGAAAGGCTGGGTAGCACGATCGCCAATGTCGAAGCCTATGCGTGGCAGGACGAACGGTCCCAGCCCATCGCAAGCGCCAGGCTGAACTTCCTGCTGGAGCGGCCCAGGACCGACTGACCACTGGCGCAGGCGCGCGTAATCTGGCAGCGGACATGGGCATGGACTTCGAGCTTACCCAGCGCCAGGCCCATTTCCGCGACCGGGTCCGGGCGTTTATCGACGAGCAGGTCCGGCCGCGAACGGGCGACTACAAGGCCCAGGTTGCGGACGGCGACCGCTGGCAGCCGGTCGAGATCATCGAGCAGCTGAAGCCTCGCGCGAAAGAGGCGGGCCTGTGGAATTTGTTCATGCCTCCCGCTCCGGCGATCCGCCAAGTGGACGACAGTTTCGACTTCGAGGGCGAGCAGCTGACCAACCTCGAATATGCGCTCTGCGCCGAGGAAATGGGGCGAATTCCCTGGGCGAGCGAGGTCTTCAACTGCTCGGCGCCCGACACCGGCAATATGGAGGTGCTGCACCGCTACGGCACGAGGGCGCAGAAGGACGAATGGCTGGTCCCGCTGATGCGCGGCGAGATACGCTCGGCTTTTTTGATGACCGAGCCGCAGGTCGCCTCCTCGGACGCGACCAACATCGAATGCTCGATCCGCCGCGACCGCGATCATTATGTCGTCAACGGCCGCAAATGGTGGTCGTCGGGAGCCGGCGATCCTCGATGCAAGGTCGCGATCCTGATGGGCAAGACCGATCCGGGCGCGCCCACCTACCAGCAGCAGTCGATGATCCTGGTGCCGATCGACGCCGAGGGGATCCGGGTCGAGCGGGCGCTCACGGTCTACGGCTATGACGATGCGCCGCACGGGCATATGGAAATCGCGCTCGAGGATGTCCGGGTGCCCGTCTCGAACCTGCTGCTCGGCGAAGGGCGCGGCTTCGAGATCGCTCAAGGGCGGCTCGGGCCGGGGCGGATCCACCATTGCATGCGCACCATCGGCGCGGCCGAGGAGGCGCTGGAGCTGATGTGCAGGCGGCTTCAGAGCCGAATCGCGTTCGGCAAG
>DATKAY010000183.1:0-45989 GCA_035514495.1 Sphingomicrobium sp. | reverse complement strand
CTATCACTTTCCCAACCTGACCCTGGTCGGCGTGGTCGATGCCGATCTCGGCCTCCAGGGCGGCGACCTTCGCGCCGCCGAGCGAAGCTTCCAGCAAATCCAGCAGGTCGCCGGGCGGGCCGGGCGCGGCGACAAGCCCGGACGGGTTCTCGTCCAGACCCACGATCCGGAGGCGCCGGTCATCGCCGCGCTCGTGTCGGGCGATGCGCCCGGCTTCTACGCGGCAGAGACCGAGGCGCGGCGGGAAGCGGCGATGCCACCGTTCGGCCGGCTCGCGGCGATCATCGTCTCGGCGGACGGGCAGGGCGAAGCCGAGAAGATCGCCCGCCGGATCGGCAATGCAGCGCCCAGGGTGGAGGGAATGGCGGTGTTCGGGCCCGCCCCCGCGCCGCTGGCGATGCTGCGAGGTCGCCACCGCCAGCGGCTGCTCGTCCACGCGGCCCGGGCGCTCGATGTCCAAAACGTGATCCGCGACTGGCTGGACGGGGTCGACTGGGGACCGAAAATCCGGGTCAGCGTCGACGTCGACCCCTATTCCTTCCTCTAGGAAGCCTCTCCTAGACCAGGCTGCGCAGCGCCCCTTCGGCTTCGAGCAGCCTGCGCTTGCGGTCGAGCCCGCCGGCATAGCCGCCAAGGCTTCCGTCGCTTCGGATCACCCGGTGGCACGGGATCAGCACCGCGATATGATTGTCGCCATTGGCGGTGCCGACCGCACGGACCGCCCCGGGCTGGCCGATTGCAGCGGCGATCTGGGCATAGCTCCTCGTCTCGCCGGGCGGGATCTTTCGAAGCTCGCTCCATACCTTTTCCTGAAAGGCGGTGCCGGCGACGTCGACCGGCAGCTCGAGCGCCTCGGCCGGCCGCTCGACCGCGGCAATCACGCCCCGGACCAGCTCGGCCATCGACCCGTCATCCTCGATGAGGGCTGCGTTGGGGAAGATCCGCTCAAGCGAATCGCCGCTGTCGTCGAAGGTCAGCCGGCAAATCCCCTTCGACGTCGCGGCAACCAGCATCGGTCCAAGGGCGCTGTCGGCAATCGTCCAGCGGATCGTCTCGCCGCGACCGCCGTCGCGCCAGGCCGAAGGCGTCATCGCAAGCCTCTCCTTCGAATCCCGGTAAAAGCGGCTCGGCCCCGAATAGCCGGCCTCGTAGATCGCGTCCGTCACGCTGCCCTTCTCCTTCAAATGCCGCTGTGCCCGCTTCGCCCGCAATGCCCGGGCGTATTGAGCGGGCGACACCCCGAGCGCGCGCTTGAACAGGCGCTGGAAATGATGGGGCGCATAGCCGACCGCAGATGCCAGCCCGGCGAGCGTGGGAGCCTCGTCGGCCTGCTCGATCAGCTCCGCCGCTTGGGCAATGGCCAAAGCGTCGCGGGCGACCTCGTCGGGGCGGCAGCGAAAGCAGGGGCGGTAACCCGCGGCCCGCGCCTGCCCGCCGTCGGCGTAGAAAAGCACGTTCTCGCGCTTCGGCCGCCGCGCAGGGCAGCTCGGCTTGCAATAAATGCCGGTGGTGGTCACGGCGACGACGAAGCGGCCGTTGAAGGTGCGATCGCGCTTCTCGAAGGCGGCCCAGGCCTCGTCACAGTCCAATGTTCGCATCAACATGGGCCCTATCATAATGCGGCGGGCCTGGCTGCGCTTCCCAAGGCTTGCGGTCAAAGGGAATTCGGCCCACGGCCATCCCGGGCGGGAGGGTGCCTTGCATCCCCCCTCACCCGCTGCTACGGGCGCGCCAACCCATGGGGGCGGCGCGGTTCAAAGCCATGCAAACGCCCCATTTTCGCATGGTCAATTCCAGTTCTGGAGCTTTGGGCGCGTGGAGACTTCCGGCGGCATTAGGGCCAGCTTAGCAGGGCGCTACGCGTCCGCGCTGTTCGACCTGGCCCGCGACGAGAAGCAGATCGATTCGGTGAGCTCAAGCCTGAAGGCATTGAGCCAGGCGCTGGCCGATTCGCCCGAGTTCGGCCGGCTGCTGAACTCGCCGCTCGTCGACCGAGACGAGGCGCAACAGGCCTTCGCCGCGATCGCCAAGACGCTGAAGCTCGATCCGATCACCACCAACTTTCTCCAGGTGCTCGCAAGGAACGGCCGAAAGGGACAGCTCCCCCAGGTGACACGGCTGTTCAGAACGCTCGCTTCGGAGCACCGCGGCGAGGCGACCGCTGAAATCGTGTCGGCCCACCCGCTGACCGACAAGCAGATGGCCGCCCTGAAATCCAAACTCAAGGCGCGCGCCGGCCGCGACGTAACGATCGACGCAACCACCGATCCCGCAATCCTTGGAGGTCTCATCGTCAAGCTCGGTAGCGAGATGATCGATGCCTCTCTCAAGACCAAACTCAACCGATTCGCTTTGGCGATGAAAGGCTAGACAATGGAAATCCGAGCCGCTGAAATTTCCCGCGTCATCCGCGACCAGATCGCGAATTTCGCAGCCGACGAGGAGGTTGCCGAAGTCGGCACCGTTCTTTCGGTCGGCGACGGGATCGCTCGCATCTACGGCCTCGACAACGTCCAGGCCGGCGAGATGGTCGAGTTCGAGAGCGGCGTCAAAGGCATGGCCCTCAACCTCGAGGCCGACAATGTCGGTGTCGTCATCTTCGGCTCCGACCAGGAAATCGGAGAGGGCTCGACCGCCAAGCGCACCGGAACGATCGTCGACGTGCCGATCGGCAAGGGACTGCTCGGCCGCGTCGTCGATGCTTTGGGCAATCCGATCGACGGCAAGGGGCCGATCGAATTCACCGAGCGCCGCAGGGTCGAGGTCAAGGCGCCCGGGATTATCCCGCGCAAGTCGGTCCACGAGCCGGTGCAGACGGGCCTGAAGGCGCTCGACGCGCTGGTCCCGATCGGCCGCGGACAGCGCGAGCTGATCATCGGCGACCGCCAGACCGGAAAGACCGCCGTCGCGCTCGACGCCTTCATCAACCAGAAGGGCATCAACGAGAGCGGCGACGAGAGCCAGAAGCTCTACTGCATCTATGTCGCGATCGGCCAGAAGCGCTCGACCGTCGCGCAGATCGTCCGCGCGCTCGAAGAGAATGGCGCGATGGACTATACCATCGTCGTCGCGGCCACGGCCTCCGAGCCGGCGCCGATGCAGTTCCTGGCGCCCTACGCCGGCTGCACGATGGGCGAATACTTCCGCGACAACGGGATGCACGCGGTCATCGTCTACGACGATCTGTCGAAACAGGCGGTTGCCTATCGCCAGATGTCGCTTTTGCTCCGCCGCCCGCCGGGCCGCGAGGCCTATCCCGGCGACGTCTTCTACCTTCACAGCCGACTTCTCGAGCGCGCGGCGAAGATGAACGACGACAATGGCGCCGGGTCGCTGACCGCCCTTCCGATCATCGAGACTCAGGCGGGCGACGTGTCGGCCTATATCCCGACCAACGTGATCTCGATCACCGACGGGCAGATCTTCCTCGAGACCGAGCTGTTCTACCAGGGCGTCCGGCCGGCGATTAACGTCGGACTGTCGGTCAGCCGGGTCGGCTCGGCGGCGCAGACCAAGGCGATGAAGAAGGTCGCAGGATCGATCAAGCTGGAGCTCGCCCAGTATCGCGAGATGGCCGCCTTCGCCCAGTTCGGCTCCGACCTCGACGCCTCGACCCAGCGCCTTCTCGCCCGCGGCGCCAGGCTGACCGAGCTGCTCAAGCAGCCGCAGTTCAGCCCGATGCCGGTCGAAGAGCAGGTCGCGTCGATTTTCGCCGGAACCAAGGGCTTCATCGATTCCATCGAGGTCGGCGAGGTGACTCGCTACGAAGCCGCGATGCTGAGCTTCCTTCGTTCGGAGCATTCCGACATCCTCAAGACGATCCGCGAGACCAAGCAGCTCGACGACGAGACCACCGACAAGCTGAAGGACGCGATGACCAAGTTCGGGAAGCAGTTCGCATAAGATGGCGAGCCTCAAGGCACTCAAGGTCCGCATCGGCTCGGTGAAGTCGACGCAGAAGATCACCAAGGCGCTCAACATGGTTGCAGCGTCGAAGCTTAGGCGCGCTCAGCAGAACGCCACCGCCGCCCGCCCCTATTCGGAGCGGATGCGCGATGTCGTCGAGTCGATCGCCAGCCGGGTCGAGGTCGGACCGCAGAGTCCCAAGCTGCTGGCTGGCACCGGGAGCGACGACACCCATTTGATCGTCGTCGTCACCAGCGATCGCGGCCTTGCCGGGGCCTTCAATACCAACATTGTGCGGGCCGCCCGCCGCAAGGCGGACCAGCTGCTAAAGGACGGCAAGACCGTCCATTTCTACCTGGTCGGTCGAAAGGGCCGCCCGATCCTCCAGCGGGTCTTTCCAAAGTCGATCGTCGGCCAGCACAACACGACCGAGATGAAGAACCCGACCTATGGTGCCGCCCAGGCGATCGCCGACGATATCATCGACCGGTTCGAGAGCGGCCGGTTCGACGTCGCCCATCTCGCCTATGCGAACTTCAAATCGACCCTGGTCCAGGAGCCGGTGGTCGAGCAGGTCGTTCCGATCCGCCCCAGCGCCGAAGCTGGCGAAAAAGGCGCTTCCAGCAACGCGATGATCGATTATGAGCCGGACGAGGAGGAAATCCTCTCGGCGCTCCTGCCGCGCAACATCGCGGTCCAGGTCTATCGCGCACTGCTCGAGAACCAGGCCGGTTTCTACGGCTCGCAGATGACCGCAATGGACAATGCGACCCGCAATGCCGGCGACATGATCAATCGCCTGACGATCAAGTACAACCGGACCCGTCAGGCCGCGATCACGACCGAGCTGGTCGAGATCATTTCCGGCGCCGAAGCGCTTTAAAGTTATTCGAAAAGAGGACGAGCATCAGATGGCAACCGCCGCCCCCACCAAACCCCGCACCAAGAAGCCCGCCGCTTCGGGCAAGACCCCGCAGGCGCCAGCGAAGAGCCGCGACCTGGTCGGCAAGGTCGCCCAGGTGATCGGCGCCGTCGTCGACGTCTCCTTCGAGGGCGAACTTCCGCCGATCCTCGCCGCTCTCGAGACCGACAACCACGGCAACCGGCTGGTCCTCGAGGTCGCCCAGCACCTCGGCGAGAATGTGGTCCGGACGATCGCCATGGATTCGACCGACGGACTGACCCGCGGGCAGGCAGTCCGCGACACCGGCTCGCAGATCGAAGTCCCGGTCGGCCCCAAGACCCTTGGCCGAATCATCAACGTCATCGGCGAGCCGATCGACGAGCTCGGACCGATCGGCGCCGACGGAACCGCTCCGATCCACCGGGAGGCGCCGGAGTTCGTCGAACAATCGACCGAGACCAGCATCCTCGTCACCGGGATCAAGGTCATCGACCTGCTCGCACCCTATGCAAAAGGCGGGAAGATCGGCCTGTTTGGCGGCGCCGGGGTCGGCAAGACCGTGCTCATCCAGGAGCTGATCAACAATATCGCCAAGGGCCATGGCGGAACCAGCGTGTTCGCCGGGGTCGGGGAGCGCACCCGTGAAGGCAACGACCTCTATCACGAGTTCCTCGACGCCGGGGTCATCGCCAAGGACAAGGAGGGCAACGCGACCTCCGAAGGCTCGAAAGTGGCGCTGGTCTACGGCCAGATGAACGAGCCACCGGGAGCTCGCGCCCGGGTCGCCTTGTCAGGGCTGACCCTGGCCGAATATTTCCGCGACGTCGAAGGCCAGGACGTCCTGTTCTTCGTCGACAACATCTTTCGATTCACCCAGGCCGGCTCGGAAGTGTCGGCGCTTCTCGGCCGAATTCCTTCCGCCGTGGGCTATCAGCCGACGCTTGCCACCGACATGGGCGAGCTCCAGGAGCGGATCACCTCGACGACGAAGGGCTCGATCACTTCGGTCCAGGCCATTTACGTTCCCGCCGACGACCTTACCGACCCGGCACCGGCGACGTCCTTCGCCCACCTCGACGCGACGACCGTGCTCAACCGCGCGATTTCGGAGCTCGGCATCTATCCGGCGGTTGACCCGCTCGATTCGACCAGCCGAGTCCTCGAGCCGCGCGCCGTCGGCCAGGAGCATTACGAGACCGCCCGCGCCGTCCAGGAAACGCTCCAGCGCTACAAGAGCCTGCAGGACATCATCGCCATTCTCGGCATGGACGAGCTTTCCGAAGAGGATAAGCTGACCGTCAGCCGGGCCCGCAAGATCCAGCGCTTCCTGAGCCAGCCGTTCCACGTCGCCGAGGTCTTCACCGGCATTCCGGGCAAGTTCGTGCAGCTCGAGGAGACGATCCGATCGTTCAAGGCGGTGGTCGCCGGCGAATACGACCACCTTCCGGAATCCGCCTTCTACATGGTCGGCGGGATCGACGAGGCGGTCGAGAAGGCCGAGAAGATGGCCGAGGAAGCCTGAGCCGATGGCGGACCTGCATTTCGAGCTGGTGACCCCCGACAGGCTGGTGATGTCCAAGGACGTCCACATGGTCGTGATATCCGGGACCGAGGGCCAGGAGGGCATCCTGGCCGGCCATGCGCCCTATATGACGGTGCTGAAGGACGGCGACGAGGTCGCGGTCTATGAAAGCGCCGGCGGTTCTCCCGAGCGCATTCCGGTCAGCGGCGGCTTTGCGGAAGTCGGTGAAAAGGGGCTGACCATCCTCGCCGAGAAGGCGGGCGAGTGAACCTTGTCCCCTTTCGGGACAGTTTTTCCAAACGCGGTTAGCTTTTCCTAAAACATTCCATCCTATCCCCGGCCACGGTTTCTTCGTGGTTTCAACTCGGGGTCAGAATGAACGCATTCGGCAAACGTGGCAGTCTGTCGGCCGGTCAGCGGCCGTCGTTCGGCGTCGCGAAACCGATGAAGGGCAGCCCCGGGTCCAAATCCGGCGAGCCCGACAGCGGTGAACAATTTCCTCCGGTTGAAGATCTTTCCCCGAACGGAGAGGACGGCGCCGAGGCGCCCGTTCCGGGCGGCGCGATGGACCGGCTCAACACTCGCCAGAACGCCAGCGGCAAGGCCGCCAGCAGCAAGCAGGAAGGCTTCGAAGCCTCGGTCCACCGGATCAAGGAACAGGTGCTTCCGCGCCTGCTCGAGCGAGTCGACCCCGAAGCCGCGGCGACTCTCAGCAAGGACGAGCTCGCAGAGGAATTCCGGCCGATCATCAGCGAGGTCCTCGCCGAGCTGAAGATCACCTTGAACCGCCGCGAGCAGTTCGCCCTCGAGAAAGTCCTCGTCGACGAGCTTCTCGGCCTCGGCCCGCTCGAGGAATTGCTCGCCGACCCGAACATTTCCGACATCATGGTCAACGGGCCCGAGCAGACCTTCATCGAGCGCAAGGGCAAGCTCGAGCTCGCGCAAATCCAGTTCCGCGACGAGGAGCATCTTTTCCAGATCGCCCAGCGGATCGTGAACAAGGTCGGCCGCCGTGTCGACCAGACGACTCCGCTCGCCGACGCCCGGCTCCAGGACGGAAGCCGGGTCAACGTCATCATCCCGCCGCTATCGCTTCGCGGTACTGCAATCTCGATCAGAAAGTTCTCCGAAAAGCCGATCACCATCGACATGATGCGCGGCTTCGGGTCGATGTCGGAGAAAATGGCGACGGTCCTGAAGATCGCCGGCGCCGCGCGGATGAATGTCGTCATCTCGGGCGGCACGGGCTCGGGCAAGACAACGATGCTCAACGCCTTGTCGAAAATGATCGACCCGGGCGAGCGCGTGATCACGATCGAGGACGCCGCCGAGCTTCGGCTTCAGCAGCCGCACTGGCTGCCACTCGAAACCCGCCCGGCCAACCTCGAAGGCCAGGGCGCAATCAGCATCCGCGACCTCGTCATCAACGCGCTTCGCATGCGCCCGGACCGCATCATCCTTGGCGAGATTCGCGGAAGCGAGTGCTTCGACCTGCTCGCTGCGATGAACACCGGCCACGACGGCTCGATGGCGACGCTCCACTCCAACTCCCCGCGCGAGTGCCTGGCGCGAATGGAAAACATGGTGATGATGAGCGACATCAAGATCCCGAAGGAGGCGATTTCCCGCCAGATCGCCGATTCGGTCGATCTCATCGTCCAGGTGAAGCGACTTCGCGACGGCTCTCGCCGGACCACCAACATCACCGAGGTGATCGGGATGGAGGGCGACGTCATCGTAACGCAGGAATTGTTCAAGTTCGAATATCTCGACGAGAGCCCGGACGGACGGATCATGGGCGAGTACCGATCGATGGGCCTTCGCCCCTACACGCTTGAAAAGGCCAAACAGTTCGGCTTCGACCAGCCCTATCTCGAGGCCTGTCTTTAAGTCCGAGGCTTGCTCCCCTGCCGCTCTGTGGTTCATTAAGGCGTGGCAACACCAAGGGAGCGATCGATGAAGCCGCGATATATCTTCATGACACTTGCCGGCAGCGCCCTCGCACTCGGGGCATGCCAGGCGCAGATGACCGGCAATCCGGCAATCACCCAGACTTACGAGGCTGCACTGGCCGCCGCGGCCGCCTCACCAACCCGAACGCCCGCCAACGTCGCCCGCGACCGCTACCGAAACCCGGTCCAGACCCTCGCCTTCTTTGGAATGCGGCCGAGCGACACCGTGGTCGAGATTTGGCCCGGAGGCGGCTGGTACACCGAAATCCTGGCGCCCTATCTCGCGGCCGGCGGAGGGCGCCTGATTCTCGCTACGCCCGACGGGCAGGTGGGAGGGGTGGCCAAGCTTCGCGACGCCAATCCGGCGCTATACGGCAGCCTGACCACGGCCACCTTCCCCGCCTTCGACTCAACCGCCCGGCGAGTGCCCGACGGCACCGCCGACGTGGTGGTGACCTTCCGCAACGTCCACAATTGGCGAATGGGCTACAGGCGCGACGACAAGGCGGATTACAGCGCCGAGGCGTTCAAGCAGATCTATGCGATGCTGAAGCCCGGCGGAATCCTCGGGATCGTCGATCACCGGCTACCTGAGGAAGCGTCGGACGAGCGCGAACTCAACAGCGGTTACATCAAGGAATCGACCGTCAAGCGGGCCGCACTGGAGGCCGGCTTCCGGCTGGCAGCGGAATCCGCCGTCAATGCCAATCCGAAGGACACGGCCGACTGGCCGAAGGGCGTCTGGACGCTGCCGCCGTCGCTCGCGCTAAAGGAACAGGACCGAGACGAATATCTGGCGATCGGCGAAAGCGACCGAATGACCCTGAAGTTCGTCAAGCCGGAGCAATAGGCCCGGCCCGCTTCGAGCAGGCGACAGCGCGGTCGGCCGCGCTTAAGTATAACCAGTTTGGATCAATTGCGGCGGTTCGCAGCTTGACTCCCAAACCGTTGAAGCGTCTCCTCAGACGGCTCGGGGGGCGGCCGGCGCGCGCAACCGGCGCTGGCGTGGGGCGAACCAAGCAGATGAGAAGCTCCGGCACCTGGCCCCTGATGCTCGCTGCGGTCGGTTACACCGTAGCATTCACATTGTTCCACCAGCTCGCCTTGCTATCGGGCCAGCCCGCTTCCCTATGGGGAACCTCGATTTCCTACAGCTTGCTGTTCCCGGCGGCCGGTTTGCGTTTCGCTGCGCTCTGGCACTTTGGGCCTCGATCGGTACTGGTCATCGCGCCGCTCGAAGCCCTCGGGCTGGCTGCCCTCGGCGTCTATGGCCTGGGCACCACGGCAGACCTGCTGGTTCTTTGCAGCATTGTCGGCCCTCCCCTCGGCTATGCGCTTGCAATCGCCTTGGCGGGACGACCCATCGTCGCCCGCTCGCTGCCGCTCGGCCCCGAAGCCTCCAAGTTCGGAATTGCAGCCTTGCTCGCCCCGGTCTTGGGATTTGCGGCAAGCGCACCCTGGCAGTTCGCGCTCGGAGGCGGTTTTGCCGAAGGGCTTCCCGGATTGCTCGGCCAGTTCTTCGTCTTCGCGCTCAGCGACTTCCTTGGAATTCTCCTGATCGCGCCCGCGGCCCTCTGGCTTGTTTCTGTGCTCAAGGCGAAGTCGGTGCCGGACCTTTGTCCCCTTCGTTCCTGGCTGGAAGCTGCCGCGGTTCTTGCGATTGGGACATTGGTCGTCATCGGTCTCGAGGTTGCGGGCTTTGGGGTTCGGCTAGTCCCGATGATGCTCGCGGTCGGCCTGGTCGGCCTGAGATTTGGGCGGCTTCTGGCCTGGGCGTCGACACTGGCCGTCAGCGCCGGTGGGCTGTGGGCAAGCGCGGCCTATCCGGCGCAGCTCAACGGGCTTTCGATCCACTTGCAGCTGGCCGGAATAGCGCTCGTGGCGTTCCTCGCGGGCAGCTATGCCGACGACCGGAAACGGCATGACCGGGAACTTCGGCTTCGCGACCGCGCGCTGCTCCAGTCGGAGCGGCTGAAGACGCTGAGGGCAATGTCCGTGGCGGTAATCCACGAGCTTAGCCAGCCGCTCTCGACCCTCTCGCTGGAGACCAGCTACCTTGCGCGGCTGTCGGCATCGCCGGACGCCAGCCCGGAGGAGATTCGGGAAACATCGACGCTCATCGCCCGCAAGACCGAAAGCCTGGCGACGCTGGTCCGGCGACTTCGAAGCTTCGGCAGCCCGACCGGCGAGCGCAAGACGATCGCGATCTCGAAGCTGGTGCGCGAGGTCGTCGAGGTGATTTCGGCCGAAGCGAAAGCTGCCGCGGTCCGGCTCGAGATGCGGATCAGGAGCGACCTTGCGATCGACGGCCTGGACGTGGAGCTCCAGCAGGCGCTCACCAACCTGCTTCGCAACGCGATAGCGGCAAGTCCCGGCGGCATTGTCGAGCTGATCGCTCACAAACGCCCCGACGAGCTGATCGAAATCGCCGTGATCAACACGCCCGATCCGGAGTCTCCCTATCGGCAGGGAATGGGCGTCGGAAAACTCATCGTCGAGGCGATCGCGGAGTTGCACGGAGGCTCGTTGATCGAAGAAGCCGGCGAGACAGGCGAGCGGCGAATGACGCTTGTTCTTCCGGCTGCCCATTTGGCGCAGGCGTGAGCATGGACTCGCCTGCAACCATCTACGTCCTCGATGACGACGCCGATCTGGCCCTGTCGGTCACCAGGTTCCTGCAGCGATCGGGATATGATGCGACGGCGTATAGCGATGCGGCCGTGCTGCTCGAAGACTGCAAACACAAGCCGCCGCATTGCGTGATCAGCGACGTGATGATGGGCGAAATCGACGGTTTCATGGTGGCCGAGAAACTTCGGCGATGCGCCCCTACGGCCGCGGTCATCTTCATTACCGCATGGCCCAAGACCTCCGCGGCCGTCGATGCCATCCGGAACTTTGGCGGCATCGATTACATGGAAAAGCCGATCCAGGAGCAAAGACTGCTGGACGGAGTCGCCGAAGCGGTCGAGTGGAGCAGCCGGCGGCAAGCGGCCCTGGCTCGGCTGGAGTGCCTGACCCCGCGGGAGTGGGATGTGTTCAGGCTGCTGGCCCGGGGCATGAGCAACAAGATGATTGCCGCCACGCTCGACATCAAACCCAAGACGGTGGAGGACCATCGGGCGGCGATCATGGCGAAGACCCGGTCGAGTTGCGTTGCCCATCTGGTCGAGCTGGAGCGGGCATTGGAGCGCAGCGGCAGCTGAGCAGGGGCCCGAACGCTCGCCCGCACCCGCGGGATCGTCAGGCGACGCTTGGCAGCCTTCCGTAACTGTCCTCGAAACGGACGATGTCGTCCTCGCCGAGATAGGGTCCGCATTGCACTTCAATCAAATGAAGCGGGATCTTGCCCGGATTTTCCAGTCGATGAAGCGACCCGGCGGGCACAAATGTCGATTCATTCTCCTGAAGCAGGCGCACCTGCCCGTCGATGGTGATCCGCGCCGTGCCGCTCACCACAACCCAGTGCTCGGAACGCTGATGGTGCATTTGCAGCGACAGCTTCGCGCCCGGATTGACGACGATCCGCTTGGTTTGGAAACGCTCGCCGGCATCGGTCGTCTCATAGGTGCCCCAGGGCCTGTGCACCTTCGGGTGTAACGAACACCTGTTCTTGCCTGCCGCTTTCAACCCATCCACGATCAACTTCGCATCCTGAGCGCGTTTCCGGGGCACGACCAGAACGGCGTCGCGGGTCGCGACGACGATGAGATTTTCGACGCCCAGGGCAGCAACGGTAAAATTACCTTCGCTGCGCAGCAGGGATCCCCGAGTATCGAGCGCCAGCACGTCGCCATGAAGGGCGTTGAGGTCTTCGTCCTTGGCGCTGATGTCCCACAGCGCATCCCAGGATCCGACGTCGGACCAGCCCATGCTGACCGGCACGATGCAGGCGTGCTTCGTTTGTTCCATCACCGCATAGTCGATCGAAACCGCGGGCGACGACAGGAACGGTTCCGCCGCGGGCCGAACGAAATCGCCGTCGCGCATCGCCGTGGACATGGCCTTGTCGCAGGCCGTGGCGATATCCGGTGCGAACTCGGCCAGCTGGTCGAGGAATGCGCGAGGGCGAAAGAGAAAGATGCCACCGTTCCAATAATGCCGGCCAGATTTGCAGTATTCCCGGGCGCTGGGCTCATCGGGCTTTTCGACGAAGCATTCGACGCTCAGCACACCGGGCGCGTTCGGAAGCTCGGCTCCGGCCTCTATATAGCCATAGCCGGTTTCAGCCTTGGTCGGCTCGATCCCGAAGGTCACGAGAGCGCCTTGGAGCGCCGCGGGCACGGCCGCTTCGACGCTGGACAGGAATGCTTGTGGATCGGCGATGACGTGATCGGACGGCATCACCAGCATCAACTCGTCCGGCGACTGCTGGCTGACCCACTGCGCCGCCAGGGCGATCGCGGGAGCGGTGTTCCTGCCTTCGGGCTCGAGGATGATGGCGTCTGGCTGCTTGGCAATTGCAGCCATCTGGTCCCTGACGAGAAACCGGTGCTCTTCCCCCGAAACCACGATTGGGGCCGAGAAGATCGGGTGTTTTATTCGAGCCACGGTGGACTGAAGCATCGTTTCGCTGCGCGCCAGCGGCAGCAACTGCTTGGGATGCAGTGCGCGCGACAGCGGCCACAGCCGCGTTCCCGAGCCGCCGCAAAGGACTACGGGCCGAACCGTCGTGCCAGGAACCGCTACCCTGGCCGTCTTGCCGCCGACCGGCTGGAGTTTCATCGCCCCTCCCCCCGGCGAGGTCGCGCGATGCGCGCCGTCATCAACGCGACTCCGTTCAACAACGATTCCATCCTGCCCCGCATGCGGGCGGTTATGGCGCTTGAGGGGCGCGGGGGGTAACCGGGATTTTCCCGGATATCTCTGGCCGCCCCGCCTTGGCACCCATGACATTGGCGGGGCGTGCAACCGCTCGCGAGTGAGCGGGGTCGAAAAGCGCGCTCTTCGTCTCGGCGCCGATGGGACTCTGGGGGCTGCGAAGTGGTTGACGAATACAGCCTCGGACCAGGCGCCGGGACATCCAATGTCCAGTCGCTTTCCGTGCGATTCAACCGGGCCGGGCGCATACCGTCGCTCGCGCTGCCGCTGGCAACGATGACCTCGAAGCAGGCGCTGAGGATGAGGCTTTACGCCGCTCTCCTGCTGCTGGACCTGGTCTGTATCGCGGCCGCGTTCGGCTCTTCGAACTTCATTCGGTTCGGCGTGCCCTGGCATTCCCAGGGGCTCGACCAGTTCATGCTCCTTTACCCGATCTACGTCCTGCTGGTCGCCAACGGCCACGGCTACGGCCTCAATGCGCTCAAGAACCCCAGGACCGCCATCCGAGCGGCGTTCCAGTCGCTTATCGTCGCCGCAGCGATCCTGATCGGCATATTCTTCTATCTGAAGGTCAGCGTGCACTTTTCGCGGCAGGTCCTCGCCGTCGGGCTGGTCTTGTCCGCGGTTCTGCTGGTTCTGTTCAGATGGAACTTCGCGCGCCTGGTCGGGCACCTGACAAACGGGCGATTCACGAACGAAGTCCTGCTGATCGACGGTGCGCCCGTACACCCCTCATCGGGCGAGATCGTAATCATCGCCGATGGCAATTCGGCTACCAGGAAGGATCCGCTGACGCTCCACCGGATCGGCACGTTCCTGTACAATGCGGATTGCGTCATTCTGGCCGCAAGCAGCGAGCGCAGGAACAGCTGGGTGGCGGCGCTCAAGGGCGTCGGAGTCGATGTCGAGGTGCTGACCCCCGAACTGGATTCGCTGGGTCCGCTCGAACTTCGCCGGTACGAGGATCACACCACCCTGGTGGTGGGATTGAAGCCGCTGGGACTGGCGGATTCGATCAAGAAGCGCATCCTCGACCTTTGCGTCAGCGTCACTGCGCTCGTGCTGCTCGCCCCCGTCTTCGCCGCCCTGGCCATCCTCATCAAGCTGGACAGCCCCGGGCCGGTGTTCTTCCGGCAGCCCAGGGTTGGCGAGGGAAACCGGATTTTCCAGATCCTGAAGTTCCGGACAATGCGCACCGACGCGGAAGACGGTGCCGGCATCAGGTCAACGCAACGGGGCGACGATCGAGTCACCCGGCTTGGCCGGTTGCTGAGACGCACAAGCCTCGACGAAATCCCCCAGCTAATCAACGTCCTCGCCGGCGACATGAGCATGGTGGGCCCGCGCCCGCACGCGCTGGAGTCGAAAGCGGAGGAAGTTCTCTTCTGGGAAATTGAGGGCCGATACTGGGAGCGGCACGGGATCAAGCCCGGAATCACCGGGCTGGCGCAGGTCCGCGGATTCCGGGGAACGACCGCCACCAAGGCCGACGTCATCAACCGGGTTCAGTCGGACCTTGAATATCTCGTCGGCTGGAGCCTCTGGCGCGATGTGCTGATCCTGCTGAGGACGGCTCGAGTGCTCATCCATCCGAACGCCTATTGAACCGCCGCCGATCCCCAATCGACCGAGAGGAATGTTTGAGAAATCATGGCTGAGAAAGTAGCACTCGTCACCGGAATCACCGGCCAGGACGGGGCGTATCTCGCCCGCCTGCTGCTGGACAAAGGCTATCGCGTCCATGGCGTTAAACGGCGGTCCTCTTCGTTCAACACCGGCCGAATCGAGGAGATGTACGAAGATCCTCATTCGGAGGACCCGCGTCTGGTTCTGCATTATGGCGATCTGACCGATTCCACCAATCTGATCCGCCTCGTCCAGGAAGTTCAGCCCGACGAAATCTACAACCTCGCGGCCCAGAGCCACGTGCAGGTCAGCTTCGAGACGCCCGAGTACACGGCCAATGCGGACGGCGTTGGCGTGCTTCGTCTGCTCGAGGCGATGCGCATCCTGAAGCTCGTGGACAAAACCCGGTTCTACCAGGCCTCCACGTCCGAACTCTACGGTCTCGTCCAGGAAACTCCCCAGCGGGAAAGCACGCCCTTCTACCCTCGCTCGCCCTACGCGGCGGCCAAGCTCTACGCTTACTGGATCGTGGTGAATTACCGCGAAGCCTACGGAATGCATGCTTCCAACGGAATCCTGTTCAACCACGAAAGCCCGCTGAGGGGCGAGACGTTCGTCACGCGCAAGATCACCCGAGCCGCCGCTGCGATCAGGCATGGGAGGCAGGAACGCCTGTATCTCGGCAACCTGGACGCCAAGCGCGACTGGGGCCATGCCCGCGAATATGTCGAGGGCATGTGGCTCATGCTCCAGCAGGAAGAGCCCGACGATTACGTGCTGGCGACCGGCGAAACCACCACCGTGCGGACCTTCGTCGAATGGGCCTTCGAAGATGTCGGCATCGACCTTCAGTGGAGTGGCAAAGGCGTCGACGAAAAGGGCTATTGTCGCCGGTCCGGCGAGCTTCGGGTCGCTATCGACCCGCGCTATTTTCGGCCCACCGAAGTCGAGCTCCTGATCGGCGATCCGCGCAAGGCACATCAGAAGCTCGGATGGCGCCATCGGACCACCGCCCGCGAACTCGCGCAGGAAATGGTGCAGTCGGATCTCGACGTCATGCGCAATGCGCCGATCGGCAAAGGCTCGTGAGATGACTTACTCGTTTGCCGGAACGAATGTCTTCGTCGCAGGACATCGCGGAATGGTCGGTAGCGCGATCCTGCGCCGTCTTAAGAGCGAAGACTGCACGATACTCACTGCGGACCGTGCCGAGCTCGACCTGCGCAACCAGAGCTCCGTCGATAGCTGGTTCAAAGCCGAGCGGCCCGACACAGTGTTTCTCGCGGCGGCGAGGGTCGGCGGCATCCTCGCCAATCAAAGCTGCCCGGCCGACTTTCTCTATGACAATCTGATGATCGCGGCGAATGTCGTCCGCGCCGCGCACCGATCCGAAGTCGAGAAGCTGCTGTTCCTCGGCTCGAGCTGCATCTACCCCAAATTCGCGCCCCAGCCGATCAGCGAAGACGCACTTCTCACCGCTCCGCTCGAGCCGACCAACGAATGGTATGCGATTGCGAAAATCGCCGGCTTGAAGCTCTGCCAGGCGTACCGCCGCCAGTTCGGCCGCGACTTCATCTCGGCGATGCCGACGAACCTCTACGGCCCGGGCGACAATTTCGACCCGCAGTCGAGCCACGTCGTGCCGGCGCTGATCCGCAAGGCACATGAGGCGAAGCTCAGCGGCGCTTCGTCGATTGAAATCTGGGGGACCGGCAAACCGCGTCGCGAGTTCCTGCACGTCGACGACGCGGCCGACGCCTGCATTTTCCTGATGAAGCAATATTCGGAAGAGAGCCATGTCAACCTCGGCTCGGGCGAGGATCTGACCATCGAGCAGCTCGCGCGTCTGGTAATGGAGGTCGTCGGCTTTCGAGGCAGTCTCGTGCACGACCCGAGCAAGCCCGACGGCACTCCGCGCAAGCTCTTGTCGGGCAAAAAGCTGAAGGCGATGGGCTGGTCACCGAAAGTCTCGCTGAAGGACGGGGTGGCGGCAACCTATGCCTGGTTTCTCGAGAACCGGCGGCTGGCCGCATGACCTTTTGGAGGCGGATTTCAATGGCAAGCCCAAGCGTCAATCTGCAAAAAGCATATCCCGAGATGGCGGCAGGCGGATTCTCGCGTGTCGACGGAACCATCGAATTCTACACGCGCCTGAACGCCCTTCTCGATCCATCCATGAGGGTGCTGGACATTGGTGCGGGGCGAGGCGCCCAGCTGCTCTCGCCAGCGGCACCGTTCAAATCAGCGCTGGCGAAGGTCCAGGGCAAAGTGCAGAGGCTTGTCGGCGCAGATATCGATCCGGCGGTGCTCGGCCATCCATTCCTGGATGAGGCACATGTGATCCACGCCAACAGCCCACTGCCCTTCGACGATTCCGCCTTCGACCTCGTTTACGCGGATTGGGTGCTCGAGCACGTGCACAGGCCGGAACCGTTCGCCCAGGAAATACTCCGCGTGCTTCGCCCCGGCGGCTGGTTTTGCGCCCGAACCCCGAACCGCTGGGGGATGACCGGAGTTGCAGCCAGACTGGTACCCAACCGCTTGCATTCAAGACTGCTGAGGCACCTCCAGCCCGACAGGCAGGAGCACGATGTCTTTCCCACAGCGTACAGGCTCAACACCAGGCGGCAGGTACGACGGTATTTCGGAATGCCGGATTGGGAGGATTTTTCCTACCTGCACAATCCCGAGCCGCCTTATGTGCAGCGCTCGAAGCTCCTCATTGCAATCGCCAAACTGTTCTTTCGGCTCGCACCGGAATCCCTTGCGACGAACCTGCACATCTTCGCCCGGAAAAAACCCAATGCCAGCTGACACTGAACTGCCGAAGGGACGCTTTCGAGACAGCGTGGCGGCGGTCCACGCCTGGTTCCTCGGCCACCGGCGGCTGGCTGGTCAAGGCCGGTGAATACGGCATCCAAAATGAAGAAGGCGCTGCGGCTGGTCACCCGCCCGGCGTTCGTTCGCGCGGCCCTGGTCGAGCGCGTGGCCGCAGCGATCGAGCATATGGAAGTGATCCGCACCTGCCGGTCAGGGACGCTGATCGACGTCGGCGCCAACAAGGGGCAGTTCAGTCTCGCCTTTCGCGCCATCTACCCAGAGGCGCGAATCATCGCCTTCGAGCCACTCTCCGACGCGGCTACGACGTTCGAAAGGATCTTTCGGTCTGACCCGCTGGCGGCGATTCACAAGACGGCGCTGTCCGACAGGCACGGTGCAGCCGATTTCTTTGTCGCTACGCGGGACGATAGTTCCTCCCTGCTGAAGCCGGGTACCAACCAGGAGGCGGCATTCGGCGTCGGCACTGCGGCGAAAGTGGAAGTGCCCCTCCGGAGGCTCGGCGAATGCGTAGATCTGCACGATCTGAACCGGCCGATTTTCGTGAAGGTGGACGTCCAGGGCGGCGAGCTCGAGGTGCTCAGGGGATGCGATCAACTGGAGCTTGTCGACTATTTGTACATCGAGCTCTCCTACGTCGAGCTCTATGAGGGGCAACCGCTATTCGACGAGGTCACGTCGTATCTTTCGAGCCGCGGCTTCGAACTGGCCGGCACGTTCAATCAGGCAGTGACGGAGGCGTTCGGCCTCACCCAGGCGGACTTCCTGTTCAAGAGAGTGCGCCAGGGGTCCTCGCCAGGTGCCGGAGCAATCCAAGGTTCGGGCTCGCACCACGAACATGACGAAGTCGCCAGCCAGACTGTGAAGGTGCCGGCGGTCGGGCTTTCCGTCGTCATACTGACTTTCAATTCGGAGGCGTCGATCGATCGCACGTTACGCGCACTCGCCGGTCTGTCGGACGACATTCACGTCGTCGATTCTTTCAGCACGGACGGCACCGTTGCAATATGCCGTCGATATGGGGCGAAGATCCACCAACGGCCGTTCCTGCATTACGCCGACCAGCGGAACTGGGCGATCGACAACCTGCCGCTTCGCCATGACTGGCAGCTCCATGTCGATGCTGACGAAGAGCTGACACCGGAGCTCCAGCAAAAAATACGAGAACTGGATTTTCCTGGCGGCCCCTTTTCGGGATATATGGTTGGTCGGAAGATCGTTTTCTTCGGCCGGACTCTGAGATTCGGAGGAATTGCGCGAACTTGGCATTACCGGCTGTTCAGACGCGGATTTGGACGGTGTGAAGAGCGCCTGTACGATCAGCACTACGTCCCCAGCGGCAAAGTAGGAAAAATAAAAGCATTCATCCTCGACCACCAAGAGCAATCTTTGAGCGCGTGGACTACCAGCCACAACCGATGGTCGGATATGGAGGCACTCGAAGTCAGCTCCGGAGATCTGTCTCCTGAAGGACAAATTGTACCAAATATTGCGGGGACTCCAATAGAGCGAAAGCGATACCTGAAGTCCAGGTATTACCGATTGCCTCTATTATTACGGGCGTTCCTGTACTTCACGTACCGGTACTTGTTCTTGCTTGGCTTTGCCGACGGTCGTCCCGGTTTCATTTACCATGTCCTTCAGGGATTCTGGTTCCGATTTCTGGTGGATGCAAAGCTGTACGAAGCGCAGACGCGGGCAAATCGAGGCAGGTCGCCAGCGGAGCGGGCGCGGTGACCAAGGTCTTGCGAATCATGATCTCCGTGGATCCGCTTGGAGGCGGCCCTATCGAGGGCGTCGCGCAGATCACCAACGCCTGGCGCAAGCTAGGCCATGTCCACGATGTCGTGACGATGGACCCGCCCGATGCGCCCTTCCTGCTTGAATTTCCTGGCACGGTGATACCCTTGGGATCGCCAGGATCTCTCGTGCCACAGGGAAACGGCCGCATCTGGGAGAGGTTCGGCTATACTCCCGGCGCCGTCCGATGGATCAAGCGCAACATTCACCATTATGATGCGGCGATCGTTTCGGGACTGTGGAACTATGCTGCGATGGCGGCCCGGTTCGGATTGACAGGAAGCGGCGTTCCCTACTTCGTATTTACCCACGGAATGCTGGATCCGTGGGAGCGGGAATCCAAGCCAGCAAAGCATCAACTGAAGCGGATCTTGTGGGTCTTCAACGAAGGAGTCCTGCTTCGGAACGCTGCGAGCGTCCTCTTTACGAGCGAAGAGGAAATGCTCCGCGCGCGAGGCATGTTTTGGCCGTACAAGTTCAAGGGACGCGTGGTTTCCTATGGAGCGGCGGATGCCATGGGACCCGCCAACGAGCTATCGGCCGAGTTTCGCCGGAGCATGCCCGCGCTCGGCATGCGCGACTATTTTCTCTTTCTGTCGCGCATCCATCCCAAGAAGGGCTGCGACCTTCTCATCCGATCCTTTGCCAGCTTTGCCGCGCGGATGCCCGAGACCGACCTGGTGATCGCCGGCCCTGATCAGCCAGGGTGGAGCGTAGAACTCGAAAGCTTGGCCAAGTCCCTTGGGATCAGCGAACGCATCCACTGGCCAGGAATGGTGCAGGGCCGGACGAAGTGGGGGGCCTATCACGGCGCGACCGCGTTCATTCTACCTTCCCATCACGAGAATTTCGGCATCGTCGTGGCGGAGGCGATGGCTGCCGGTAAGCCGGTGTTGATTTCGGACAAGATCAACATCTGGCGCGAAATAGCGACGGACGGCGCCGGGCTCGTGGATACAGATGACCAAGCCGGTACCGACCGGCTGTTCGACCGCTACTTGGCATTAAATGAAGGCGAGCGCGAAAGAATGGGGGAACGTGCACGCGACAGTTACCTGTCGCGTTTTCACATCGACAGAGCCGCACTGGGCCTTCTCGAAGCTGTCGAGGCCGGCACGAAAAACATCGACTCAGCCCTGCCGTTGCGCAGAGCCGAGCAGCACTGAACGGTTAAGGGGCTGGCCGCATGATAACCTCGTTGAAATTCTTGAAGTCGAGGTTCTTACGTCGTTCGCTGCTGCTCCCCGAACTGGATGTGGCGGCCTTGGCGCGTGAGATATTCTACCAGGGGCTGCTCGACAACGCCGCTCGAGGCCTCTCAGTCGCTCTTCCCCCGCTCTACCCGGTCAAGGGAGCTGCAAATTGGTCTTTGCTCTACGGCCTTTTTAGACTCGCAACCGAAAGCGGCGTCAAATCGGTGCTCGAGCTTGGAGCGGGTCAATCGACTATCCTGCTGAACGCGTTGGCAGACCAACGCCTCAAGGTCACGACGGTCGAGACCGACCCCGACTGGGCCGCATTCGTGCGCCAACGTGTAAAGACGGAGGTTGTGTTGATGCAGATGACCGACCGGGAGGTTCATGGACGCAATATCAGCGCTTATGAGGGACTTGATAGCCTCCGCGATGTTTACGACTGCATCGTCGTCGATGCGCCGGTCGGGACCAAACGCTACTCGAGGTGGGCATCGCTGGAGATCCTTGACCGCTGCCTCGGAGACGAGTTCGTAGCCGTCTTCGACGATGCGGAGCGGCGGGGGGAGCAAGATACGATCAAGGCGTTCCTTCAGACCTCAAAGGGGAGGAGAGCGCAGTTGAATTTCGTCAGAGGTGCGAAGCATCAGTGCTACCTCTACACCCAGCGGTATGCGGCGGTCGCGTATTTCTAAGATTTCCTCCGCGAGCCTCACCGATCGCAGAGCAGGGAAAAGAGGGTGACGTGCTACGCAGTACCATCATCCTCTCAGCGCTTCGGGTCCTGAACAGCCTGTCAAGCATCGCTATTACGATCCTGCTTGCCCGCATGCTTTCGCTTCAGGAATTCGCTTCGGTCGTGCTGCTCCTCAGCATGGCCGGGGCCGCTGCAGTGTTGGGGAATGCCGGATTCAGCCAATCCCTCATCAAGCTGCTCAATCCCGCCAATCAGGACTCGTTGGGCCCGCCGGACAGCCTGATCGCCGCCGGACTGCTGACCTCGGCCGCGCTCGGCTCCGCGTTCGCGGTCATTTTGCTCGCGGCGCCAGGTCTCTGGGTCGAGGAATCGCAGCAGCAACTGTCCCGGGCGGGGGCGATCGGGGCGGCCTTATGTTTGGCCTATGTAATCCAGCTCTACCTGGGCGAGGTCCTGCGCGCCCAGAACAAGGTATTCTCAGCGACGATCTTGGGTAATTTCGGTACCTACGGCGGAACCCTGCAAAATGCCGTGACGCTCGCCTGGGTGGCTTTCCTTGTCCCGGGTTCGAACGACCCTCTCGGGACCACGATCCTTGGGCTTCTGCTCGCGTCGCTCGCCTGCCTGGCTCCTTTGATTCTCAGCACAATGCGAAACATCGACCTGGGTGTTTCGAAGCTTCGTCGCCTGAACCTTCGCAAGCTTGCCGACATGAACGGCTCGAACCTCGTTTCGACCGGGCTGTTCCAGGTGCGCGGCCACATTTTCCTCTGGAGCGGAGCGCTTGTGGTCTCGGCCAGCGAGCTTGCGATCTATTCCGCCTCGAACAGACTCGCTGCCGTATTTGCGCTGCCGGCGATTGTGATCACCTATTCGGTCTCTTACTATCTCGTGGCCCGCCCGGGAGAGGAAGGGAGGCAGGTCGAGACGCGGATGCGCTCCCTCGTGACACTCGTCTCGCTGGCCGTCGCCCCCGGCCTACTTGCGTTGATTATCTTTGCCGATCGGGTGGGGCCGCTCTTGCTGGGTGCCGGTTACGCGGCCGTGGGGCCGGTTCTGATCCTTCAATCGCTCCTCGGCTATACGCACATCGTGATGGGTGGCTCATCTCAAGCGCTTCCACTGAATGGTCACCACCGGAAATTCATGGCTTATACCTTTTGGTCGAGTTCGCTTGGCCTGGCGCTCCTGGTCCCCCTCGCTGCGCGTTACGGAGCTCTCGGGATGGTGGCCGCTTCGTTGATCACCGTCTGGTTTCACTACGCGTTGATCCTCAGGGCCGTACAGCGCCACGGATTGCCGCGGTCGCATTCATACATACGCCCGGCCCAAATAAGAGCCGCTTTATCCTCGCTGCACGGCCGCGGGGTTCGGGCACTTTAGGAGCGGTTAGCCAGTCGCGCGACCAAGAGGGCAATTTGAAATTCGACTGGGGAGCATTCTCCTAGCTGCTCAGAACCTGCCGGCCGGTACTGAGCTTCCGAAACCGCTGAACGGCCGCCTTCGGAATCACAAAGCCCAACCCTCCGAATACAAGCAGAGAAAGGACGATTCTGAAGATCGATGAATCCATGCCCACCCTTACCAAATAGAACGAAACGAGAGGTATGAAGGCAAAGATCGCGGCCTGCTCCACCACAGACCTCCCCTGGGGATAGCGGTAGAGCTGATCAAGCCGCCGGAGCAGATGACCCAAGAGAAGTCCGCCGATCATACAGAAAGCCAAGCCGCCGATGATGTAGAATTCGCCCACGAGAGCCGGCGGTACACCTCCCAGTTCATCGCCCCAGAAGAGCTGCCGAAATAGCCGGCTGATTTGTTGGGGTTTGTCGGGATTGAATGCCCGGGGAAGCAGGCTTTCCAACTGCGAAAGCCAGAGCAATGGCTGGTGGCCGGCCTCTGCCACATATTGCACCGCCAGATTGTAGGAACCGAGCATCGAGAGTTCGTCGAGCGTATGGGTGACCGATTCGCCCAAAGTGGTGTGGCGCCCCTGCAGGCTCAAGCGAATATAGATAGTTGCAAACACCGGTAGTGCAGAGGCGAGCACCAGGATCCATAACGCTTTCTTGCTCAAATAGCGGTAGCGCAGCATCGCCAGGGCATAGGCGGCAACGGTGACCGAAAATTGCAGCCTTCCCCCCATGGACCAGAATATCATCGACGTGACAGCCAGCTGCACGAACCGGGGATGTCGCCCCCGCTGAAGGTCGATAACGAGCTGCACGGTGGCGAGCACTGCGCAGATGACCGCACATAGATAGATCGCCGTCGCAATGGTGCTGTGCTCCGGTATCACTCGCACGAAATTGATCTCGAGAAAGGCGATCGGACCACCAGCCGGAAATGTCACAAGCGCCAAGATGACCCCGATCAGGGCCCATGTAACTTTAGGCAAGGCGTCCAGAGCATCCGACCGCACCCAACGCCGGCCGATTAACGCCGGCCGGGTCGGCGCTTTGCCCCGCCAGGCGAAGTAGCCTGCCACGACGCCCAGACAAGCGAGGAAAGCCATTGCAAGCGTCTGCTGGTCGTAGTCCGAGCGCTCGGGCGGCAGAGCGGAATAGCTGATTTCCAACAGCCCCAGCTTCGTCAGGATTGGGACTACATGGCCCAAGCTGAAGATGACGCAGAATATCAGCAACGCCGGCGCCTTCAGCCGAAGCGCATATCCAATGAGCGCCACTGCGATGGCGACCAGGAGGATCCCCCCAATGTCAATCATTGCGGAGCCCTCGATGCGGTTGCTCCGGCGGAGGAGCGGCCGCTTCGGTGTCGAGGGGTTTCCGGCCCACCAGGACCATACTCTTCCAGAGGAAAGGCAGGCGGCCGACACCGTGAAATGCAATCACCTCGAACCCGGCATCCGAGAGCAGCTTCGTCAATGTCTTCCGGCTCCAGAATTTTATGTGGCCGCCATGCCAGTGTACGGTGTGATGGTCGTCCCATTTGTCGAATATCGAGAGAGCAAGGTTCTTCAGATACCCGTGATACGGTGTGCTCATCGCCAATATTCCACCGGGCTTGAGCGCATCAAAACAGTAGCGGACGAGGACATGGGGGGAGTAGAGGTGCTCCACGACTTCTGTCGAGCTGACGAAGTCGAAGACCCCTGGCGGCTCGTCCTCGAACAACCCAATTTGGAAGTTGACCTGCGGAGCCCGATCCCGCGCTATCCGCACTCCCGTAACATCCCCGTCAACGGCCGTGACTTCGAAGCCGGCCCCGGAAAGTCGTTCAGCAAGATATCCATTTCCACAGCCGGCATCCAACACACTGCGGGCGCCATAGCTCTTCGCCAATCGGAGGATCACCGGCTCAAGGTATGCGCTGCTGTTGGGCGGCGCTTCCTGCCACCCATAGTCTTCCGTTTTCATGCTGCGGGTTAGCGACATGCGGTGGGACTCATGCCGTCGCGGTTCCCTAGGAGCAGGCTCCCATGGTCGCATCTCTCCATCGTCTGGCCCGACCTATCCATCGATGACGGCGGGGCTCAGCTGCGTGCGGGGTTGCTCGGTCACATCCTCCATCACCCGGATAACGTCGCTCAGAATCCGCTGCTTTGACCATCGCTCCAGCGCTCGCTCGCGTGCCGTGCGGCTCGCATCGGCATGGAGCCTCGACTGATCGATCAGCAACTCGATGGCTGCGGCGAAGGCTGCGGGGTCCTCGGGCTCGACGACGATCCCACAGCCCTCGACCTCGCGCGCCAGGCCGCTGCCCGCCGCCGCCGTCGCGATTACCGGTTTGCCCGAGGCAAGCATGTTCGTGAGCTTGGACGGCAGCACCAGATCTGCCGCGCTCGCCTTTTGCGGCAGCAGGTGGATGGTCGCGAGCGCCAGGAGATCACCGAGGCTGGAGAAGGGCTGCAGGCCCTTGTACCGAATGTTGGCGAGCCCGGCGGATCGGGATTTCAGCCGCGTCAAATTCGGCCCGTCCCCGCATATGACGAACGTGATGTCGTCGCGAAACGCAAGCAGACGCGCCGCCTCGATCACGACCTCGAGGCCCTGCTTGTTCGCAATGTTTCCCGAATAGAGCGCGACATGCGGAGTCGTGATGCGCCACTCGTCGCGGAACGGTGAGGTCCTGCTCCCGGCGGGGCGGACGGCATCGACCTCCGCCCAGTTGCGGAACTCGATCACACGCTCCGCCGGGATACCCATTTCCACGAGCTTCGCGCACATCTCGGGGCTGATCGAGCTGACCCGGTCGAAGCTGCGAATGACCCTGCGTTCGAAGCCGCGGCCCAATTTCGCCACCCGAGACCCGGAATCGAGCAGGCCCGTTGCGAAAGCGGCCTCCACTTCAAAGTCCTGCACGTGAAGCCAGCAGTTTGCGCGCCACAGGCGGGCTGCAAGCACCGCAACTGGTGCACAGAGCAGCGACGGAGCGGTGGCGACGACCAGGTCACGCCGACGCCAGCTGCAGAGGATCGTCGCCAACAAGGCTGCAAGGGCGAAGCTGAAATGATGCAGCAGGCGGCGAAGCCCGGTGGGCTCGGCCGGCACATACAGCGGGCAGCGAATGACTTCGACCCGACCCTCATAGGCGCGTTGGTACAGCGGCGAACGAAAGCCTTCGAAGATTCGCCAGTGGGGATAGTAGGGCTTCGCGGTGATTACGGTCACCTGATGGCCGCCGTCAGCGAGCGTCTGACACAAACCCGTCGAATAAGGCCCAATTCCGATGGCTTCGGGAGCATAGTTCAGCCCCAGGAACAACACTCGCATGGGGTTAGCCTCCCCTGCACCGGCTTCACGCGGCATCCAGCTTCGGCACGTTGTCGCTCCCGTACCGGTACGAATAGCCGTAGCCGTAGTCCGCGTGGCCGATCTTCTTCGGGTCGAACTTGGTGAGAACGGCGCCGATCACCCGCGCGTTGGCGCTCAGCAAACGCTTCAGCGCCGCCTTGGCTTGCCCCCGGTGCGCCCGGTTGGCTTCAATAACGAACACCACGCTCTCGGCCGTTGACGCCAGCCGGGGAGCGTCTGCGAGACCCAGCACCGGCGGGCCGTCTATCACGATGACGTCGTACCGCTCCTTCAGTCCCGACAGCAGATCCTCGAGCAGGTTGGTTGCGAGGAGCTGCGCGGGGTTGGGGGGAATCGGTCCGGTGCCGATGAACTGCAGGCCCGGGAGATCCGACGGCTGGATGACATCGTCGACCTCCTTTTGCCGCGCCAGAATGCTCGACAGACCTGCCTCGTTGGACAGGCTCATCAGCCTGTGCAGCGATGGCTTCCGCAAATCAGCGTCGATCAGCAGCACGCGTTGGCCGACAGTCGCCAGGTCCCGGGCCAGCGCATAGGCCGTGGTGGACTTGCCCTCCGACGGGCGACTGCTAGTCAGCAGCAAAGTCGATGGAATGCCCCCCGCGGAGGACAGCTCGATGGACGAGCGAAGCGCTTGGTGAGCCTCGGAAATCGGCGAACGCGACGAGGTAAGCGCGGCTTTGAAGGACTCCGGCCTGCCGACCATCAGCGGGACTACACCCAGGAGCGGCAGGTGGAGCTTCGTGTCGACATCCTCGGGAGAGCGCACTGCGTCGTCGAACCGTTCGCGGACGAACACGAGCAGGAAAGCAAAGACCAGGCCGCCCAGCCCGGCTAGCGCCATGTTGACCGCCGGGCGCGGGGAAACCGGCTCCATCGGCGGATCGGCGCGATCGACAACCGAGATGTTGTTGTTGGTTACCCCGGCCTGGGCGCCGACTTCCTTATATCGCTGCAACAAGCCGTCGTAGAGTTCCCGATTGGTGTCGACCTCGCGCTTGAGGATGTTGTAGCGAACGCCCCGGTCCTGCTCCGCCAGCGTCTCACTCTCCAGCTGCCCGACATTGCCCGCCAGGGCCTGCTCCTGCCTCAGCGCGACCAGATACTGGTCTCTGATCGAATTGCGGATCCCCGATGCGATCGTGTCGATCTGGCGATCGAGCTCGGCGATGTTGGCCGCCACCTGCCTGACGGTGGGATGACCTTCCTTTCTTCGCTCGCGCTCTTGCTGATACAGGCCCTCGAGTTCGGCGCGCCTCTGCGTCAACTGCTGGACTGCCGGATTGCTCAGAACTTCGGGAAGGCTGAGGAGGGGTGCCGACTGGACCTGCGCCCAACGCTGCTGCGCAGCCACCCGGCTCGCCAAGGCCTGGGAATAGGCCTGGTTGAGCTGAACCAGGTTGGCGGTGGTCAGCGAGCGCGGTCCCGTTTGTTCGCCGACGGTCGGCGCCCCTGCACTTGCGTCGATCAGCTGCGCGCTTCGGGCGTAGCTGATCAGGCTTCGCTCCGACTGCTCTAGCTTGGCCTTGGTCAGCGCCAGCTGCTTCTGGAGGAAGTTGCGCGAATAGGCCGACATGTCGAACCGGCGCTGAAGGTTAGAGCTGATGAAATTCTCCGCGAAGCTGTTCGCCACCTCGGCGGCGATCCGGGGATCGCGGCTGTCGAAGGCTATCCCGACGATTCGCGACTTCCTCGGCAGGGTGACGGTTAGATTTTCGTCCAGGAGCCGCAGCATCTGCTCGCGCTGCCTGGACGCCGCGACCTGGCCGTCAAGTGGCTTTGCGCCGACGGCAGCGAGAAACTCTTCATCCCCGATCAGGTTCAGGTCGGCGGCGACACGAGAGGCCAGGCCCCGGCTCTTGATGATGTCGACCTGAGTTTGCAGGAAAAGCTCGGCCTCCTGGGCGGAAGGCACCGGTTCGACATCCTCGGTGCCGAGCACCTTCGCCGATTGCTGATCGACATGAACGGTGGTGACGCCACGATAGGTCGGGGTGGTCAGCAGGATGCTTGCCACGCCCCCGGCCAGGGCAAGCAGCAGGACGGCTGCAATCAGGATTCTGTTTCGATAGATAGCCGACCAGATCGCACGGACGTCGATTCGCGATTCGGCCGGGTCTGAAGCCTCATAGTCTCCGTACATCTGCTGCGACATGCGCTCGGCAAAGGCGGCGAGCAGCCGCTCTTCGCGGTCGGAAATCGCCAGCGCGCGCTCTGGGTTGTTCATGATGTCACTTTCATTGCGCCTGGCTCGTCCTAGTACCCAAGGGGCCGAAAGACGTTGAAGAGGGGAGCTGCGGTGACGATGTCGCGCCAGATCGACTTGGCGGTCGAATGGCCGACGACGATCACGTCGTTTCCGCGCAGTTGCGGGTCAGCCGCTTCGCCGCGGCGGATGCTGGCGACGTCGAACACCCCGCCGAGCCTCTGACCGTCAACGGTTCGAAAGACGACAACTTCGCGCAGCGCGGCGACCCGGGTTTCGCCCTTGGCCATCGCCAGTGCCTCCAGCAGCGTCGTCGGGCCCTTGATTTCATAGACTCCGGGCTCGGTCACTTCCCCCTGGACCGACACCTTCTGGGAAGCCGAACCGGCGACGAGGACGGAGACCTGCGGATCGACGAGATATTTCTCGCCCAGCCGCTGCGCGATTTCTGAGGAAAGTTCCGAAGCGGTCTTGCCGGCAGCGTCGATCGAACCGATGAGCGGCAGCGTGATCTTGCCGGTTGCATCGACAGTGGTGGCTTCCGTCGAAAGCTCTGGCTCCTGGAACACCGTCACATTGATGCTGTCGAGCGGGCCGATCCGGTATTGCTGCCGCGCATGCTCGCTGGCCGACGCCGGGATGACCTGGTAGGCGGCGGCGCCCCGGGGAACGTTCGAAGAAATCCTCGAACCGTTGGCGCAAGCCGACAGAGCGGCGGCGGCCAGCAGCATCATCGAAAACCTAAGCATCTTACCCCCGAGCCTTCGCGCCAAGCTGCTCATCTACTCCGCCTGCCCGCTGCATGCGCAGAGGTGTCGGCGGCGGCCAAGGGTAGTCGGTCCAGTGGTAAATGCGATCCGGGATTTTCCCGGTAATGGGGCTCGCCCCGACAGCGAGCGCTCGATTCACAGGGCGCTGATCGAAACCTCGTCGAGCCACAATCCGACGCGCCCGGCGCCTTCACCGCTCAATCCAAGACCGAGCCGCTGAGCCGGACAGCCGGCCGGCACTTCGAAGCGAAAGTGGAGCCTGGACCAGCCGGCGCCGGCAGCGCCCAGGAACCGAGGCGAAATGGACGGGCCGCCGACACATTGGAGGCGCGGCCTGAGGGTCCTGAGCTCCGCGCCTTCAGCTTCGAGGGTTGCCAGTTCCAGCGAGTAATGCCCAGGGAGAAGAACGACGCTTTGCTCCAGGAAAACTCCGGCCGCACCCCCTTCGGCCGAAACTCGAACCGCCCGGCCCGCCAAAGGCCGTGGCGGCAGCTCGACCGCCGCGCGGATGCCGAGCGGATCGGTCATGGTCCATTCGAAGGCGGCTGTTTCGCGTGCCGTTCGATCACCCAGAGCCTCGAAACTCCCGTCGTGGACGAGCGTGCGTCGCCCGTCTTCGACCAGTGCGGTCCAGACGTCTCGAGCCCGTTGGAAGTCGCCGGTATCCATCAGTCGGCGCACCAGCGAAGCGATTTCCTCGGGCCTGGGCTCCACCCCGGCCGAACGCATTGCCAGGAGCAATTGGGAATGCGCTCGGAGCTGAGGCGGACTCAAATCCGATAGCTGCCTGAGCAATCGGCTTCTCCACATCGGATGGTCGGCGAGCCGGGCGGCGACTGCGCTCCTGCCCTGCGGAGTAGCAAGCAATTGCCGCAAATGCGCGACGACCTGGTCCTCGCTCACTCCCTGCCGAAGAAGCGCGTCCGCGCGCTCGGCCGCCAGTTCGGGCTGGCCGGCTTCAAGAGCGGCACTCAGGATCCAGTACTGGACAAGCGGTTCGCGCCAGCCTGCCGATGTGGCGAGCGAGAGTAGCTGCGCGGCGGCCATTTTGTCGCCTTGAGCATGGCTGACTGCGGCGAGCACGGAAATGGCGCGAGGATTGATCGGGCTGGTCCGAAGGGAAAGCCTAGCCATGTCTTCCGCTGCGCCCGCCTGCCCCTGGGCAAGATGAAGCATCGCGATCCATGACGCAGCCTCGGCCGAATGGGAAACGACCGGAGCGGCCAGGGCCACATTCTCCGAACTCGTTGCGCGAGCGGCCAGATGAATCGCCAGGCTCTTGTAGCCCAGGACTGCTGCGACTGCGGCTGCAGCGACGATGCCAAGCCAGCGGAAAGCCCCGGATTTCACCTGCCCTTCGCCCAGGCTGCGGCAGGGTTGAACAGCAAGGCCGCGAGGAAGCCGAATAGCGCTATCAGTGACAGCATGCGCATCGGGTAATCGACTAGGGAATGGGCGAGCAGCACAAGCAGCCCAAGCGCACCGGCTGCAGCGAGACTGCGCTGCCCCCCCTGCTCAGGCTCCCTGATCGATCTCCATGCGGCGACCGAGAGCGCACCGACGGCAAGACCCGCCACGACGAGAGCAGGCAGACCCCCTTCGAGGAGCAGTTCGAGATAGTCGTTGTGCGCGTGGTTCACGAATGCCGGGCTCACACTCGAGAGCGGCTCGAACGACTGGTAGACAACGGCGAAGGTGCCAAAGCCGGAACCGGCCGGCCAGTATTGGGCGATCGCCGCCCAGACATCCTTCCAGTAGGAGAAGCGGGGATCATCCGCGGAGTCGAACCTGCCCAGCACGACCTCGCCCGCAGTAGTCGTGAACAGGAGCGCGCCAAGAGCGAGCACTCCGGCCCCGGCGATCATCAGGGCCTGCGCCGGCTTCAGTCTTGCGCGGGCGAGCATCAGCAGCGCGATCGGAACCGCAATCACCAGAAGCGCCGCTCCAGTTCGCGACTTTGTCGCCAGGGCCGCTGCGGCAAACAGAAGGATCAAGGCGATGGCGATCGGCCTGCGCAATCCCGCCGAACGGTCGAGCCCGCCCATCGCACCGGACAGGATGATGGCCAGGTTCAGAAAGACGGCTTGATGATTTCTGTTCGTGAAAAGCCCCGTCGCAAGCCCACTGTGGCCGGATTCATAGAGTGCGGCCGATGCCCCGAAGGCAATCTGCAGCGCACCGAGTAACGCGCTGAGCGCCGCGAACGAAAGGATCACGAACACCAACCGGAGCCGGTTGCGCTCGCCCAGCGCCAGGCCCGCCACGAAGGCCGCCACGCCCGGCAGCAAGGCCAGGAACGAACGCCAGCTGGCTTCCCGGTCGAGGGTCAGCGGCATCCATGACTGGTCCGCGCCGATCAGTCGGAGCACCTGCTGGGGTCTCTCGCGCCCCGGCAGCCCCTGCCACAGCTCGGGCGGAAGCGGAACGAGCTGGGCGAGGGGCAACAGGCAGACCAGCAGCAGTGCGAACAGTCCGAGCGCCGCCGTTCGGTCCGGCCTTCCCCAGCGATAGACGGCGGCGAAGTAGAAAAGGACGACGAGAGCCGTGAGTTCGACGACCATTTCGAGCAACGGGTAATGTGTACCCGCGCCCCCGAGCGCGAACGCGACGATGAAGAACGCGGCGGCGACCGCGAACGGCTTGTCGGACCACAGATCGCGCACGCGCCAGTGCGCCGAGCGGGTTCGGGCCCGTCCCCCGGTCGGGATTTCATTAGTCACGCTGCACCGACCACACGACCCTCTCCAGCTCCTCGCGCAACAGTGCAGTGAAGCCGAGTGTCAGCTCCAGAGTTGCCGCCGCTCCGGGCTCGGATTCTGTCCGCTGCGCCGCTCGCGTTCAACCGGCGAATTAGCACCAAATCGGTTCTTTATGCGGTTGCTAGCGCGGATGAGCGACGCCTAGCGTCAGCTTGACCAAGGTTAATCCGCGTTGAGGGGAATGAGCAGATGCTCTGGCGTTTTCGCAAACGGCCACCAACGACCGCTCGTTACAATTTCTATGTCTGGCAGGACGGCACCTACGTTCATGTCGAGGGCGGCACCTTTCAAAATGACAGCGAAGCCACTCAATGCGCGGAAACCTCGCATGGGGCGCGGCCGCTTCCCGAGCGCCCGTTGAGCCTTGACACTCCCCACCTTCACGTCGTCCGCGAGGATGGCGTGCACATCATAACTTTGGGGTTGTCCGATGAGCCCGCGGAAAAGGACGTGAGGCAGCTTGGTTTCGCGCGATACGCTGTTTGAGCGCTCCGCTCGGCGGCTTCGGCGCCGGACCGGTGCAATACCTGCCGTTCCGGACAATTCTCCAACTTAAAGCCTGAAGGGACGGTCAGCCCCGGCCGAGCTTCTCGCGCCTCCGTCTGACGGTCGCGCCCGGTATACGTTTCCCTGAAAAGAAATGGTGGGCGTGGCAAGGATTGAACTTGCGACCCCTGCGATGTCAACACAGTGCTCTACCACTGAGCTACACGCCCACCCGGCCGGCGATGTAGAGAGCAGCGGGTTCGGCTGCAAGTCTTCTTGAAAGGCAATCAAGCCCGGCGGCGACGGCCGTCCTGATCAGCCTCGAGCACCTCCGCTACAAGCGCCCGAGCACGTCCGCTAGAGGCGGCCGAGCACGCCCGCTAGAGGCGGCCGTGCTGGTCCTCGCTCTGGAAGATGCGATCCACCTCGGCGACCAAATCCTTGAGGTGGAAGGGCTTGGAGAGCATCTTGGCCTCCGGCGCGGCGCGCCCGCTCTGAAGCGCCACCGCAGCAAAGCCGGTGATGAACATCACCCGGATCTGCGGGTCGATGGCCGAAGCCTTCTGCGCGAGCTCGATTCCGTCCATTTCCGGCATCACGATGTCGGTCAGGAGAAGGTCGTAGCGCCCGGCCTCGAGAAGCGGGATCGCCTCCGTTCCGCAGCCGACGGCTTCGACTTCATAACCGACGCGCTGCAGAGCGCGCTGCAAGTATTCGCGCATCGACGTATCGTCTTCGGCAAGAAGGATTCGTGGCATCGGTCCCCATCATGCGCTGATCGATCGGCTTTTGCCAGAAGCGAATGACGAGGCAGAGCGTTGCACCTGCCCTGTGTCGGTCCTAATCTGGGACAGTTGCCCGTGAGCCCACTTCCTCCCCCCATCGTCCACCCGCCGCGCGGGAAGCTGCCGGTGGTGCTGTCGGTGCCGCATTCGGGCCGCGACTATCCCGACTGGCTGCTTTCGCAGGCTCGGCGCGGCCTGGCATCGCTCCAGCCCCTCGAAGACCCGTTCGTCGACCGGCTGGTCTGGCGAGCGCTGGGGAATGGAGCGGCCGCGGTGATCGCCCAGGCGCCGCGGGCTGCCGTCGACTGCAATCGGGCCGAGGACGAGATCGATCCCGCCCTCGTCCACCTCGCCGCTAGATCCCGGCTCAGCCCGCGCGCCCGTGGCGGCCTTGGCATCATCCCCTCGCGAACGGCCGCCCATGGGCATCTGTGGCGCCGGCCGATAGCGAGCGAAGAGCTCGAGAGGCGCCTTGACGAAGCCTACCGGCCCTATCACCAAGCGCTCGAGGCCCAGCTCTCCCTGCTCGTCGACCGCTTCGGATGCGCGCTCCTTCTCGACTGCCATTCGATGCCGCCGTCGAAAAACCCGACCGAAATCGTGTTCGGCGATCGCTTCGGCCGGAGCGCGGCGCCCTGGGTCATTGCCGAGGCGCTGGCGATCGCCCGGGAGTCGGGCTTTGCACCGGCAGCGAACGACCCGTTCGCGGGCGGTCATATTCTCGACCGTCACGGGTCGCCGAACAGCCAAGTCCATGCGCTTCAGATCGAAATAGACCGGCGCTGCTACCTTGGGTCCTCCGGAGAGCCGGGCGGCGACTTCGACCGGATCTCGGAGCTGATCGAGAAGCTTGCGCTCCGGCTTGGCGCGCTGCTCCTCGATCGCAGGGCGGCGGCGGCGGCCGAATAACGAACAAAATGACGAAGAACGCCCGCTTTCAGCGAAGCGGAGCGGGCCCGGCGGGGCCGGGGAAGGGGACTATCCCAAGGGCCGTCGGACCGCCGTTCGAATTGGTAAGCGGCGCCGCCAGATCACGTCGTCCCGGAGCGACAGCTCACGCTTCGGCGGGCTGCTGCGGCTCCGGAACGCCGCCTTGCTGAAACTGGCGGGCGAACAGGTCGCGGATCAGCGACAGCGAAATGAGGTGCGTGTAGATAAGCGGCAGCAGCCCGCTCTTGTTGTACTTCCTCAACTGATCGCCGGGCAGCTCGCGAAGCTTCTCCTCGTCGACCATCTGGAAGCCCCGATAGACGAACGGCTGGGGCGCCCCGGGAAGGTCGATCGACACTTCACCGTCCATCAACAGCCCGCTCTTCTGCAGGTCCGAGATAAAGGCTCCGGTGCGCTGGCCGGCGGCTTCGAACTGCTCGCAGAATTGCAGGATCGCCTTGGTCGCTTCGCTGGGCTCGCCGTTTTCCTCGAACAGCGCATCGCCTTCCTCGAGATCGCCGATGGCGCCGGGCGTGGGGTCGAAGCACAGCGACAATTCGTCGCTGTCGGGCTGAAGCTTGGCGAGAAGAAACGGATAGCGGCGAATATAGGCCGGGACGTAGAGATGTTCGTCGATCGGCTTTCCGTCCTTGTCCAGGAACAGGTTGTTGCCCTCGCTAAGACCCATCAGAGCCAGCGGGAGCGGATTGTCGCCGAACGCGAAGATGATCGGGTAGTGGCGCGCCAGAAGCGTGAATTCATCCACGGTTGCCGGAATCGCATGAGCCTTTGCGACCTCCGGGGCACTGTCGATCCCTCGGATTTTCATCTTGCCGTGGACTGTCGAGCTCAGTGGCTCGAGAGCGGAATAGAGGAGCGGCAGTTGTTGTGACGGCTGCGTCGGCGCTTCGGTCGCCATTGGAATCTCCCGGGTGGTACTTAGGCTTTCGATCGGCTGGCGCCATCGTGCCGCAATGTGGGCGCCGCATTATGCAAGGCCAGATGCTTTCGCAACCGTTCTTCCGCCTAAGTCGGGCGAGTTCATTGATTGTTCAACGCCCGCCTGCGAGTGCTGGCGCTGAATCGGGGCCATAACGAGTGACAATCAACCTTTTTCTCACCTTGCTTCCAATGCTGTTCGGAATCGGCTTCGAGGCGCCTGGCGAAGGCCCTCGAGTGCGCAGCATCGTGATGGAAAACGAGATTATCCTGCGCATTCCCGTCCGTCCCGTCCCGCGCGAGCTCGAATGGGTCGAGCGTGACGGGCCCAACTGCATCGCCGCCGGCAGCATACGGGGCGCCTTCCTGTCGGGAGGCGATCATGTCAACCTCATCCTTTCGGGCCGGCGGCTGCTTCGGGCCGAGTTTTCGGCTGACTGCCCGGCGCTGGATTTCTACGAAGGCTTCTACTTGAGCTCGGAAGACCGGAAAATCTGCGCCAAACGCGACGCGATCCGCTCGCGAATGGGGGCGACTTGCCGAATCATGAAATTCAGTCGTCTGGTGCCCAATCCGCGCTAGCCCGGGCCGTTTCTGCACGAGCAGTGATAGCCTTGAACTTTGTCGCCCCAGGTAGCATAGCGCATCGGGCGCGGCAGATGGGTCGCCGCCTCACCTTTTTTTCCGGATTTTAGAATGACTTTCGCCGATCTCGGCCTTTCAGACCAGTTACTTCGAGCAGTCGAGGACAGCGGCTACACCGAGCCCACGCCAATCCAGCGCGGGGCGATACCGACTGTCCTGATGGGCAAGGACCTGGTCGGCATCGCCCAGACCGGCACCGGCAAGACCGCCGGCTTCGTTCTGCCGATGATCGACATCCTGGCCGAAGGGCGGAGCCGGGCCCGGATGCCGCGCTCGCTGATCCTAGAGCCGACCCGCGAGCTCGCCGCACAGGTCGCCGAGAATTTCGAGAAATACGGCAAGTATCACAAGCTCTCGATGGCGCTTCTGATCGGCGGCGTGCAGATGGGCGACCAGGTGAAGGCGCTCGAAAAGGGCGTCGACGTGCTGATCGCAACGCCCGGGCGGCTGCTCGACCTGTTCCAGCGCGGCAAGATCCTGATGACCGGCTGCGACCTGCTCGTCATCGACGAGGCGGACCGGATGCTCGACATGGGCTTCATCCCGGATATCGAGGAAATCTGCTCGAAGCTTCCCGCGTCGCGGCAGACGCTCCTGTTCTCGGCGACCATGCCGCCGCCGATCCAGAAGCTGGCGGCGAAATTTTTGCGCGACCCCAAGCAGATCGAAATGGCGCGGCCGGCAACGGCGAACGTCAACATCGAACAGCGCCTGGTGGAGGTGAAGTCGAGCGAGAAGCGCGAGACCCTTCGCAAGCTGCTGCGGTCCGAAGACGTCAAGAACGCCATCATCTTCTGCAACCGGAAGACGACGGTCCGTGAACTAACCACCAGCCTCAGGCGGGCGCGTTTCGCGGCGGGCCAGATCCAGGGGGACATGGACCAGTCGGAACGGATCGCCGAGCTCGACCGGTTCAAGAGCAACGAGCACAACATTCTCGTCGCCTCCGACGTCGCTGCACGCGGGCTCGACATCAAGGGCGTCAGCCACATCTTCAACTTCGACGTTCCGTGGCAGCCGGACGATTACATCCACCGGATCGGGCGCACCGGCCGCGCCGGCGCAACCGGGGTCGCAATCACCTTGGCGTCGAGGGAAGAGGCCGACCAAATCTCAGCGATCGAGAAGATGCTCGGCCAGCCGATCTCGAGGCTCGGCAAGGAGCCGCTCAAGGCGGAAGCGAAGCGCCAGGATAAATCCGAGGCCGAAGCGAAAGACCAGGCGAAGCCGGAACCGGAGGCCCAGGCGAAAGCGGAGCCCCGGCGCAAGGCTGAACCGAAAGGCGCTGACGAGCCTCGGGGCGACCGGGTCAGGTCCTCCAGGCAGCGGAAGCCGGGGAAGGCCGAGGCGGCGGACGGCAGGAACAAGCCGGAAAAGCAGGCCGACAAACCTTCCGACGAGCCCCGCCAGCCTCAGCGGCAGGCGCAGCGTACCGACCGGCCAAAGGCGGCCAAGCCGGACGATGACGCGGAGTGGAACGGCCCGCTTCCCGATTTCCTGAAAGTCAGCGCCTCCTGAACGCGGACTGGCCGCTGGCTCTGGAAAGGCGCTTCACGGCCCCCCCAGCTCGGCTGCGCAATTTAAGCCAAGGGAGCCAAGATGACCGAATACGCCCCGCCTGAAGTCTGGACCTGGGACGCTCCGAGCGGCGGCCGATTCGAGAGCATCAACCGGCCGGTGGCCGGAGCTACCCACGACAAGGCGCTGCCGACCGGAAAGCACCCGTTCCAGCTTTATTCGCTGGGTACTCCCAACGGGCAGAAGGTCACGATCATGTTCGAGGAGCTGCTCGAGAAAGGCCATTCGAAGGCGGAGTATGACGCCTGGCTGATCGACATTGGAAAGGGGGATCAATTTTCGACCGGCTTTGTCGAAGTGAACCCCAATTCGAAGATCCCGGCGATGGTGGACCGTAGCGGCCCGGAGCCGGTGCGCCTATTCGAGTCCGGCGCCATCCTCCTTCACCTGGCCGAGAAGTTCGGGGAGTTCCTGCCTCGGGCCGGCCCCGGCCGCGCCGAAACCCTTTCCTGGCTGTTCTGGCAGATGGGAAGCGCCCCCTTCCTGGGCGGCGGCTTCGGCCATTTCTTCGCTTATGCCCCGACCAAGCAGGAATATCCGATCAACCGCTATGCGATGGAAGTGAAGAGGCAGCTAGACGTGCTCGACCGCCGGCTTGCGGAGCACGACCATGTCGCCGGGCCGGATTATTCGATCGCCGACATCGCGATCTGGCCCTGGTACGGCCAGCTCGTCCTCGGCAAGACCTATGAGGGAGCGGACACTTTCCTTGCGGCGCAGGAGTATGAGCACCTCAACCGCTGGGCCAGGCAGGTCGCCGCCCGCCCGGCCGTCAGGCGGGGGCGGATCGTCAACAAGACCACCGGCAACCCGTCCGAGCAGCTTCGCGAGCGCCATGGTTCCAGCGACTTCGAGCTGAGGACCCAGGACAAGCTGGCCGGCGAAGACGATTCCCAAGCCGTCGAGGACGACGCGATCTAGGCCGGGCTGCTGTAGCCCTTCAGAAATTCCCTCGCGAATGTCGACAGGCGGCTGTGCGCGATCGCCTCTCGGATTGCCTGCATCAGCCGCTGGTAGAACCACAAATTATGCTCGGTCATCAGCACCGCCCCGAGGATCTCGCCGGAGCGGACGAGATGGTGGATGTAGGCGCGCTCGAAGCCCGTGCAGGAAGGGCATGGGCAGCCGGGCTCCAGCGGCGCCCGGTCCTCGGCAAAGCGCGCATTGCGGATGTTGATAGGGCCGCTGACGGTGAATGCCTGGCCGGTGCGCCCGGAGCGCGTCGGAAGCACACAATCGAACATATCGACGCCGCGCAGGACCGCCTCGACCAAATCGTCGGGCTTGCCGACCCCCATCAGGTAGCGCGGCCGGTCCGCGGGGAGCATCGGTGCCGCGAAATCCAGCACAGCGCACATCGCTTCCTGTCCCTCGCCGACGGCCAGGCCGCCGATCGCATAGCCGTCGAAGCCGATTGCGCGCAGCGCCTCGGCCGAGCGGCGGCGAAGCTCCTCGTCGAGCCCGCCCTGCTGAATGCCGAACAGCGCTCCAGGGCCTGAAAAGGCCTGTTTCGACCGTTCCGCCCAGCGCGTCGAGCGCTCCATCGCCTCCCTCTGCTCGTCGCTCGTCGCGCTTGCCGGCACCAGCTGGTCGAAGGACATCGCGATATCGGAGCCCAGCAGGCGCTGGACCTCGATCGAGCGTTCCGGGGACAGCATGTGGCGGCTGCCGTCGAGATGGCTCGCAAAGGCGACCCCTTCCTCGCTCACCCGGGTCAAGCCAGCCAGGCTCATCACCTGATAGCCGCCGCTGTCGGTCAGGATCGGCCGGTCCCAGCCCATGAAGGCATGAAGACCGCCGAGGCGAGCGATCCGCTCCGCGCCCGGGCGAAGCAGCAGGTGATAGGTGTTGCCCAGGATGATGTCGGCTCCCGAGGCGCGCACTTCATCGGGTTTCATCGCCTTGACGGTCGCGGCCGTCCCGACGGGCATGAAGGCCGGAGTGCGTATTTCGCCTCGCTCCATGCGCAGCAGGCCGGTGCGGGCCCGCCCGTCGGTCGCGGCGATCGTGAAGTCGGGCCTTGCCATCGCCGGTGCGCCTAGGCGGCATTGCGGGGCCGGGCAAATCTGCCGGTCTAGAACGCCTTCACAAGCCCGATGTTCGCCTGGAAATAGCCGTAGGTGTTGCCGGTCGCGACCGGGGTGCTGGTGTAGACGAAATTGCCGGTCAGCGCCCAGTCCTTGTGAAAGCGCGGGCTGGTGAAGCGCGCGTTCGCATAGCGCGAGCTGCGCCACTTGCTGTCTGAATCGCGCTGGGCGCCATAGCCAAGCGCGCCGAGCAGCTGCCAGCCGCCGACGAAGCGCCGCATCTGGATGACGGGGAGGACTTCGGCGTACCAGCGCGGCGAGAAATAATCGAACTCGCCGGGCTGGCTGCTTTTGAAATACCGCCCCCTGAGCTGGGCGCTCAGACCCCATTGCGGCTTCAGCACGTGGACGTAATTGCCGCGGAGATGGAGACGGACGTTGTCGCCGGTGAAGTCCTGGATTCCGGCGAATGCGGTGAAGATGTTGCGATCGTCCGCCGGGAGGTCGATCGCGGCGCCGGCGAAGGTGGAGTAAAGGCCGCGCGAGATGCCGAGCGGAGTCTCTACGATATCGCGCTCGACGAAGAACTCCTTTCGGAATTTCGACTGGTCGTGGATTGCTGCCGAGCCGAGGATCGTATGGCCGTCCGTCCCGACGGTCGCGTTCCACTTCCACCCGCCGATCGAATCGGCGGCTCGGATATAGACGCGCTCCATCGTCTTGCCGTCCTGCCCGAGCGGCGTGAATCGAGCCCGCTCGAACTTCACTCCCAGATATTTGTCCCGGCTTGCGTGCTTCAGGTCGAAAAGCACGGCGGTCTTGAAGATCTCGCTGTCCTCGGCATCGGACGAATAGAAGACCTCGATTCCGGCCGCCGGCGATGCAGCCTGCGCCGGCGACTGAACAGCCGCGGCGAGCGCGGCGAAGGGCGCGAATCGCATCACTTCGTGCCCCAGTTCTTTCGAGCGCCGAACATCTCGCTGGCATAGCCCCACACGCAGATCGGCTGCATCATCAGCGTGTAGAGGAAAAGGTAGACAATCAGGCCGACGGGATTGTGCCGAACCTTCAGCCCACGATCCCGGAACATCCCCGACTGCTTCCGGTAGATGACGAGGTTCCAGAGCCCCGCGAGCGGCAGGACCGCGAGAGTCATCGGCCCGGCGATCCAGTAGATCTGGAAGAAGATCGCCGCCAGCACGCCGGGGAGGAACAGGAACGTATAGACCAGATCGAGCGGGATGAAGAGCAGGTTCCACCAGATGAACATCATCGTCAGCCGCGGTCTGAACAACAGGGTCTGCTGCTGGTTCAGGGCCTCGATCATTCCGCGCGACCAGCGGTGGCGCTGGCGGGCGAACTGCCGGTAGGTGTTGGGCGCATTGGTCCAGGCGATCGCATCCTCGGCATAGCCGATCCTGTAATTGCGGTTGAGCAGAGCCCAACTGACGACGATGTCCTCGCCGACGCAATCGGGCCAGCCGCCGACCTCGAGCAACGCTTCCTTTCGGTAGATCGAGAAGGCACCCTGGGCGACGAGCGTGCCGTGGTACATGCTCTGCATCCGCTTCACCGCGGCAATGCCCTGGAAATAGTCCCATTCCTGGGCGCCGGTGATTACGTTCTCGCGCGAGTTGCGCACCAGGATCGCGCCCGCGACCGCGACCGTATCGGGCGGGTCCGAAAACATTCGCTCGACGATGTCGGTCAGTGCGTCGGGATTGAGCCGCGAATCCCCGTCTATCGTCACGATGAGATCGTGCGACGCCTGTTCGAGGCCCGAGTTGAGGACCAACGCCTTTCCGCGGTTGGCGGGATAGTCGATCACCCGGAACGTGCGGTTGGCGGGAAGATCAAGCCTGCCGATAGTTCGTGCCGCGATCTCGGCGGTTCGATCGGTGGAGCCGTCGTTGAGGACCAGCACCTCGAGAGGCCCCCGATAATCCTCGGCCGCGATGGTGATCAGCGTGTCGGCGATCGCGCATTCTTCCTGGTAGGCGGCGATCAGCACCGTCACCCCGGGATAGACGTCCGGCTTTCGCCTGCGGGGCCGGCGATCGAGCAGCAGGCTCGTCACCAGGAAGGCGTTCATGAAGCCCGGGACATAGGCGATGAACGAAATCGCGAACAAAGCGAACAACGGATGGGTGGCCTGGCCGAACGAATCCAGCCACGGGCGCGACACGATGATGCTGAACATCATCCACGCGAGCGCGGCAATCATGGCAATCCCGAACTTGAACGGAATCGCGATATACACGCGCGAACGTCCGCGCGGCTTCGGATCCGCGATCGTAGCCATTGCACCCCGCCATTCCATGATTGGAACGGGCAACTTTAACGGTTGCGGTTAACTTCGCCTGGGGATCTACTCCGGAATGGATGATGTTGCGCTGGGAATGAGCAGGCTCGAATCCCCGTAGCTGTAGAAGCGATAGCCCTGCTCGATCGCATGGGCATAGGCGCGCTTCATCACGTCCAGCCCCATCAGCGCACTGACCAGCATGAACAGGGTCGAGCGCGGCAGGTGGAAGTTGGTCATCAGCCCGTCCGTCGCCCTGAATGCATAGCCGGGGGTGATGAAGATCGCGGTATCGCCCTCGAACGGGTGGATTGTCCCGGTTTCGTCGGCGGCGGTCTCGACCAGCCTCAGGGAGGTCGTTCCGACCGCGATCAGCCGTCCTCCCGCCGAATGTGCAGCGTTGAGCCGCCCGGCCGTGACGGCGTCGATGCGGCCCCATTCGGAGTGCATGCGGTGCCCGGCGGTGTCCTCCGACTTCACCGGAAGGAAAGTCCCGGCGCCGACGTGAAGGGTTACCGTCTCGCGAAGCACGCCGCGCTCGTCCAGTGCCCGCAACAGCCGGTCGGTGAAATGAAGCGCTGCGGTCGGCGCTGCGACGGCCCCCTCCTCGCGCGCGAACATCGTCTGGTAATCGTCCCGGTCCGCTTCGTCGGCGGGCCGCCTGGAGGAGATGTACGGGGGGAGCGGCATCCGACCCGCCCTCTCAAGGAGCGTCTCGACCGGCTCCTCGCCGTGAAAGTGCAGCAGGAAGCTGCCGTCGCCGCCCCGCTCGAGCGCCGAGGCCTGCACCCCTTGCGCGAAATCGATGCGGTCGCCCTCGCGTATCCGCTTCGCGTTGCGGACGAACGCCCGCCAGCTCCGGGGCCCCTCCCTTTTGTGAAGCGTGACCCCGATCCGAGCCTTCCCTTTACGTCCCTCGAGCTGCGCGGGGATCACCTTGGTGTCGTTGAAAACAAGCACGTCCCCCGGGCGGAGGAGGCCCGGCAGGTCGAGAACGGCGCGGTCGGAGATGCTGTCGCCGTCGACCAGCAGCATCCGGGCCGAATCGCGCGGACGCGCCGGCCGAAGCGCTATTCGGTCCGCTGGGAGATCGAAATCGAAGCAATCGACGCGCATCGGGCGGGCATTAGGCCTGCTTCCCGCTGATTGGGAGGGAAAGCGGGGATGGCATGGATGAGGGCGATGCGCGCGCTTGGCCTCCGATCGGCGGGTCAGCCGCCGATCGACGCCTTGACGATCCTGGTCGGCTCGGCCGGCGGCTCGCCGGGAGCGATCCGGTCAACCGCATCCATTCCGGATACGACCCGGCCGAGGACCGTATAATTGCCGTCCAGCGACAGGTTGCGAACGAACATTATGAAGAACTGGCTGTTGGCGCTGTCGCTGCTGTCGGCGGTCCGCGCTGCCGCCATTGTGCCGCGCAAATGCGGCAGGGAGTTGAACTCGGCAGTCAGGTCCGGAAGCGGGGATCCGCCCTCCCCGGTCCCGGTCGGGTCTCCACCCTGCGCCATGAAGCCCGGCACGACCCGGTGGAAGACCGTGCCGTCGTAGAAGCCCTGCCGGACCAGCAACCGCACTCGCTCGACATGCGCGGGCGCGGCGTCGGGCCTCAGCTGGATCACGACCGTGCCGCCGTTCGACAGAAGGAGCGACAGCCGGTTGGCCGGATCGGCGACGACATCGGCGGGCGGGTTGATCGGTAGGACCTGCTTTTCCGGCGCTTGCGGACCGGCAGCGACGAGCGCGAAGGCGGCGAGTGGCAGCGCGAGCAATTTCATCGAATCATTCAACTTTTGCTCTGGCCGAGCTGCCGGGCGACATCCTCGGCAACTGCCGGGGTGACGAACTTGTCGATCGAGCCGCCGTAGCGGGCGATCTCCTTGACAAGCCTCGAGGCGATCGGCTGGAGCGAGACATCGGCCATCAGGAAGACCGTCTCGATTCGGTTGTTCAGCTGCTGGTTCATTCCGGCCATCTGGAATTCGTATTCGAAATCGCCGACCGCCCGTAAGCCGCGGATAATCATCGAGGCACCTTCGCGCTCGGCGAAATCCATCAACAGAGAATCGAAGTCGACGACCTGGATCGTGCCGTCGGCAATGCCCGCCGTCTCGCGGCGGGCCATTTCGAGCCGCTCTTCGACCGAGAACAAAGGCTCCTTCGACGGATTGGTCGTCACGCCGACCACCAGCCGGTCGACCAAATTGGTCGCCCGGCGAATGATGTCGAGGTGCCCGAGAGTCATCGGATCGAACGTCCCGGGATAAACTCCCACTCTCTCCATTTACCTGTCCCGCTCGATTGCGAAGCGCGCGATCTCGCGCAGCATGTCGGCCTCTTCGCCGTGGTCGGACAGATGGTCAATGGCCTGTTCGACCAGCAGCTGCGCCTGCTGGCGCGCGCGCTCGGCCCCGAACAGCGACACGAACGTGGCCTTTCCGGCCTTCGCATCCTTGCCGGTGCGCTTGCCCGCCGCGGCTTCGCTGCCGCTATGGTCGATGAGGTCGTCGGTGATCTGGAACGCGAGGCCGACGTCCCGCGCATAGCCGCGGTACGGCGTCCGCGCCTCGCGGGCGAGTCGGATGATGATGCACGGCGCCTCGACCGCATATTCTATCAGTGCGCCGGTCTTGAGCTGCTGCAGCCGGGTGATCGTCGGCAGGTCGAGCGGCCGGTTCTCGGCGAGCAGGTCCATCATCTGCCCGCCCGCCATCCCGTTGGGGCCCGACGCCCTCGACAGCTCGAGCACGAGATCGGAGCGCACCTGCGGGTCCTTGTGCGTGGCTTCGTGGGCGAGGATTTCGAAAGCCAGAGCGTGGAGGCTGTCGCCGGCAAGCACCGCGGTCGCTTCGTCGAACGCCTTGTGGACCGTCGGCTTTCCGCGCCGGAGGTCGTCGTCGTCCATCGACGGAAGGTCGTCGTGGATCAGCGAATAGACGTGGATGGCCTCGATTGCTGCGGCCACCCGCAGCGACTGGTCCTCATCGATTCCGAACAATCGCGAGGCGACGACGGTCAGTAGCGGGCGAAGACGCTTGCCGCCGCCGACCGCGGCGTGCCGCATCGCCAGGTACAATCGCTCGCGGCTGTCGCCGGGCGGCTGCAGAAGGCGCAGGAAGAAATCGTCCAGCTCGGCCGAAACGCGATCGGCCTCCGATTCGAGATCGAGCCGAGTGCCGATTTCAACCGGCATCGAAGGGCTTCACCCCCTTGGGTTCGCCGTCGCTTCCGAAGGCGATCTGTTCGATCCGCGCCTGGGCCGACTTCAGGCGAGCTTCGCAATGACGCTTGAGCTTGTCGCCTTCCTTGTACAGCTCGATCGACTGGTCGAGCGGCGCCTCGCCCCGCTCGAGAGTGCGGACGATCTCCTCGAGCCGCTCCAGGGCGGCCTCGAAGCTCAGGTCGGCTGGCGGCTCGGGCGTGTCCATGACGGAAGGAATGAGCGTCTAGCGGCCGGGAATCAACCGGTCAGCGCTTGAACGGGTCTTTGATGCCCGGGACGATCTCGTCCGCTTCGGGCTCCTCGCCGGCCTCGGCGGCGACGAGGGCAGCTTCGGCGTCCCGCTCCTGCTGGTCCCGCTCGGCCCGAAGCTCGTCGATGAGCGCCTGGCGGTCCTCCTCGAAATGCTCGTCCGTCGGCTCCGCTGCACCGGCCTTCTTGCGCGCCTTCGCAACCGCGGCGTCGAGCTCGCGCTGGCTGGTAAGGCCAAGCGTCACCGGGTCCTTCGGGGTGATGTTGGCAATATTCCAGTGAGTGCGGTCGCGGATCGCGGTGATCGTCGTCCGGGTGGTTCCGATCAGCTTGCCGATCTGGCCGTCGCTGAGCTCCGGGTGGTTCTTCACCAACCAGGCGATTCCATCCGGCTTGTCCTGCCGCTTGGAGAGCGGAGTGTAGCGCGGGCCCTTGGTCCGCCGGACCTGGTCCGGCTTTTTCTGGATCTGCAGCTGGTAATCGGGGTCCTTCTGGCCCTTTTCGATTTCCTCGTGGGTGAGCTCGCCGGAGCGGACCGGGTCGCGCCCGGTAAGCTTGGTCGCGGCCGTGTCGTCGGCGATCGCCTGCACTTCGAGAAGGTGAAGACCGCAGAATTGGGCGATCTGCTCGAAGGTCAGCGAAGTATATTCGACCAGCCAGGCGGCGGTCGCGTGAGGCATCAGGGGCTGTGCCACCGGTTCGTCTCCACAAGCGATTGAGTACAAAAGAATTGGGCCGCCCCTCGCGGAACGGCCGTTCGAGCCCGATGTACGCTTCCGGCAAGTGATCGGCAAGGGCGTCTGACATCGGGGAGGATCACTGCGCGACCTCCAGCACGATCTTGCCGACATGCTCGCCTGCTTCCATCCGGCCGTGGGCAAGGCCGGCCTGGGCGAGCGGAAAGCACGAGTCGATGACCGGCCGGAGCCGGCCGCTTGTCACATAGGGCCAGACCGTCCTCGCGATCTCGTCGGCCACCATCGTCTTGAACTCGACCGAGCGCGGCCGGAGGGTCGAGCCGGTCAGCGTCAGCCGCCGTCGCATCACGTCGGGAAT
>DATKAY010000182.1:0-2255 GCA_035514495.1 Sphingomicrobium sp. | reverse complement strand
GCGCGACATCTGGGGGTCGGGGCAGGGGATCGGCGCCGTCGACGCCGTGCAACCCGCTGCCGACCTGATTGCAAGGCTTGCTGAAGAATATCGCGCAGCCAAGGCCCGGCTCGGCGCGTAATCTAGCGCCGTTCCCGGATCAGCCGGGCTGCCCGCCGAGTCCGCGCTCGAGCCGGCCCATCAGCGCCCGGGCTGGACTGGATACTGGCTCATCGGCCAGGCCGCCCTCCTCGAGCCGCCGGATGCGGGCATAAAGATCGCTGCTGTCGTTGATCAGCCGCTGCGCCGCCGGGGGAAGCTTGGCGACCGCTTCGGGGTTGCTGTCCTGGGCGTTGCCGAGTCGCCGCTCCGGACGACGGCCGTCGATCCTGGTCAGTTCGCCGGTCTCGATCGCGCGCTGGGTGAGAAGCCAGGCGACGATGTGCATGATCCGGGTCGTAACCTTGAGCGATTCGCAGGCGAAACCGACTCGGGCGAACGGCTCGAGAAGAGTCCGGTCGCTTCGGCCGGCGTCGTCGAAATAGGCCCGTGCCTCGTCGGCGAGCAGCATCGCCTCTGTGTAGAGGGCGTCGATCAGCCGTGGCGTGATCCGCACTTCTGCCGGGTTCGAGTCGTCCATGGACATTCTCTGCCATTGTCCGATCGATCTGGAAACGCCCCACAGGCGGCCTGGCTGCGCTTTGGGCGCCCGCGTACCGAAATGAAACAGTGCTCAAGCGATGATATCGGGCGTCCGATTGTCGAGGATTCGCTGGATCTGGTCCTTGAGATGAAGCTTGCGGCGTTTCAGGCGAGCGAGGTGGATCTGGTCGAGCGACGGCTGGGCGGTGAGCTCGGCGATCTGCCGGTCGAGCTGCTGATGCTCCGCCTTGAGCGCTTCGAGCTGCTGTTGCACGGAGTCATCGTCGTTCATTGGCCAACTGCTTGGTAGCGGAGCGGCCGAGGCGCGTCACCGAAAATGGCGCGGGCCGACAGGCGGTGCTTTCGACAGGACGCGCGGGCGCATCGCCAAAGCGAAAAGCCGGGCGAGACAAATCCGGAGAATCGTGATTTACTAGCCGGTGCTGTCACTCGAACCAGGAAAGGTGATGACGCCGATGGACAAGGTAAATGGAGAAGAACTGGCATCCAAGCACGCGGCTCTTCACGCGAGAATCGACGAAGAAGAGCATCGGTCACACCCCGACATCGACCTCCTAGTCCGCCTCAAGAAGGAAAAGCTGAGGCTCAAGGACGCACTCGCCGGACATTAAGCCCGCCGGCTCGCGCCGCGCCCATCAGTCGTCGCGCGAAACCTTTTCAATCCGCTCGTGGCGCTCCTGAGCTTCCAGCGTCATGGTCGCGATCGGCCTGGCTTCAAGCCGGGCGAGCGAGATCGGATCGCCGGTCACGTCGCAATAGCCATATTCGCCCTCGTAGAGACGGCGGATCGCCGCATCGATCTTGGCGATCAGCTTGCGTTGCCGGTCGCGGGTGCGAAGCTCGATGCTCCAGTCGGTTTCGCTTGAAGCTCGGTCGGCAATGTCCGGCTCGCGAAGCGAATCGACCTGAAGCTGGGCCATGGTCGCACGCGATTCGACTATGATCGATTCCTTCCAGTCCTTCAGCTTTCTCAGGAAGTATGCGCGCTGAAGATCGCACATGAACTCCTCACCTTCGGACGGCTTATAGCCTTCCGCCAGGATCAGACGATCGAATGATAGTTGTTCGGTGCCGTATAGATCGACAAGTGCGGTAGCCATAATCCCTCCCCGACGTGCGCCCGCCGCTGGCTGCGGCCCGGGCCACCGGTACAGCCGGAGGCGGATTCCACGAGACTTACCCGGGGCTTAACACCGGGTCAGTCGGTCATCCCCAACGGCGGCCTATAGATAGGCGCCAACGCCTTAACAAGGACTGAGCAAGGGCTCTCCAAGAAAACTTGGCGATGTTGCCAAATTGGCGCATCGGCCCCGGTTGCAGAGGCGGGGCCGCTCCCGCATAGCGCCGGTGATGCGGATTCTCCTGACCAACGACGACGGTATCGATGCTCGCGGACTCGAATCGCTAGAGACCGCCGCCCGTGTGCTTTCCGACGACATCTGGGTGGTCGCGCCTACCGAGGAGCAGTCTGGTGCCGGCCATTCGCTGACGCTGACCCAGCCGATCCGGATCCGGCGCCACGACGAGCGCCGCTTTTCGGTGACCGGAACGCCGACCGACGCGGTGATGATGGCGCTTGCCCACATCATGAAGGATGACCCGCCGGACCTGAT
>DATKAY010000181.1:0-13792 GCA_035514495.1 Sphingomicrobium sp. | reverse complement strand
GTGCGCTTGACCTGCTCGAGCTCGCGGCGGATTCGCGCCATCCGGTCGCGGATCAGCCGGCGGTCGGCCTCGATCTGGGTTTCGCCCGGGCCGCCCAGGAAGCCGAAGCCGCCGCGCTGCCGCTCCAGGTGGGTCCAGCTGCGCACCAGCCGACCGGCCTGATAATCGAGATGGGCGAGCTCGACCTGGAGCCGGCCCTCGGACGTCGCCGCCCTTTCCCCGAAGATCTCGAGGATGAGGCCGGTCCGGTCGATGACCTTGATACCCGCCAGTTCCTCGAGCGACTTCTGCTGAACTGGCGTCAAGGCGGCATCGATGACGAGCAGCCCGGCTTCACGCTCCTTCACGAGGGCTGCGATCTGCTCGACCTGCCCCTTGCCGAGCAGGGTCGCGGGCCTGGGGGCTCGAAGCTTGAACGTCCGCTCCTCGACAATTTTGATTCCGATCGCCTCGGCAAGCCCGACCGCCTCCTCCAACCGAGCCTCGCAGGAACGGGCGTCCGGCGAACGGGCCCGATCAAGGCCGATGACGACGGCGCGCTCGCCGCGAGTGACGTCAAGCGCCCCGGGACTGCTGGCGATGGTGACCGTCACGCCTCGCCCTCGCCGCCTTCGGCTTCGCCGCCGAGCGACAGGGGGTGGTCGGGCTGAACGGTCGAGATCGCGTGCTTGTATATGAGCTGCACCTGTCCGGAGCGCTCAAGGAGCAGGGAGAACTGGTCGTGCATGGTTACGAAGCCTTCGAGCATGACCCCGTTCACGAGGAAAATCGTCATGTGCTGCCGTTCGCTGGCCGCCGCCGAAAGGAAAGCGTCCTGAAGGCCGGACTTTGAGTCCCTGACCGCCGGCTCGAGCCCGTCGAGATCGATCTGCCTTGCCGGCATCACCGTCGAGATCGAATGCTTGTAGACCAGCTGCGTCTGCCCATCGCGGCGAAGAAGCAGCGAGAACGGGTCGAACCAGGTGATGACGCCCTGGAGCTTCACGCCCTTGAGGAGGAAGACCGTCAGCGGGGCCTTCGACTTGCGCGCAGCGTTGAGGAAAAGGTCCTGGAGGCTCATCGTTCAAAGGACATTTGGGACGCCCCTACTCTTCCTCGCGCCTTTCGCCGATTCCAAGCGCCTTGAGCTTCCGGTGAAGTGCAGAGCGCTCCATGCCTATGAACGTTGCTGTCCTCGAGATGTTGCCGGAAAATCGGCGGATCTGAATCTTCAGATACTCGCGCTCGAACGACTCGCGGGCCTCGCGAAGCGGGCTGCCCATGATCGCCATCGCCTGGTTGGAGATTCCCGGCGACCCCTGGCTTTCGAGGATTTCGGCCGGCAGCATGTCGGCTTCGATCCGCCCGACCCGCTCGCAGGGCGCGAGGATGACGGTGCGCTCGATGATGTTCCGGAGCTGCCGGACGTTGCCCGGCCAGTCATGCGCCTGGAGCGCTCCAATCGCCTCGTCGGACAGGGTCGGAGCCGGAATCCGGCGTTCCGCCGCGAATCGCGCCAGGAAGTGATTGGCGAGGTCGGGAATGTCCTCGCGGCGCTCGTTGAGCGGTGGAAGCCGCACCGGAACGACGTTGAGCCGGTAGAACAGGTCTTCGCGAAACCGGCCCTCGGCGATTTCCAGGGAAAGGTCGCGAACGGTCGCCGAAAGCACCCGGACATCGACCTTGACCGGCCGTTGGCCGCCGACCCGGTGATAGCTCTGGTCGGTCAGCACTCGAAGGATTTTCGCCTGGGTGGTCTGCGGCATGTCGGCGATCTCGTCGAGAAACAGCGTGCCGCCATGCGCCTGCTCGAGAAGGCCGGGGTGGCTGGCGTCCTCGCTGTCCACCCCGAACAGCTCCTCCTCGACCCGCTCGGGGGTCATCATCGCCGCCGAAACGACGATAAAGGGCCCGTTGGCGCGCGTGCTCCACTGGTGAATGGTCCGCGCCGCGACTTCCTTGCCGACTCCCGCCGGGCCGGTGATGAGGACCCGGCTGCCGGTCGGCGCCACCCTCTTCAACGTGGCTCTAACGCTGTTGATCGCGACCGAGCTTCCGCTGAGCACCTCGCTGTAGATGACGTGCTGGCGAAGGCTCTCGTTCTCCCGCCGCAGCTGCTCGGTCTCGGTCGCTCGGGCGACCAGATGCAGCAGGTGCCCCGCCTCGAACGGCTTTTCGATGAAATCGACCGCCCCTTCGCGAACCGCCGCGACGGCGGTGTCGAGATTGCCGTGCCCCGAGATCATCAGCACGGGCAGGCTGGAGTCGTTGCGCTTGATTTCCTGAAGGAGCTGGATGCCATCGAGGCGCGAGCCGTGAAGCCAGACGTCGAGCAGCACCAGCGACGGCCGCCGGTCCTTGATCGCCTCCAGGGCAGAGCTGCTGTCGCCGGCGGTGCGGACCGAATAACCCTCGTCCTCGAGCACTCCGCTGACCAGGTCGCGGATATCCTCCTCGTCGTCGACAACCAGCACTTCAAGCGCCATCGGCACCGCTCCTAAACATCGGTCGAATTTCCATTTTCCTCCTCGTCCCCGGAATCGGGGGCGACTTGCTCGCCCTCCCTGGCGGCGAGCCTTTCGAGATCGAAGGCGATCCGCACCCGGGTGCCGCCGCCCCTCCTGTCGAGGAAGGCGATCTCTCCGCAATGCTCCTCGACGATCTTCTTGACGATGGCCAGGCCAAGGCCGGTGCCGCGAACCCGGGTGGTCATATACGGCTCGGTCAGTCGCTCCCGGTCCTCGGGCAATCCGACGCCGGTGTCCAGTATCTCGATGACGAGCTGCTCGTCCGTCCGGGCGAGCTTCAGCTCGACCTTGTCGCCGCCCAAGTGGTGTTCGTTGCGGGCGCGCCTCGCCTCGATCGCCTCGACCGCGTTCTTGACCACGTTGGTGAGCGCCTGGCTGAGCTGCCGCCGGTCGCCGATCATCGGGAACTGCCCGCTTGGCGGATCGAGCGCGAACTTGATCTCCGGATGCGCGACCTCGTGGAGGAACAGCGCCTGGCGGGCCATGTCGTGGATGTTCTCGGGTCGGAACACGGGCTTGGGCATCCGAGCGAAATTGGAGAATTCGTCGACCATCCGCCTGAGGTCGCCGACCTGCCGGACGATCGTCCCGGTCAGCCTCTCGAAGGTGTCGCGGTCCGATTCGACCTCCTTGGCGAAGCGGCGCTGAAGCCGCTCGGCGGCGAGCTGGATCGGCGTCAGCGGATTCTTGATCTCATGAGCGATTCGCCTGGCGATGTCCGACCAGGCGGCGCTTCGCTGGTCGGCAAGCTGGCCGGTGATGTCGTCGAAGGTCAGCACCGCCCCGTCCTGGTAGCGAACTCGAGTGACCGCGAGAGTCCGCCGTCCGCCGCCCGCCTCGACATCGACATTCGCCTCGCGCTCGTCGCCATGCATGAACTCGTAGAGCGCCGCCGACAGCTCGCCGAGCGACATGCCCTCGATTTCTTCGCGGCCATGCTGAAGGAGCATTTCGGCCGAGCGGTTCATCAGCAGGACTCGATTGTCGCTATCGATCGCGATCACTCCGGCGGTGACACTCGAGAGCACGGCTTCGATGAAGGCGCGCCGGGTTTCGAGCTGGGCATTGGCGGCCCGCAGAGCGCCGGTCTGGTCGTCGATCGTCGCCGTCATCCGGTTGAAGGCGTGGGCAAGCGTTTCGATCTCGTCCTCGGTTTCGGTGACCGGAACCCGGGCGGAAAAATCGCCCTGCTCGATCCGGCCGGCCGCGATCGCCAGCTGCCCGATCGGCCGAACGAGCCGGTCGGCGAGACGAAGGGCCGCGAGGATCGAAAGCGCCACGATTATCAGCGAGCCGAGCAGCAGCGCTGCGTTGAACCGGAGCTGGTTGGCCCGTGATCGGGCGAGAAGATCGCGGTAATCGCGCAGGACGTCACCGCCCCGCTGGATTTGCTCCTGGAACTCGGGCTCGAAGACCCGGGACGCATAAAGATAGGTGTTGGGGCCGTAGTCGAGCCGGGAGAGCGCGCCCACCCGGTCGGTCGAGTTGACCGGGACGGCCTCGCGTTCTTCGAGCTCGGCGATTTTTTCGGGCGTGATTATCTCGTCGAGCGGCCGGTCATAGGGATTCACCAGCGCCAGCGAACGGACGACATTGTCCTGCCCGACATTGATGATGACCGCTTCCGAAAGGTTGCGGAACAGCACCTGCCGGCCAAAGCCGTCGACGAACATCGGGTCGTCGATCGCGACTTCGTCGAGATAAGAGGCAAGGTCGCCGCTCATCGCCACGGTCTCGGCCGCAACCCGCTCGACCTCGCGATCGTAGATGCTGCGCGCGAGCGTGACCGAATTCTCGAGCATTCCCCTCGCCCGGTCGGAGAACCAGAATTCCAGCCCGCTCTGGAACAGCAGCGACGCGAAGATCGCGACCAGCACCGTCGGCACCGCGGCGATCGCCGAGAACAAGGCGACGAGGCGGGTGTGGAGCCGACCGGTGCCCAGCCCGCCCTGCTCCGCCCGAGCCATTGCGACCCGGCGCGACAGCAGGACCATCAGGACGATCGCCGGTATCAAATTCGCCACCAGCAGCAGCGCGATCATCGGCGGGGTGAGCAAGGTGCCGGGCTCCGCCGGGCGCTGAAGCAGCCAGGCACTCACAATGAGGGTAACGATCAGAAAGGCGCCCGTCCCGATCGCGGCATAGCGATAGAAGCGCCCGCTTTCGCGCTGGCGCTCCAGCCATCTCGTCCTTCGCGTCGGGGTCAAATTCGATTCGGCTGCGGAGGCATCCATCCTCTCTGCCGTAGCATGGAGCGTTGCAGAAACAACACACTATGCGTCCCACTACGAAAAAAGCTTTGGATTTCAACCTGCGGGAAGCCCGTCCTAACCCAGGTTCAGGTGCCGCCTCGGTCGCGACTCCCCGCTCCTTCGCCCTGGAGCGCGGGCTTCGTTCCGATAGTGGACGTCTGAATCAGCCAACGCTCCCGGCCATCGATCGCGATGGCGGTCAGCGTTCCGGTGCAATACGCGCCAGTGTCGATGCCGATCCGATTCGGAGTGATTTCCACCTCGTTGGTGATCGTGTGTCCGTGAACGACGACGGCCCCGTGGTCGCTGCTGTCCTGAAGGAAGGGCTCGCGAATCCATCTCAGGTCTTCCTGCGACTGCTCCGACAGCGCGACGCCGGGGCGGATGCCGGCATGGACGAAGAGGTAGTCGCCAAAGGAAATGCTGTCGGCGAAGCTGTCCAGGAACACCCGGTGCTCGTCGGGAATCGCTTCGCGAAGGTGCGGGACGACAGTCTCCTTCGGCATTTTCGACAGCCCGGCCGGATCCACGCCATAGCTCTGCAAGGTCTCGGCGCCGCCGAAGCGAAGCCAGCTGGCCAACAGGTCCGAGTCTCCGTCGAGCACTCGAAGCATCACTTCCTCGTGATTGCCGATCACGAAGTGCACGGCGGCCCCCGAGGGCGAATAGGTTCGAAGCCGCTCCACAACCTGGGCCGAGCCCGGCCCGCGGTCGATGAGGTCGCCGAGAAAGACGATACTGACCTTCTTCTGGGGCTTTTCGGCGATTTCGGTCTCGATCCGGTGCAACAGCCGCTCGAGCAAGTCGATGCAGCCGTGAACGTCGCCGATTACATAGGCGCGATGCCTCTTCGGCCCGGATGGAGCCGCCGAACGCGAAAACAACTTGCGGCCGCTCATTGGAGAATCAACCTCGTCAAATGATTCGGATTGGAGGGCGAATAGGCGCTGTCGATTGCAGGTGCCAGCCTTGGGTTCTCCATCATGACGTCCGTTCCGGTGAAGATAATTTTGTCTTGTTAACAAGCGCTTATGACAGAGACGCGGCCAAATTGGAGGAAAATGTCGCGTACCCTTTGCTTTCTTCTGAATTTAATGGCAAATGGCCCTCGACAGTTAGATAAAGGGGAATACGGATGAGTTCGACAATCCGTCGTTGTGTTTTGGCTGCCGGAGCAGCAGCACTGATTTCTGCTCAGGCCGCTTATGCCGTGCCGACGCAGAGCCGCACTTCAACCGTGGATCCGCTCGTCGCGCTGAGCCTTCTCAGCAGCCAGTCCAACCTCGTCGTACAGGGCGGGACAGCTACTGCTGCTACCACTGCTGCGACTGCAGCGGCCATGCAGACCGATCGGGATAGGAAGTCAGCGGGAGCACTTTTGGTTCTCCTCGGGGCCATTGTTTTTATCGGCCTTGCGGTCGCTCTGATTTCGGGTGGTGGCAAAGGGTCAGGCAACCTGACTCCGATCAGCCCCCAGTAAGACTTACCCAAATACGACAATAAAAAGGGCGGCTTCGAGCCGCCCTTTTCTTTTGGCCTTCCTTCAGGCTTTCGTGGATTCACCCACGCTCGCCGGCGCCAACCTGGCTCGGCGGGTTCAGCGCTCCGGGCATGAAGGTGGAGACCTGCTGGCAGCTGCTGGTCAGCGCCACTTGCTGTCCCGGCTGAAACGGGCGCGGATAGGGCCAACATTCCTGGCCTCCCTGAGCGCTCAGGCACAGCATGTTGTTCACTGCCGACCAATTGCCCTGAATCGATGCGCCTGAAGGCGCAGTGATCAGCGCCGTTCCGTCAGGCGCAAAGTAGACGCTGTTCACCACGCCCTGAGTCTGCACCTGCACGGTCTGGCCGACAAGTTCCTCTCCGGGCGCCCAGGCCTGCGCGGCGGCTGCACCGATCGGCACGGCAAGTGCCGCAGCGACAAACGACAGTTTCAATATCAGTGGCTTCGGCATCGGGCGCCCTCCTCTGGCGTGTGAGTATCTTGCCCCCATCAAACCATCGAGTTTGGACATTGTTTCCGCCACCGGCGGATTAAACAGCCGGCCGGCAGAAGGTTGGCGGGGCGATCGACAAGCCTCACGCAGGCCCCAAGCCTCACGCAGGCAGCTGAAATAGCGGCAAGCCGAGCCGAGGCTGCAGCGGTGACGGAAAAAAAGGAGAAAAGACTTCGCAACTTGTCGCGGGACGCAGCGTTTAGTGGGTTCTGGTGGCAAATTGAGCCGCCCTGGATTTAATCTTGGGGAAGCAGCGATGACCTTGCGTATTCATACCGGCGTATTGGCCGCAGGAGCGGCCGCCCTGATCTCGGCACAGGCTGTTTACGCAGCTCCGACAACCATCACCGCCGTGGATCCGCTGGTCTCTCTAAGCGCCCTCGGGACCGCCCAGTCTCGCGCAGCCCTTTGTGCAGCCGGTACGACCGCGGCTGCAATGGCCGGCGCAGCGGCCGCACAGTCAGCGCCCGCCGGATGCGTCCTGCCGGTGAACCCACAGGTTGCGCCCGTGGCCCAGGTTGCCCCCCCGCCCTACGTCGCCCCCGCCGTTGCTGCTCCGGGTAAGCGGATCGGATGGCTTCCCATTCTCGGTGGACTGGCGCTGCTCGCCATCGTGGCGGCGCTTGCTCTTAACGAAGATGATGATGACGACGGCGACCTGACGCCGATCAGCCCCGCATAAAACTATCGCTGCGGAGTGAAAGGGCGGCTTCGGGCCGCCCTTTTCATTTCGCGCCGGCGCCGCTCATCAAGCCGGCGCGACCAGCATGAACCGGGGAATGTCGACGTCGAAGACGCTGCCGTCTTCATCGACCATCCTGTAGCTCCCGCTCATCGATCCGCCCGGCGTGTCGAGAGGGCAACCGGAGACGTAATCGAAGCTCCCCCCCGGCGCGATCAGCGGAGTCTCCCCGACCACGCCTTCGCCGTGGACCTCGTGTACCGTGCCGTTCGAATCGACGATCCGCCAGCTCCTCGACAGCAGCTGTACCGACCGGCCCGACCGGTTCTCGATTCGGATGTGATAGGACCAGAACCACCGGTTCAATGCGGGATTGGACTGTTCGGCAAGATAGCTCACCGCGACCCTGATCGTGATCTCGCGGGTCGTCGCGACGTTTGGAAAGAACATGGAGAGCGCGTCGGAAGCCATGGCTCGAAAGCCTAGGAGGCCGCCGCGGGTCAGACAAGCGCCCTGCGAAGACGATCGACAAGCCGCGCCCGGGCGTCCTGGAGCGAGCGGGTCCGCCCTGCAAGGACGTTGCCGAAAAGCCTGTCTCCGGTGGAATCGAGCGCCTCGAACAGGTCGGGAAGATCCGGCCCCTCCGCTCCATATCCAAGCTCCGAGACGACGAGAGTCTCGAAGCGCACCAGCGCCTGGCCCCAGCCGCTGGCCGACGGCGCCGCTTCGACCGCGTCGAGAAGCCCGCCCAGCACCTCGTAAATTCGCGGATAGGGCTGCCGCTCCGGGAGCGCGGCCGCGACCAGCGCCGTCGCCCAGTCGATCGCGGCCGACGGAAGCGCCTCCGACAGGATCGGGGCCCGGCTTCGGACCAGCTCCAGCACCGCCTGCGGAAGCTGGCTGTCGGTCCGGGAGGCAAGCTGCGCCGAGACCAGATTTCCCGGGATCAGCACCGGGCGCATTCGCCGCCCCCGACCGCCGCGCACATAGGCCCCGACCAACCCGTGACCCGGAGTCATCAGCCGGACGATCGCTCCATGCTCTCCGTGAGTGGCGCCAGAGCAGACGATGGCTTGTGTTTGCACCCGCATCATCAACCCGCCGGGTGGAAATAGTCGTAAAGCTGGCGAGCAATCGTCTTCGATATGCCCGGCGCCCGCTCCAGGTCGTCGAGCGCCGCGCTCTTTACCGCGCGCGCGGTGCCGAAATGCATCAGCAGCGCCCGCTTGCGGCTCGGGCCGATTCCCGGAACCTCGTCGAGGGTCGAGGTGGTGAGGCTTTTCGCCCTTTTCTGCCGATGGCCGCCGACGGCGAAGCGATGCGCCTCGTCGCGAAGCCGCTGGAGGTAGAACAGGAGTGCGGAATTGGGCGGCAGGGTCAACTCGCGGCCGTCGGGAAAATGGAAAGTCTCGCGGCCGGCGTTGCGGTCCGGACCCTTCGAAACGCCGATCACCGGGATATCGTGCACGCCGGCGCTTTCCATCGTCTCGCAGACGGCGGAAAGCTGGCCCTTGCCGCCGTCGATGAGCAGCAGGTCCGGCCACTCGCCGCCCGAGCGGTCCGGGTCCTCTTTCTCGAGCCGTGCGAAGCGTCGTTCCAGGACCTCCCGCATCATCGCGAAATCGTCGCCCGGAGCGGTCTCGGGGCGCTTGATGTTGAACTTTCGATACTGGTTCTTTCGCAAGCCCTCGGGGCCGGCAACGATCATCGCGCCGATCGCATCGCTGCCCATGATGTGGCTGTTGTCATAAACCTCGATCCGCCTGGGTATCTCGGCAAGCTCGAAGGTTTCGGCGAGCTCGCCAAGCGCCTTGCTCTGGGTTGCGGTCTGGGCCATCCGGCGGTCGAGCGCCTCCTCGGCGTTGCGCCGCGCCTGGTCCATCAGCTTCACCCTGGCGCCGCGCCGGGGCCGCTCGATCGATATTTTGTGGCCCGCCCGCTCGCACAAAGCCTCCTCCAGGAGCGTCCGATCCGGCAAATCGCGATCGACCAGGATCCGCCTTGGCGGCGGCAACTCCTCGTAAAATTGTACCAGGAAGGCGGAGAGGATCTCGGCTTCCGGGACATCGCTGGTGCGGGCCGGGAAAAAGGCCCTATGTCCCCAGTTCTGGCCCGAGCGGATGAAGAAGGCCTGGACGGACACCGTTCCCCCTTTGCAGGCCAGCGCAAAAACGTCGGCGTCGCCGAGCCCTTCGGAATGAACGGTCTGGCTGCCCTGGATGTAGGTCAACGCTCGAAGCCGGTCGCGGTAAACCGCCGCGAGCTCGTAATCCTGGCGCTCGGCCGCCTCGGCCATCTGGCGCCCGAGCCTCTCCTGCACCCCGGTCGAGCGTCCGGCGAGGAAGGCTTTCGAATCCTTCACCAGCTCGGCGTAATCAGCCACGCTTATCCGGCCGACGCACGGCGCCGAGCAGCGCCGAATCTGATAGAGCAGGCATGGCCGCGATCGGCGCTCGAAAAAGCTGTCGGAACAGCTTCTTAAGAGGAATAGCTTCTGAAGCGCATTAAGAGTGCGAGTGACGGATCCGGCGCTTGCGAACGGGCCGTAATACTGGCCCTTCGAGCGGCGGGCTCCGCGATGCTTCTGGACACGCGGGAAGGCATGGTCCTCGCGAAGCAGGATGAAGGGGAAGCTTTTGTCGTCGCGCAGAAGCACGTTGTAGGGCGGCCGGAAGCTCTTGATGAGCTGCGCCTCGAGGAGCAAAGCTTCGGCCTCGGTGCGGGTCGTGACGATCGTCATCGAACGGGTCTGGGCAACCATCCGCAAAAGCCGATTGGTAAGCCGAGCGACCTGCGTGTAGCTGGTCACCCGGTCCTTCAGCGAGCGCGCCTTTCCGACGTAGAGTACGTCGCCCCGCGAATCCTGCATCCGGTAGACGCCGGGACGCGACGGCAGCGTCTTGAGCACGTCCCGGATCGCCGAGACGCCCTCGTCGAGGCTCGGCGTACCGGCGCCTCGGACGGCATAAGTCGCCTGCTCCTCGTTGAAGCGGTTGGCCGCGCCGGGGTGATCGGGTCGGTCTGCAGGCGTTCGGTCCATGACAGCGACTTAGGCGCTGGACGCTCGCCTTTCGAGAGGCCGATTAACGGATGGTCGCCTCCAGCCCCTCTCTGGCCAGCCGGCGATTGGGCGTCGCGGCAAGGGCCATCCGGAAGGCTTGGGTGGCTTCGGCCTTTCTGCCGGCCTCGAGCAACACCTCTCCGAGGAGCTCGGCGCTTGGCTTCTGGAGAACGGGGGGACCGAAGGGGACCGGAAGAGCAGCTTCGGCGGCGGCCGCCTTGCGCAGAGCCTCGATTCCCTCGTCTTTTCTGCCGCCGGCGAGAAGCACCACCGCCTCGCCCTGCCCGACCGCGCGGTCGATCCACGGGAGCGTCTGCTGGTCGTGCGGCCATTCCCTGGGCGCGGCGGCGGCGATGACGGCTCGGCTGCGCTTCATTTCCGCCAGCGCCTTGGCTGCACCGCCGGCATCCGACGTCGAGGCGAGCAACCGCGCATAGGCAAGGGTGAACCGCGCGAGTTCGTACTTGCCGTCCGGAAGAGCGATGGCAGCTGGCCATTGCCCGGTCTCGATTCCCTGGCGCAATGCCATGTCGCTCCAGCTGACAACCCTGCTCCGCCAGGTGGCGAGGGCCGTGGAATCCGGCCGGTGCGAAAGCTCGCTCAGCGCCTCGCCGCGGCACGCTTCGACCAGATCGGCGACACTGCGCCCCTGCTGCATCAGCGCGTAGGTCAGCCATTCCGCAAAATGGCCGCAATGGCCCGGCGGCTGCCCGCGGGCGGTGCGCTGGCGGTTGACGACATTCATCGCCTGGACATTGGCGGCTTCGACTTCCGGCCAGCGACCAAGCGCGAGATAGATGTGCGACACCATGTGCTGGGCGTGCCCGGCGTCGGCGACCACCACCGAATAGCGACGAGCGGCGCGTTCGCCGAGCGGCGCGTGCGCAGGGTCGTCGTAGGCGTGAATCATGTAGTGGAGAACGCCCGGGTGGTCGGGATTCGCGGGCAGCGCTTCCTCGAGAAGTGCGGCCGCCTGCATGTACAGCCCGGTGTCGCGGCCGCCATGTGCAAGCCCCATCAACGACAGCGCCCGAAATGCTCGAGCGTCGACGTCGCTGGGATCAGCGTCGAACAGCAGCCGGACGCTCTCGGCATAGGCGCGGTCGCGCTCGGCTTTCGTCCCCTCGCCAAAGAGCGCCTCGACAGTGCCGAGCCACTGCAGTTCACGAGCGCTTCGGGCTTTCGCCGCCCGGACTTCGGGAGTAGCGCCCAGCCGGGACAGCGCGGCACGCGCCTCGACCAGATCCTGCTCAGCCCAGAGCGGATGATTGTAGGTCATGGCTTCGCCCCAATAAGCGAGCGCGAAATCGGGGTCCGCCTGCTGCGCCGCCCGAAAGGCCTCCGCAGCGGCCGAATATTCGAAATTGTGCAGCAGGGCGAGGCCGCGCTGGAAATGCGGCTGCGCGGCGGCATTGCCTTCGTTCTCGAGGGTGACGGTTCCGACTCGCATCTGCGCAGCCGGCTCACCGTCATGGTGTTGCTGCGCCTGGGCCGGCCCGGCAGTCGCGAGAAAAGCGCCCGCCAGTGCGATGATCGCTTTCATGTCCTTCTCCCCCTGACGATTTCCGATCTAGGCCGGAGCTGCCTTGGCAACAACAGGCTCTCAGGCCGCCGCCCTCGCCTCCTCTTCCTCCGAGAGCATCCAGTCGATCGCCGCTTGCGAGTGAATGGCGGTGGTGTCGTAAACGGGAATCGTGTTCGCCCGGGTCTCGACGGCAAGCACCAGCTCGGTGCAGCCGAGCACCACCGCCTGGACGCGCTGCCCGGCCAGCTCGGCGATCAGCGTCTTGAGCTTGCGCTGGCTGCCCCGGACCACCTGGCCCGCGGCCAGCTCCTCGAAGATGATCCGGTCGATTTCCTCGATCCAGTTGCGGTCGACTGGAGCAAGGGCGATCCCGCGGGCTTCCAGCCGCGAGCGGACGTGCGGCTCGGTCATCGTGAAGCGAGTCCCGAGCAGCGCCACGCGCGAACGGCCGTCGGCGACCAGCCTGTCGGCGGTGGCGTCGCCGATATGGATCATCGGGACCGGAATGGCCGCCGCGACCGAATCATAGACCTTGTGGCCGGTGTTCGACGCGATGATCACCCCTTGGGCGCCCGACGCGACCAGCCGCTTGGCGGCCTTCACCATAACGTCGGCAACTCCTTCCCAGGCCCCCGACAATTCCATCTCGGCGAGCGGCGCCAGGTCAAGGCTCTCGATCGACAGCCGAGCGCTGTGAAGGCCGCCCAGGCGCTCCGCGACCCCGCGGTTGATGTGATTGTAATAGAGCGAAGTGGACGACCAGCTGGTGCCGCCGATGATGCCGAGCTTTCGCAAGATCCTGCCTCCCTCCGGCCATGCCCCGACCGGGGCTGCCGGCTGGGGGCTTGAACCCAGATGCGTTTGCCCACCCGCCGCGCAAGCGACTCGGTGAAGCTGCAAGCTTCGGTCATATCCGCGCATCGGGCAAGCCCATGGGGCCGAAGCGGCCCGATTGACCTGAAGGCTAGTCGAGCGCTTTCACAATCTCCTCGACCATCTTCTTGGCGTCGGACAGAAGCATCATCGTGTTGTCGCGATAGAAGAGCTCGTTGTCGACGCCGGCATAGCCGACTCCGCCCATCGAGCGCTTCACGAACAGGACGGTGCGGGCTTTCTCCACGTCGAGGACCGGCATCCCGTAGATCGGCGAGCTCTTGTCGGTCTTGGCGGCCGGATTAGTGACGTCGTTGGCGCCGATCACGAAAGCGACGTCGGTCTGGGCGAAGTCGGAGTTGATGTCCTCGAGCTCGAACACCTCGTCGTAGGAGACATTGGCCTCGGCCAGAAGCACGTTCATATGGCCCGGCATCCGCCCGGCGACCGGGTGGATCGCATATTTCGCCCGGACTCCCTTTTCCTTGAGGATCTCGCCCATCTCGCGGAGCGCATGCTGCGCCTGGCTGACGGCCATTCCATAGCCGGGGACGATGATTACCTGGTCAGCCTGGCTCATCAGGAAAGCGGCATCCTCGGCAGACCCGCGCTTCCAGGGCCGGTCGATCGCCTGGCCGCCATCGGCAACCGCCGTCTCGCCGCCAAAGCCCCCGGCGATTACCGACAGGAAGCGGCGGTTCATCGCCTTGCACATGATGTAGCTGAGGATCGCGCCGGCGCTTCCGACCAGCGCCCCGGTGATGATCATCGCGGTGTTGTGGAGAGTGAAGCCCATCGCCGCAGCGGCCCAGCCCGAATAGCTGTTCAGCATCGAGATCACGACCGGCATGTCGGCGCCGCCGATCGGGATGATCAGGAGGAAACCGACGGCGAA
>DATKAY010000180.1:0-6241 GCA_035514495.1 Sphingomicrobium sp. | reverse complement strand
GCATCATCCGCGACAAGGAGACGGCCCCCGAATAGCTGCAGCGTTACAATGAACCGCGCTTGGTATCGCTCGTATGCAGCGCGGTCCGTGATCGCCAGCTGCGCCAACGCGTACACCACTAGCGGCCGCCAACCTTGAGGTGTGTCAGGATTGGCGAGCGGTCGAAAAACACTTCGTTCCGGAAGATCAGGCGACCGCGAAGGCGGACGATGCAAATTCCCTCCCACCGCGGCGCATCCACCGCGGCGTTCAGCCGAGCCGACCAGTAGTTGAGAAAACCGTCCTCGACCGGGAGGCTTCGCTCGTGCGTCCAGATCCACTCGGGGAATGCGCCAAGCAGCTTCTCGAAATACGGTCTGATGGCAGCGACGCCGGTAAGTCCCGACGGGACAGCGGGGTCGCTGTAAAATGCGTCCTCCGTGTAGAAATTCAGCAGCCGCTCCGGATCGTTGCCGGTCCAGCTCGGCAGCCATGACGCGCAAAACGTTGTCGCCTCATCAGCGGACATTCCGCAAAAACCCGGCATTTTTCCTTTCTCCATCTGACGATGCGTCAACTCTGCTCCCGTCGTATCGACAGTCGCGAAAGCTCGACCAGGACGCACAACGGTCGCAATCGCCCTCAGTCGCTCGCCGCCGGCTTCTTCGCAGCTTATTCTCCGAGGAAAGCCCAGGCAATCGGGAGATCTACGATGCTGAACAGGGATGAGAAAGGCGTAGCGCCTCCCGGGGCAGCTGAGCGCGTAACGTCCGCTTTGGGTGGAAAGCGGACACTAGTGTCTCGGACAAATCAGCCGTCACTTGCGGTTCGCTCACGCAATGCTGCGCATTGCTGACGCTCACCCAGCAGCCGTTCCGGCCATCCCCCAGATGGCCGGTGTGCGGCTGCTCGTCGGTCGTGTCTGCACTCGCGGTTTAGCCGCTCGCTTGCACGCCGGCCGGCATTCAATGGCTCTACGCGCTGGCTCGCGATTGCTTCGCACTCGCTCGCCTGCGCTCGGCATTTCGAGGGGGCCCCTCTGCGACCATCCCCCGGATGGTCACGAATCCCCCTTTCCTACACCCTTTATCTGTGTTCCAATATGGTTCTAGGAGAACCGTATGAACGAACCGATACCGCTAATTCCATTCACCCCCGCTCCGCTCCGCGCTCGCCACGACGGCTGGACGGCGGAGCGCCAGATCGCTTTTATCGAGGCGCTGGCCGAGACCGGCTGCGTCGAGGAGGCGTGCCGGCGGGTCGGCATGTCGGACACCAGCGCCTACAAGCTCCGCCGCCGCCCGTGCGGCGCGCCGTTCCGTAAGGCGTGGGACGCGGCGCTCGATTATGCGCTGCACAGGCTCGAACAGGATGCGATCAGCCGCGCTCGCCACGGCGTTGCCCGCCCGATCTTCCACAAGGGCGAGCAGGTCGGAGAATGGCGCCATTACGACGAAAGGCTGACCATGTTCCTGCTGCGCGCCCGCCGCCCCGAACGCTACGGCAAGTGGATCGAGAGGATGCTCCTGCCCAGTGATCAGGATTCGCACGAGGACGCCGCAATCCGCCTCGACGGCGGCCTCGAAGCGATCGAATGGCGAGGCGGCCATGATCCCGACGCCGACGAAGCCGCGCCGGACGGATTCGAAAACCAGGATGACGCATAGCCCTCCTCGCGCACGCGCGTTGGGGAGTGATCTTAGTGAACTTCCGGACGCACAGACGCTGCGGCCCTTGACCTTTGATTAGGTAATCCTAAATTAGCATCCATGAATGTTCATTCGCCTCCCCCGCTCGATTCGCTCGCCGGCAAGGCGGCGCAAGCTGCCGCGCTGCTCAAGGCGCTGGGCAACGAGCAGCGCCTGCTGATCCTTTGTCATCTCGTCTCGGAAGGCGAGCTGTCGGTTGGCGCGCTTCACGGCCGGATAGAGCTCAGCCAATCGGCACTGTCGCAGCATTTGGCCAGGTTGAGAGAGGAGGGCCTGGTGACCTTTCGCCGCGAGGCGCAGAGCCTCCACTACCGGATAGCCGACCCGAAAGCCGGGCAGGTGCTGGAACTTCTCCGGGACCTTTTCTGCCCAGAGCTGAGACAAGTGACTGGAGCGAGCCGATGACCGCCGACCGCAATATCGAGATCGCCGCCGAGCAGGTCGGCCGAGCCCTTGCCGGCAAAGCGCCACGGCCGCAGGTGACGAGCTTCTTCCACGAGCCGACCTTCACCGCATCCTATGTCGTCGCCGACCCCGACAGCGGCAAGGCGGCGATCATCGACAGCGTTCTCGACTTCGACCATGCCTCCGGCCGCACCTCCACCAAGGCCGCCGACGCAATTCTCGCTTTTGTCGAGAGCCGGGACTTGCAGGTCGAATGGCTGCTGGAAACCCACGCCCATGCCGATCATTTGTCGGCAGCGCCTTACCTGCAGGGCAAGATCGGCGGCAAGATCGCGGTCGGCAGGCAGATCACGACCGTCCAGCACGTGTTCGGGGAATTGTTCAACGAAGGTGGCGACTTCAGCCGCGACGGGTCGCAATTCGACCGCCTGTTCGAGGATGGCGATACGTTCTCGATCGGCAAGGTCGCGGCGCTCGCGCTCCACGTGCCCGGCCATACGCCCGCCGACATGGCCTATGTGATCGGCGATGCCGCCTTCGTCGGGGACACGATGTTCATGCCCGATTACGGCACCGCCCGCTGCGATTTCCCCGGCGGCGACGCGCGAGCGCTCTATCGCTCGATCCGGCGGCTGATGAAGCTTCCCGACGAGACCCGGGTGTTCCTGTGCCACGACTATATGGCGCTTCCCAACCGCAAGCAGTTCGTCTGGGAAACGACGATGGGGGCCGAGCGCACCGCCAATGTTCATGTCCACGAGGGCGTCAGCGAGGAGGAATTCGTGGCTATGCGAACCGCACGCGACGCCACGCTGGAAATGCCCCAGTTGATGCTTCCGTCGGTCCAGGTGAACATGCGCGCCGGCCATCTTCCCGATCCGGAAGACAATGGCAGGCGCTATTTGAAGCTCCCGCTCGACAGCTTGTGAGCCGATGACGATCGAGCCGCTTTCCCCACTTTATGCAGTCGCCGGCGGCCTCCTCATCGGAACCGCGGCGGCTTTGCTCCTGCTTCTATCGGGGCGCATTGCCGGAGTGAGCGGCCTTGCCGCCGCTGTCGCCCGAATTTCCGGCGGCACGCCCTGGCTCCAGGCCGCGAGCTTCCTTCTCGCCCTTCCGCTCGGCGCGCTGATTGCCTCGGTTGCGCTTCGCGACCCGCAGATCGAGTTGACGTCCTCGGTGCCGCTGCTGGCCGCCGCCGGGCTGCTGGTCGGCTTTGGCACCCGCCTCGGCAGCGGCTGCACCAGCGGTCACGGCGTATGCGGAATGGCGCGCCTGTCGCCGCGCTCTTTGGCCGCGACTGCATGCTTCATGGCGCTCGGCTTCGCGACCGTCTTCCTCGCCCGCCATATCCTGGGATGGGCGGCATGAGCCGGCTGCTCGCGGCGCTGGCGGCCGGCCTACTGTTCGGCGCCGGGCTGGCGCTGTCGGACATGATCAACCCCGCCCGGGTCCTCGCCTTCCTCGACGTCGCCGGAAACTGGGATCCGACCTTGGCCTTCGTCATGGCCGGCGCGCTTCTTCCCTCCGCGGCCGGATACTGGCTCGCGCGCCGGATGAAGCAGCCGGTCCTGGCTGACGAGTTCAGCATCCCGTCCAACCGCGGGATCGACGCACCACTTCTTTTAGGCGCCGCCTTGTTCGGGATCGGCTGGGGCCTTGTCGGCTTCTGCCCGGGCCCGGCGGTTGCCGCGCTCGGTTTCGGCCTGTGGCAGGCCTGGCTGTTCGTCGCCGCGATGCTTGCCGGAATGTTCGGCCACCGCCTCTACCAGCAATTCTTCCTTCGGCAGGCAGCCCCGTGATCCTCGAGCCGCTCCAGTATTTGCTGGGAATAGGCTCGGGCGCGCTGGTCGGCTTCGTGCTTGCGCTGGTCGGCGGCGGCGGGTCGATCCTCGCGGTTCCGCTGATGGTCTATCTGGTCAAGGTGGACTCCCCGCACGTGGCGATCGGGACAAGCGCTCTTGCCGTCGCGGTCAGCGCCGCCACCGGCCTTGCCAGCCATGCCCGCGAGGCAAATGTGCAATGGCGCTGCGCCGGGCTGTTCGCCGGCGCCGGGGTGGCCGGCGCAGCGCTCGGCTCAACCTTCGGAAAGGCGTTCGACGGGCAGCGGCTCTTGTTCCTGTTCGCGATCCTGATGATCGTGGTCGGTTTCCTGATGCTCCGCCGAAACAACCGGCAAGCCAATTTGCAGGTTAAGCTCGGGCGCGAGAATGCGGGCAAGCTGGCCGGTTACGGGACAATGGCCGGTGCAGTGTCCGGCTTCTTCGGGATCGGCGGGGGCTTTTTGATCGTCCCCGGGCTGATCGCGGCGACCGGAATGTCGATGATCAGCGCGGTCGGCTCGTCCCTCGTCGCGGTTACCGCATTCGGGCTGACGACCGCGGCCAATTACGCGCTTTCCGGCCTCGTTGCCTGGGGCCTGGCGCTTGCCTTCATCCTCGGCGGCCTTTGCGGCGGCGTTCTGGGCACTCGCCTCGCGCGCTACCTGACCCAAAGCCGGGACCGGCTGACGGCGGTGTTCGCCGCCCTCATCTTCGCGGTCGCCGGCTATATGCTCTGGGAAAGCGGTTCGAGGGCCTGGGGCTGAAGCCCCTATTTCGACCCGAAGCCGGTCAGCATCGTCTTGACCGTCCTTAAGAAGATCAAAAGGTCGAGCCAGGGCGAGAAATACTTGATGTAGTAGAAATCGTACTGGAGCTTGCGGTGGACTGCCCGGACATCGGCGACATGCCCCTGGTTGACCTGGGCCCAGCCCGAGATGCCCGGCTTCACGACGTGGCGGTAGCGGTAGAAGGGAAGTTCGCTGGTGTACCAGGCCGACAGCACCTCCGCTTCCGGGCGGGGGCCGATCCAGCTCATCTCCCACTTGAGGATGTTGAACATCTGCGGCAGCTCGTCGAGCCTGAGCTGGCGAAGAAGCCGCCCGACCCGGGTCACGCGGCCGTCCTCGTCCTTGGTGATCGCGGCATCGCGCTCGTCGTCGATCTCCACCGGCCGCATGGTCCTGAACTTGTAGACGGTGATGTTGTGGCCGGCGTGACCGACCCGCTGCTGCCGGAAGAAGACCGGCCCCTTGCTGTCGACTCGGATTGCAATCGCGATTGCGAGCATGAGCGGAAGCACGAACGGAAGCAGCGCCAGCGCGAACAAAAAGTCGATCAGCCCCTTGAGGTGGAAATAACCGCGCGCCGGGACCAGCGAGCCGAAACTGTTCTCCGACAATTGCTCGAGCTCGACTCGTCCGGTCAGCGATTCGGCGAGCTGCTTGCGCTGGTAGACGATTCGCCCGGCCAGCGCCGCGTCGGCGAGGAACGCCTCCCACTCGTCCGGAAGGTCGGCGGAGAAATCGGCGACGATCGCCTCGCAGCTTTTGGCGTCGCTAAGTCTCGGCCGCTTGAGCTTGACCCAGTCGACCTCGTCGATCGCAAGCAGGTGATCGATGGCGCCGAACGGGACGACCGCGATTCTCGTCCGAATGCGCCGCTCCGCATACATGTAGAGCAAATAGAGCCACAGCACGTGCAGGAGGAAACCGAGCGCCAGCGCCACCCGGTCGTAGGGGAACCGGGTCAGAAGGAACCAGGCGACCACGACTCCATGGCCGGTCAGCGCCGAGGGCAGGATCACGTAGCTGCGCCGGATTCCCGGGTAGGTTTCGATCGACAGGCGGGTCCAGAAGGCGATCACCACCGCCACTGCATTGGCGATCAGCGCATTGCCCGCGGCCAGGTGAAGGGCCGAGGCCGGGAACAGCACCGCTCGAGTAAGCCAGGGAAGCAGTGTGCCGGCGATCAGCGCGGTCGCAAACTGGAATCTTTTGCGCACGAAGATCGCCCGCTGGCCCATTTGGCGGGCAACTTTCTGATGCCGGGTCACCTGTGCACCCGACCCGCGCTGGCGGTCCGGGCGAGCCATCGCCCAACGGTCCGAGCTCCCGCCATGGTCAGTCGGCCGCCGAGCCGACGAGGGACGGCGCCGATGTCCCGCGCCCGATGCCGCGATATTCGAGCCCCTCGCGCTCCACCTCTTCGCGGTCGTAGACGTTGCGAAGATCGACCAGCATCCGCCCGCGCATCTTGCCGGCGAGCTTCTTGAGGTCGAGCGCCCGGAACTCGTCCCACTCGGTCACGATCACCAGCGCATCGGCG
>DATKAY010000179.1:0-3135 GCA_035514495.1 Sphingomicrobium sp. | reverse complement strand
TAATTCATCTCCCGCTAGATTGTGGGCGCCCCGATGGTCTTCAAGCCGTGCAGCGCCCCGTCTTCAAGCGTGCAACGCAACGCCCCGAAGATCCGCTTGTGCGCCGCAAGGATCCCCGCGATCGCGCCTGGATCGGGCGTGGTCGACCATTCGTCCAGCTCGAAAGTGCCGCCGAGCAGGATTCCGTCGGATCGCGGGAACATATAGCCCCAGCGGCCGCTCGCCGCATAGCGGACCTCCGGCTGCGGAAGCAGGATCGCAAGCTGCCCGCGCGCCGGACGAAGCTCGCGGTCGCCGAACAACTCGCGGCTTCCAAGGCCGGTGCAGTTGAACGCCAGCGGCTCGGGCAGGCCGGCGATATCGGCGCTCGAGGCGAAACGCCGGACCTTGATCTTCCCCCCGGCGAGCCGGAAATCGCGAAGCATCTGCCGCAAGTAGCGGCCGGTCTCGACATAGAGCGTGTCGTAGCGAAGGGCGCTGTCGAACGGGAAGGGATGCTCGGACGGGGCCAGCATCCGGTTGACCGGTGGAAAGGTCGCAAGAAGCATAGGCTCCGGCCGACGCGCCTGTTCGAAGGTCGGAAGCCAGCGGATGCCATATTCCTCGCCGACCATGATCTGGAAGCGCTTCCAGCTGTAATCGAGCGCCCTTGTGAACTGGGCGAGGAACTCGGGCGTGGCGGCATTGCGCTCGAACACCCGGTGCGGGAAGAACTGGCCTCCGGCGATATTGGACAAAGTGTCGGGCGGAAGCGCCGCGGTGTAGATGGTGACCGAAAAGCCCGCCTCCTGGACCAGCCGTGCAGTCGTCAGCCCCATGACCCCGGCCCCGATGACCGCGGCCGGTCCGCTGTGCCCGGCAAGCCCCAGATCGGCGGCAAGCCTGGAGCTTCCCCAGCTCAGCGTGATCCCACCGCCGCCATGGCCGTAATTATGGACCAGCGCCTTGTCGTTGAGCTGCTCGCGGCGGACGACGAAGCCGGAGGCGCGATAGGGCCTCAGGCCGGCGACGGCGCGGATCAGCCGGCTCGGACTGACCTCGACCGGTGGAAAGGCGGTGCACTCGCGGGCGGAAGGCCGGGCGCCCAGTGTCGCGCAACCCGACAGCATCGCTGCCGATCCTGTGGCCACGAAGGCGCGACGGTCCAGAACCGGAAGCATCGGGACGGCTTAGCCGCGCCTTGCGTCAGGCTTCAACCGTCTCGATCGTCAGCTTGTCGTTGGTGAAGACGCAGACCTCCGAAGCGATGGTCATCGCTCGCCGGGCGAGCACTTCCGGGTCGGCCTCATATTCACAAAGCGCCCGGGCCGCGGCCAAAGCGTAATTGCCGCCCGAGCCGATCGCCGCGATCCCGCCCTCGGGCTCCAGCACGTCGCCATTGCCGGTGATGATCAGCATCGCGTCCTTGTCGGCGACGATCATCATCGCTTCCAGATGGCGAAGATAGCGGTCGGTTCGCCAGTCCTTGGCAAGCTCGACCGAGGCCCGCAGAAGCTGGCCTCCATATTGCTCGAGCTTCTTCTCGAGCCGCTCGAACAGGGTGAAGGCGTCGGCCGTCGCCCCGGCAAAGCCGGCGATGACTTTGCCCTCCGGACCCAGCCGCCGAACCTTGCACGCATTCGGCTTGATGACGGTATTGCCCAGGCTGACCTGGCCGTCGCCGGCGATCACGGTTCTAAGGCCCTTCTTGACCCCCAGGATCGTCGTGCCGTGCCAGCTGTCCAAATTCAGAGCTCCTTCGCTAGCCTGATGTGGGCAAATCGGGGCGCTCATGCAAGCTTGGGGCCCTAGCGCCCCTCGACGTCGACCTTCGATTGCGCCCGCACCCAGTTGATCAACTCGTCGAGCTGGATCGCCTGCTCGGTGGCTATGAGCCGGTCGGATTGAGGAAATCGGTTTTGACCGGCGCCTTGAGCAGCTCGGCCGGCGGCAGCGGATAGGCCGGGCACCGGCGCTGCTCCGCCACTGCCGGGATCGGCTCTGCTGCCTTCGGCGATCCCGCGCAGGCGCTGGTAAGAAGCGCGAGCAGCGGCAGTGCGGCTCGTAAAATCATGTTCGGTCCTTTCGTTGATCGCGGCCTGGCTCGACTTCACCCTGGCGAGGTTCTCGACATCCTCGCGGCGCGCCTGCTCGGCCGCGGCGCGATATCCAGCGACGGTCGCCGCATGCGCGTTGCGCTCGGCGGCGATCACGCTCGAATAATGGCTGACTTTGGCCTTCCAGCGGTTGCGGTCGCTGACCAGGAGGACGAGCAAGAACGCGCATCCAGCCGCGAGGGCGAGCTTGAATGCCAGCGCGCCGGGCAGCGGGATCATTGGCGCTCGCTTTCGGCTTCGAGGCTCACTCCGGAGCGCCCGGCCGACCCCTTGAACCGGCCGACCGGCCCGCCGACCAGAAGGCCGATGATCACCGAGATCATCGCGATGATGAACCCGGCGAGCGCGCCGCCGAAGATGATGACGATCCTGTGCTCCTGGGCAGCGCTCCAGCCGCCCCACATCAGCAGGCAGATCATCGCCAGTGCGCAACCGCCGCAGAACACTCCGCCGGCCGCTGCAAGCCAGCCGTAGATCAGCCTTTGGCCTTCCGCGAAGCTGGTCGGCGGCGGAAACAGGTCCCGATTCATTCCACCTGCTCTTCTGTGCCGATCCGGTTAGCAAGCCAGCCATAGAGGAAAGCCTGGTTGGCAGGCCGCCGCTCGGCGAGCCGGATGTAGCGTTCGCCCTGGAGCGCATCGAGCGCCCGGAGCAGCACCGTCTCGCCGCCGCTCGTCCCGCGGATCTTGAGGAAGCTGTCGAGCGCGGCCAGGGTCGCCGGACCGATCCGGCCGTCGGGAACCAGATCGGGGTAATCCTTTCGCTCCCGGTTCAGCGCCGAAAGGGCGCGCTGCAGAAAGGTCGTTGCAACCGCCGGTCCCATATTGACTCCGGTGTCGAACAACTCGGCAGCAACCGGCCTGGATCGTTTCTCGACCGCATCGAAGCGCGGCCGCAGCCAGTACAGCCTTTTGTAGATCGCCACCGCCTCCTCGCGGGGAAGCCGACGCATCGAGCCCTGATAGCCATGCGCTCGCGCAACGGCTTCGGTAATTCCATAATTCGTCGGTCCGCCACGGTCGCTCGGGTGGTTCACGTA
>DATKAY010000178.1:0-2116 GCA_035514495.1 Sphingomicrobium sp. | reverse complement strand
GATGCTGGTCGCGAGCCCCGTGGTCGGGCAGCGCCCCGATAACCAGATCCTCCCGCGATCGGTCGAAATCCAGAGCCAGGCGCACAAGCAGGTGGCGGCCGGCAATTTGTCGGAAGGCGCCAATCTGCTGGAAACCGCGCTCGCCGTCGATCCGCGCAATCGCAGCGCCTTCGTCGATCTCGCTCGTATCGCCAAGCAGCAGAGATTGTTCGGAACGGCGGTCCGCTTTGCCAACGAGGCGCTTCAGCTTGAGCCCAATGACCTCGACGCGATTGCCGTCCAGGGCGAAGCGATGGTCGAGCTTGGGGCGATCCCGAGGGCGAAGGAAAATCTCGCCAAGCTCCAGAAGCTGTGCGCCGGGCCCTGCCCGCAGGCCGTCCAGCTTTCGAACGCCATCTCGCGCGGGCCCACGGTCGCCGCCGCGAAGGCGCCGGAAGTCCCCAAGAAGAACTAGCCCAGCGCCCGGGCAAGGGCGACATAGTCGGCGACCTCAAGGGTCTCGGCCCGCCGCTGCGGGTCGATCCCGAGCTTTTCCAGCGCCTCCAGCGCGCCGGGCACTTTCTTCAGGCTCGACCTCAGCATCTTTCGGCGCTGCCCGAAGGCGGCCTCGGTGATCTGCCCGATTCGAGCGGGATCGATACCGGCGGGCGTTTCGCCCGGGGTGATGTGGACAACCGCCGAGGCGATCTTGGGCGGCGGCACGAAGGCGGATCGGTTCACCTGCATGACGATCCGGGGCTCGGACCGCCATTGGGCGAGGATCGACAATCGGCCATAGGCCGGCGTTCCGGGTCCGGCGACGATCCGCTCCGCCACTTCCTTCTGGAACATCAGGGTCAGCGACCTCCACCACGGCGGCCATTCGACGATCAGCCAGCGCAGCAGAAGCGCAGTCCCGATATTATAGGGGAGGTTGGAGACGATCCGGGCGCCGCAGCCGGTCAGCTCGACTTCCTCGACGTTGAGCGCATCGGCATCGACGATGTCGAGCTTTCCTGGAAATTCCTCGGCGAGCTCGCCAAGCGCCGGGAGGAAGCGGCGGTCGCGCTCGACGGCCACGACCCTTGCCCCTTTGTCCAGGAGCGCCCGGGTGAGCCCGCCGGGCCCCGGCCCGACCTCGTAAATCGTGTCGCCGGCGATCTCGCCGGGAACGGCGGCGATCCGCTCGAGCAGCCGCCGGTCGAGAATGAAATTCTGCCCGAGCGCCTTGCTCGCCTGGAGGCCGTGTCTCGCGATGACCTCGCGAAGTGGCTCTGGAGGCTCGCTCACGCCGCCGCGGAGCGGCGGGCCGAGCAGCTCGCTGCCAGCCTCAGCGCCGCCGCCATCGGCCTCGGGTCGGCGCGGTCTTCTCCGGCGATGTCGAAGGCGGTGCCATGGTCCGGCGCGGTTCGAACGATTGGAAGCCCGAGCGTGATGTTCACCGCGTCGGTGAAGTGAAGCGCCTTGACCGGGATCAGCGCCTGGTCGTGGTACATGCACAAGGCCGCGTCGTAGCGGGCCCGAGCGGTTTCGTGGAACAAGGTGTCGGCGGGATGCGGGCCGCTGACTCGCCAGCCTTCGGCCCGAAGGGCGGCGATTGCGGGCTCGATCACTTCGATTTCGCAGCGTCCGAGCAAACCGCCTTCGCCCGCATGGGGGTTCAAGCCGGTGATCGCGAGCCGCGGCTCGGCGATCCCGAAACTGCGTTTCAGTCCGCGAAGAGTCGTCCGGCCGCGCGATTCGATCAGGCTTGAAGTCAGCTGGTCCGGCACGTCGCTCAACGGGATGTGCGTGGTCACCGGGACGGTTCGCAAGGTCGGCCCGGCGAGCATCATCACGACATTGCCCGAGGCGATCCCGCAGCGCTCGGCGACGAACTCGGTCTGGCCCGGATGGTTGAAGCCGATTGCGTAGAGCTGCTCCTTGGAGACCGGGCCGGTGACCACGCCCCTCGCCGCGCCCGACCTTGCCAGCCCGACCGCGATCTCGAGCGCGTCGAGCGAGCAATGGGCTCCAGCGACGCTGGGATGGCCGGGACGGTCGGCCTCGGGCGAAGCGATCTGGATGAGCGGGAGGCCGACGTCGAAAGCGGAATCGGCCTCGCGCGGGTCGTCGATGGTCGCGATCGGGCCGTCCC
>DATKAY010000177.1:0-26729 GCA_035514495.1 Sphingomicrobium sp. | reverse complement strand
CCGCTCCAGAACAAGCGCACCGACGATTATGGCGGCTCGCTCGACAACCGGCTGCGCTACCCGCTCGAAGTCTTCCGGGCGATGCGCGCTGCCTGGCCGAAGGGCAAGCCGATGTCGGTGAGGATTTCGGCGACCGACTGGGCCGGCGAGCAGGGGATCACGCCCGAGGATTCGGTGAAGATCGCGCAGGCGTTCGGTAACGAAGGGGCGGATCTCATCGACGTGTCGGCGGGCCAGACCTGGACCGGCGCGCAGCCGGTGTACGGCCGGATGTTCCAGACGCCTTTTTCGGACAAGCTGCGCAACGAGGCGAAGCTCGCGACCATGGCGGTCGGCAATATCTACGAGCCGGACCATGTTAATTCGATCCTGGCGGCCGGCCGCGCCGACCTCGTGGCGCTCGCCCGCCCGCACCAGATCGACCCGTTCTGGACCCTGCGCGCCGCCGCCGCGCTCGACTATCGCGACATCCACGTCCCGCCCCAATATCTCACCGGCCAGGCGCAACTCGCCCGCAATTTGAAGCGCGAGGCGGAAATGCGCGCGGCAGAACTGAAGGTCTGAGCTGGTGTCAGGTCAGGCCAGGATGGCGGGGAAGCCCTGCCAGAGCACCGAGACGAACGACAGCGCTGCTCCTGCGAGCCCGGTCCGGGCGATCCAGCCGTCGACTTCGTCCCCGGCCGAGCCGGCCGCCTTCCAGGCGAAGCGGATCAGCCAGGCGTCGGCGGCGAGCGCCGCGAGTGTGACGACGATCGCGAGCGCTCGCGCAACAAACGAGGTCCCAGGAAGGATGCTGGCGATCGCGTAGAGCGCGAAGAAATCCACCGCCCAGACGATCAGGCCGCCGAGCAGAAGACCCCATTTGCCCATTTCAAAAACCTCCCGGGAACAGGCGGGTGAGCGCGGCGCTGGCGGCGCCCTGGCCGGCGGTATAGAGCAGGAACAGCGCAACCACGTCGAAAGTGACGTTGCGAGGCCGGGTGATCAGCCCGCGAGCATTTCTCACCGCGACATACAGGGCCATGATCACCGAGACCGCGACCAGCTGGCCCTGCTGGGCGAGGAAGGTCATCACCAGCGCTGCCTGCGACGAGGCCTCCGGATCGATCCCGGCCGAGCGCCAGCCGATGAAGTCGGCTGCGAAAGCGAACATCAATGCGCCCGCGGCAAGCAGGAACTGGGTCGGCGGCGACCACAAAGTGCTGTCCTTCCGGGCGAGCAGGTGCCGCCCGAGGAGGACGAGCCCGGCGGCGGCGCCATAGCCGCCCAATATCGGGATCAGCCACAACGGCTCGCCCATCTCCGCCCAGAAATAGGTGTGCACGCCGTAAAGGAAGAACCAGCTGAACACGGTCATCAGCCAGATCATGAAGATGACGACGAGCAGCGACACGACCGCCCACCAGCTATGGCTGCCCGGACCGGTCGAATAGGTAGGAAGCCGGATTCCGCCGCCGACATCGGCATGGTCGGAAGCAACCGGCCGGTCCGTGTCCCACAACCAGCGAATGAGGCAGGGAAGAACAAGCACCCCGCTGAACACCGCGGGCCAATAGGCCTGGATCGTAAGCAGGAGGAAAAAGCCGGCCGTGAAGATGGCGGAGAGCATCGGCCATACCGACGGGCCGGGAAGGATCTGCAGGTATTGCGGCTCGGCCCGTACCGGGCTGGTGATGATCGTCTCGCGGTTGCCGGTCGCCGAGAAGGGAAGGAAATAGCGCCCTTTGTCGACATCGTCGCGAAGGTCGGGATCGTCCCACAGCGGCTGGCGGCTGCGAACCACCGGTATGCTCCTTGTCGAATAGGAGCCCGCCCGAAGCCATTCCAGTGTGCCGCCCCCATAGGTGTTGCCGGCATCGTGCCGGACGGTGAATCGGAAATTGCGGGCAAGGTCTATGAGGAACAGCAGGACTCCGGCGGCAAGGACGAACGCGCCGACCGTCGAGATCATGTTGGTCGCCATCCAGTCGGTGTGGGGAAGATAGGTCCACACCCGCCTCGGCATTCCCATCAGCCCGGTAAGGTGCATCGGCAGGAAGGTGATCTGCATGCCAGTGAACATCAGCCAGAACACCCATTTTCCGAGCCGCTCCGAAAGCGGCCGGCGGCTGGTCATCCCCATCCAGTAATAGAAAGCGGCGAACATCGGAAAGACGGCGCCGCCGATCAGCACGTAGTGGAAGTGGGCGACGATGAAATGGGTGTCGTGCACCTGCCAGTTGAACGGGACCAGCGCCAGCATCACCCCGGTGAGGCCGCCGATCACGAAGGTGATCAGCGCCCCGATCAGGAACAAGGTCGGAGTGTTGTAGCGCGGCTTTCCGGCGGCAAAGGTGGCGATCCAGGCGAACAACTGGATTCCGGCCGGAATGCTGACCGCCATGCTCGCCGCCGAGAAGAAGCCGATCGACAGGCGCGGCATCCCGGTCGTGAACATATGGTGCGACCAGACTCCGAAGCTGATGAAGGCGGTCGCCAATATTGCCAGGACGATAAGGTGATATCCGACCAGCTCGGTCCGCGAGAGCGCCGCGACCATCATCGAGATGAGACCCGCTGCGGGAAGGAAGATGATGTAGACGTCGGGATGGCCGAAGAACCAGAAAAGATGCTGCCACAGCATGGGATCGCCGCCGCGCATCGCATCGAAGAACGGCCAGTTCAGGGCTCGTTCGAGCTCGAGCAGAAGAGTGCACAGGATGATTGCCGGAAAGGCGATCAGGATCATTCCCGCGAATACCAGCAGCGCCCAGGCGAAGATCGGCATCCGGGCGAGGGTCATTCCCGGCGCCCGGGTCTTGAGGACCCCGACGATCAGCTCGATCGCCCCGGCGATCGCGGCGATTTCGATGAAGCCGATTCCCAACAGCCAGAGGTCGGCGTTGATTCCGGGCGAGTAGATCTTGCTCGAAAGCGGCGGATACATGAACCAGCCGGAATTCGGGGCGAGGGCGAAGAAGATCGAGGCGAAGAAAAACAGCCCGCCGGTGAAATAGGCCCAGAAGGCATAGGCCGACAGCCTCGGGAAAGGCAGGTCGCGGGCGGCCAGCATCTGCGGAAGGAGCAGGATGCCGAGCGCCTCCATCATCGGCACGGCGAACAGGAACATCATCACCGTTCCGTGCATCGTGAAGACCTGGTTGTAGATCTCCTGCGAGAGGATTCCGTTCAGCGGCAGCGCCAGCTGAGTCCGGATCAGCAGCGCCAGCACGCCGGCGAGCAGGAAGAACAGGAAGGCGGCTCCGATGTAGAAGACGCCGATGTAATTGTTGTTGACGACGGTGAGGAACGCCCAGCCCCTGGGCGCTTCCCAGATCCGGTCGAGCTCCTCGACCTCGCTGTCGGGCCGCTCCTCCCTCGTCGGGAATCTTTTGTAGAGTTCCGGGTCGAAACCCGTTTCGGAAGTCACCTCTGCGCCTCGAGATAGACCGCAAGCTCGGTCAGCTCCTCGCCCGAGAGCATCGTATAGGGCGGCATCCGGTTGCCCGGCTTGATCGCCTGGCTGTTGGCGATCCAGCCCATCATCGTGCCGCGATTGTTCGGAAGGATTCCGGCCCCGAGCGTCCGCCGGGTTCCGACATGGGTCAAATCGGGACCCGCCAGCCCGTTGGCGTTTGTGCCGGCTATGCGATGGCAGGCGGCGCATCCGGCCGACTGGAACAGCTCGGCTCCGGCCACCGCCGGCCGGGCCCCCGTGGCACCCCTTGGGCTCAGACGCGCCTGCATGAGCTTCTCGAACTGCTCGGGCGGATGGGCGACGACGATAAAGCCCATCAGCGCGTGAGGGCCGCCGCAAAATTCGGCGCATTGGCCGCCGAACACGCCCGGCTCGTTGGCCTGGATCACCTTCATGTTGAGTCGCCCGGGAATCATGTCGAGCTTGCCCGAGAGCCGCGGGACCCAGAAGCTGTGGATCACGTCGGCCGATTCGAGTTCCAGGACGACCGGCTTTCCGACCGGGATGTGAAGCTCGTTGGCGTCGTGGATCACCGGCCGGCGGCGGTCGTCGAGATAGGCCACGCGCCACCACCACATCTCCCCGGTGATCCGGACCCGCATCTCGTCGCCGCCGATCGAGTAGGACAGGCTTCGGGTGAGCGTGAGGCCGAAGTAGAGGAGGATCGTCAGCACCAAGACCGGGAAGGCGATTCCGCCGATCCAGATCACCGCGGTCCCGCCGAGCCTGCGTTTCTGTTGCGCCTTGCCGAACAGCGCGACCCACATAGCGGCGATGACGACGACAAGAACGAGGGCGGCCATCGCGAAAAGCGCCCAGGTGAGCGTCGAGATCGGTCCCGCATAAGGTCCGGCGGGGTCGATTATCGGAGGAGGCCAGCCTTCGAGCATCAATCGCCAACCTCGTACAGATAAGCGGCGATGTCGCGCGATTCCTGCTCGGTCAGCGGCATTTCCGGCATGGTCGTGCGGGGCGCCAGCGACGGCGCATTGCGGATGAACATTGCAAGCAGCTCAGGCTGGTTCGGCACCCGGCCGGCGATCAGCGCCCTGCCGCTCATCCCGTCGAGAGCGGGCGCGGCCTTGCCCCGGGGCCAGCGAACCCCCGGGATGGTGTGGCAGGCTCCGCAACCGACTTTGAGGATCGCCTGCTTTCCGCGATCCGCATCGGCGCCCGGCATGAAATGGCGGTTCTCGGGGGGCGGCTTGCAGGCCCCGGCAAGAAGAAGCAGTGGAAGAATGGCATGGCCTATGGGCAGCTTTCCCCCCTTCGCTCTCGAAGGTGTGTGGCTCCGGAACCGACGCCCTCGCCCGCTGGTTCCCCAATACCGATGCTGTGGGCAAAAAGATGGTCCGTTCGTGCCGCCGTCGCTGCCGCGGCAAGCCTTTCGTTCGCCTGCACCGAGGTCGAGCGAACCTCCACCGAGCGTTTCACCCAAACCGGCGAATTGATCGCGCTCAGCGGCGGCCATGCCGGGGCCGTCAATGCCTGCATCACCTGCCACGGGCTCGACGGGCTCGGGGACGGCGCTGGAAGCCCCAGGCTTGCGGGTCTCCAAATCGGCTATCTCGACCGGCAGCTCCAGGCCTATGCCGACGGCCGGCGCCAGCATCCGCAGATGAGCTGGATCGCAAGCCAGCTGACCCCGCAGCACCGGCTTGCGGTGTCGGACTATTATGCGACTATGGAGTACCAACCGTTGCCGATGCCGAAGCTCAAGCCGCCGGCGCTCTATATCGAGGGAGCCCCGGAGCGAGGCATTCCGGCCTGCGCCTCCTGCCACGGAATCCTTGGCGGCGGCATGGGGCCGGCCATTCCGCCGCTCGGCGGCCAGCCGGCGTCCTATCTGGCCGAGCAGATGCAACAATGGGTGCATGGCCTTCGGCGCACCGATCCGCGCGACACGATGATCGCGATCAGCCAGCGCCTTGCTCCGGCTGAAATTGCGGCTCTCTCGGCTTATGCTGCCCGGCTCCCCGGGGATCTTCCCAGTCCGGAATCTCCGGGAGCATTCCCCGAAGAACATCGTGTCGGTCCACGAAATGGTGTTTCAGGGCCGCTCCTACATGTGCCGGAATCAGGAAGAGCAACAGAATGACGAAGATGTGATGCACGTCCTCGGCCGCGTCCAGAATCCTGAAGCGGGTCGCAGGCGCGAGCCCTTCGAACGGAAATAACGGCCAGGGGACGACGCCCGCCAAATAGAGCGGCCCCGGCTGAGCGAGTGCCGACCACATCACCCACCCGCTTAGCGGGAGGGCGAAAAAGGCCGCGTAGAACAAATAGTGAGTGGCGGAGGCGATAATCGTCTGCCAGCCCTGGACGTCGGCATCGTTGCGCGGCCCGGGGATGATCAGCCGCCAGGCGACGCGGAGCAGTGCCAGCACCAGGATCGGCAAACCGGCCGCGCTGTGGACCTGATAGGCGAACAATTTGTCGCCGCCGGGGCTGATCCAGCCGATATAGAAGCCCCAGCCGAGCTGAAACAGGACCAGCGCCGCCATCACCCAGTGGAAGACCAGCCCGACTGGCGAGTAGCGGCCCTTCTCGGTGTGGCTGAGCGCCCATTTCCGGAGCGTTTCGATCATCTGGCGGCGGCGCGGCTTTCGCGGCCCAGCCAGCGGGCAGCCAGAAGGACGGCCGCGATCAGGTAGAAGCCGCCGCCGGGAGCCCACATGATCAATCCGGCGAGCTGCTGGTCCTCGAGCGCCGTCAGCCCCCACGGCTGCGTGGTCACAAAGTGCGGCGCGTAGAGCGGCCGGGCCGCAAAGGTGATCAGCGCGCCAAGCAGCCCCGTTGCCACCATGGCGCCAAGCAGGGCCGCGATCGCGACAAGCGGGCTGGAATTGCCGATCGACATCCAGAACAGGACCGCGGTTCCAAGGATCGACAGCTGCATCAGCCAGTAGATCGAATCGCTGGAAAGCGCTGCCGAATAAGCGGCCGGCAAATGCCACAGCCAGAAGACCAGGACTGCAAGGAAGGTCCACAGCCCAGGCGACGCCGGCAGGCGCACCCGCCCGAAGGAGAGGACGAGCAGCGGCGCAAGAGCGATAACCAGCAGCAGGTGGTGCACCGAGCGGGCGGAGAACAGCGCCGAGGTGAGCGGGCAGAACGGACTGACGAACAGGGCAATGGCAAGCGCCCAGGCGCCCCACAACGCGGGCTCCGAGCCGCGCTTGTCGATTGGAATGAAGCGGTAGGCCAGCGGAGCGGCGGCAAGGACCAGCAGCAGCAGCGGGTCGAGATTCCAGCTGCCCGCGATATCGGCGGGAACCGGAGCCGCTCCGCAATAGGGAACCCAGCCGTGATTCATCACTGTCTTCCCGCCCTGGTGCCTCACTTGCCAACCGCTCTTGAGGGCCACGGTTCCCAAGCCGACCTGTCCCCGATCGCCAAATAAAGCATTTCACCGGCGGAACGGGCTTGCCGCCGACAGGTTTCATCGCCAGTTCAGTTGGCAGGCCTAGATCGGCCTGGAAGGAAACCCGGCCTCGATCGGCCTTGAAGGAATATGTCTATGGATTCGGGAAACAGGTCGAACGCGGCGGATATCCGGGCCGCATTTTCGAAAACACTGCGAATGTTCTGGATCGGACTTCTGGGCATCGCAATGGTCGCCTGTGGCGGCGGCGACCGGCGTGTCGATGTCGCCGCAAAGGAAGGGATACTGCTGATCGGCAATGGCGCAGAGCCGATGTCGCTCGACCCGCATCTGGTTACCGGAGTTCCGGAGAACAGGATCATCTCCGCGCTGATGGAAGGGCTGATTGCCTATCACCCGACCGACGCAGGCGAGCCGGAACCCGGAGTCGCCGAGTCCTGGGAGCATAACGAAGATTTCAGTACCTGGCGTTTCAAGCTGCGCGACACTGCGCGCTGGACCAACGGGGAGCCGGTCACCGCCGGCGATTTCGTTTATAGCTGGGAGCGCATCCTCAGCCCGGCGCTGGGTTCGCAATATGCCGAGATGCTTTACGTGATCGAGAACGCCCAGGCCTTCAACGAAGGGAAGATCGACGACTTCGACCAGGTCGGCGTCAAGGCGATCGACGACCGCACGCTCGAAGTGAAGCTGACCGGCTCGACCCCGCATTTCCTCTCGATGCTCAAGCATTACAGCTTTTTCCCGGTTAATCCGCGCGTGGTCGAGCAGTTCGGCGGGATGACCGAGCGCCAGAACCGCTGGTCGACGGTCGAAAATTATGTCGGCAACGGGCCGTTCACGCTGAAGGAATGGGTCACCAACCAGATCATCCGGACCGAAAAGAACCCCCAGTACTGGGACGCTGATCGGGTCAAGCTCAACCAGATCCACTTCTTCCCGATCGAGAATGTGAATTCGGAGGAGACGGCGTTCCGGGCCGGTCGCCTGCACGTGACCAGCACCGTTTCGCCCGACCGGATTCCCTCGTTTAGAAAGACGATGCCGGAGCAGCTCCGGATCGACCCCTATCTGGGATCCTATTTCTTCCGGCTCAACGTGACCCGGAAGCCGTTCGACGACCCGCGGGTGCGCGAGGCGCTCAACCTCGCAGTCGACCGCCAGCTGCTCGTCGACCGGGTCACCCAGGGCGGCCAGGCGCCGGCGACCGGCTTCACTCCCAATGGGCTCGACGATTATCCGCCGCTGGATCGAGTGCGGTTCAATCCCGAGCGCGCCCGGCAGCTGCTCGCCGAGGCGGGATACCCGGGTGGGCGCGGCTTCCCCAAGTCGGAAATCCTGATCAACACGTCGGAAGCGCATCGCAAGGTCGCCGAGGCGATCCAGGCGATGTGGCGGCAGAATCTCGGAATCGACGTCGGGATCTACAACCAGGAGTGGAAGGTCTATCTCGATAGCCAGAGCAACCTCGACTACGACATCTCGAGGGCCGGATGGATCGGCGATTATCCCCACGCGATGACATTCCTCGAGATTTTCACCACCGGCAACGGCAACAACGATACCGGCTGGAGCAACTCGACCTACGACAGCCTGATCCAGGAAGCGCAGGCCAGCGATCCCGAAAAGCGGCTCCAGCTGCTCCGGCAGGCCGAAACCATCCTGCTCGAGGAGCTGCCGGTGGTCCCGATCTATTGGTACACGCGCACCTATCTGCTCGATGAGCGAGTGGAAGGCTGGCATCCGACCCTGCTCGACAACCGGCCGTACAAATATGTGTCCTTTGGGTAAGGATGGGCTATCGCAAACTGATGCCTGAAAGCGCGAAGTGATCAACGAGAAATGCTGAAGTTCATCGCACTTCGGTTCCTGCAGGGCATCCTGGTGCTGCTTGCAATCTATGCGCTCACCTTCGTTCTGGTGGCGATGACCCCGGGCAGCCCGTTCAGCGGAGAGCGGGCGATCCGGCCCGAAGTGCTGGCCCAGATCGAAGCCTATTACGGCTATGACAAACCGTTTTTCGAGCGCTTCTGGACATCGCTCTCCAACGCGGTCCAGGGTGAGTTCGGACCCTCGGCGGTCTATGCCAACCGGTCGGTCACCGAGATCATCTCCGAATCCTTCCCGGTCTCGATACAGCTCGGCCTGGTGTCGCTCATGGTCGCGCTCTTGATCGGGATTCCCACCGGAATCCTGGCTGCCGTGAAGCGCAACTCGACCCTCGATTACGTGCCGATGTCGGTGGCGATGATCGGCATCTGCCTTCCGACCTTCGTTCTCGGGCCGCTGCTTGCGCTGGTGTTCGGCCTGATGCTCGGAATCCTGCCGGTTTCGGGCTGGTACGGGCCGACCTACATGGTCCTGCCGGCGGCCACTTTGGGGCTGTATTATGCGGCCTATTTCGCGCGCCTTACCCGCGGCGGGATGCTGGAGATGCTCAACCAGGACTTCGTCCGGACCGCGCGCGCCAAGGGCGTTGCGGAATCGACGATCGTCTGGAAGCATTGCCTCAAGGGCGGGCTGATTCCGGCAATCACCTTCCTCGGCCCGGCGGTGGCCGGGATCATCGCCGGCTCGTTCGTCGTCGAGACGATCTTCCAGATCCCGGGGCTCGGCCAATGGTTCGTTCGCGGAGCGCTCAACCGCGACGACTTCCTCATCCTCGGGCTGACCGTCCTGTTCGCGGCGCTCATCGTTTTGATGAACCTGGTCGCGGACATCGTCCACGTCGCCCTCAACCCACGGCTCAAATATGAGTGATCTGCCGAAGAGGGCCGGGCGATGACCCGATCCGCCGAAGCCGTCCTCGGCGCCGAGGAAGATTCCCGGCGCCCGCTCGACGACGTCGAAATCGAGGAAGGCGCGTCGCTGTGGCGCGACGCATGGTACCGGCTGAGGCGAAACCGCTTGGCCGTGATCAGCCTCTTCATCTTCTTTACGATCGTCCTGTTCTGCATCATCGGACCTTTCCTCTCGCCGTGGGACAGCGAGCAACAGGACCTGCTCCGAGGCGCGGGCGGCCCGTCGGCGGCGCACTGGTTCGGAACCGACACGCTCGGCCGTGACCTGATGGTGCGGACCATGGAGGGCGGCCGGATTTCGCTTCTCGTCGGTCTGGTGGCGACCATCGTCGCTTTGTTCATCGGCGTCATCTACGGGGCAACGGCCGGCTATGTCGGCGGCCGGGTGGACGCGGTTATGATGCGCTTCGTCGACATTCTCTACGCGCTGCCCTTCACCATCTTCGTGATCCTGCTGATGGTGGCTTTCGGTCGCTCATTGTGGCTGATGTTCGTTGCGATCGGCTGCGTCGAATGGCTGAGCATGGCGCGGATCGTGCGATCCGGGGTGATCGCGCTTCGGCGGCAGGAGTTCATCGAGGCGGCGATGTCGCTGGGCTACAGCCACAGCCGGATCATCATTCGCCACCTCATTCCCAACGTGCTCGGGCCGGTGATCGTCATCGGCACCCTGACGGTTCCGGCGGTCATGCTGCTCGAAGCCTTCCTGAGCTTCCTCGGGCTGGGCGTGCAGCCTCCCAACGCCTCCTGGGGCGTGCTCATCAACGAGGGCCAGCAGAACATGGAAATCTTCCCATGGCTGCTGATCTTCCCGGCATTCTTCTTCGCGCTGACCCTGTTTTCGCTGAACTTCCTTGGCGACGGGCTTCGCGATGCCCTCGACCCCAAGAGCGCGAAGGACTGAGGCGATGGCGTTGCTCGAGGTTCAGGACCTGTCGACCTATTTCCACCTTCGGGGCGGCGTGGTTCGAGCCGTCGACTCGGTCAACTTCGAGGTCGAGCGCGGGCAGACGATCGGAATCGTCGGCGAATCCGGGAGCGGCAAATCGGTCACCTGCTATTCGGTGATGCGCCTCATCCACCCGCCCGGGCGGATCATGGGCGGCCGGGTCCTGTTCAACGGCGAGGACCTGCTGAGCCTGCCCGAATCCCGGATGCGCAAGGTCCGCGGCGACAGGATCTCGATGATCTTCCAGGACCCGATGACGTCGCTGAACCCGTTCCTGCGCATTTCGACGCAGATGCTGGAAGGGCTGAAGCTCCATTCCGACCTCGACGGCAAGGCGGCGCTCCACAAGGCAATCGCGGCGCTCGAGGAAGTCGGGATCTCCGAAGCCGCCAACCGAATCCACGGCTATCCGCACGAGTTTTCGGGCGGGATGCGGCAGCGGGTGATGATCGCCGCGGCGCTGATCACCGAGCCCGATCTGCTGATCGCCGACGAGCCGACCACCGCGCTCGACGTCACCATCCAGGCCCAGATCCTGGAGGTCATCAAGGAACGGCAGCAACGGCTCGGCACCGCAGTGATCCTCGTCACCCACGATCTTGGAGTCGTCGCCGGCAATTGCGACCGGGTGAACGTCATGTACGCCGGCCGGATCGTCGAGAGCGGCTCGACCGACCAGGTCTTCTACGAACCCAGGCACGCCTATACCCAGGCCCTGCACAAGGCGATCCCGTCGCTCCAGACCAAGGGCGATCTCCTTTACACGGTGCCCGGGATGCCGCCCGATCTCGGCAAGCCGATCCCGGGCTGCGCCTTTTATCCGCGCTGCCCCTATCCGAAGCTTTCAGGACCCGACGGCCCGCCGCCGGAGATGGCCGTTTCGTCCGACGGACATTGCGTGCAGGATTGCCAATATTGCGATCGCCAGGTGCCGATCGAGGCGGTGCTCAGCAAGGATGTTCCAGAGGCGGCCGCATGACCGAGGCGGAGAAAAAGACGCCTCGGGGCGACTTTTTGGTCCTCGAGAACGTCAGCCAGCATTTCGACCTCGGCAAGCGCTTCCTGACCGGGAAGAGCAAGGGCGTGGTCAAGGCCGTCGATGATGTCTCGCTGACCATCCGGGAGGGCGAGATACTCGGCCTCGTCGGCGAATCCGGCTGCGGAAAGACGACTTTGAGCCGCACGATCATGCAGATCATCCGGCCGACCTCGGGAAAAATCTTCCTCGAAGGAAGGGAGCTGAGCGCCCTTTCCGACAAGGAAATCCGCCATCAGCGGATCAACTTCCAGATGATCTTCCAGGACCCCTATGCGTCGCTTAACCCGCGGATGACGGTCTATGACGCCTTGGCCGAAGCCATCCGCACTCGCCATCCCGACGTCCGCGGCAGGGAGCTTCGCAGAAAAGTGATCGATCTTTTGGTCACGGTCGGGCTGAGCCCCGCCCAGATGAAGAAATACCCGCATGAATTTTCCGGAGGGCAGCGGCAGAGGGTGGCGATCGCCCGGGCGCTGGCGCCCGAGCCCAAGCTGATCATCGCCGACGAGCCGGTGTCGGCGCTCGACGTGTCGATTCAGTCGCAGATCCTCAACCTCCTGAAGAAGCTCAGGAAGGACATGGGGCTGACGATGATCTTCGTCTCGCACGACTTGTCGGTGGTTCGCTACATCTCCGACCGGATCGCGGTCATGTATTTGGGCAAGATCGTCGAGCTCGGAGCCGCGGAAACTGTCGTCGACGACCCGCTGCACATCTACACCAAGGCGCTGATGAGCGCGATTCCGCAGCCCGACCCGAGGCTGGAGCGAAGCCGACAGCGGGTGATCCTCCAGGGCGATCCGCCCTCGCCGCTCAACCCGCCCAGCGGCTGCAGCTTCTGGCCGCGCAGCCCGGTCCCGCACGACGAACGGATGAAGAGGGTCGAGCCCGAACTGGCCGAGATCAAGCCGGGCCATTTCGCGGCCGATTGCCCGTTCTGCCTGCAAACCACCGCCTAGCCCGTTTCAAGGGATAATTCCTCGGCCCGATTTCGCGGTGCCGACGGCGCATTGACAGCGGTATCAGGAAAGAAAACTCCGTTGTAAAAATGGCAGACTAGCCTTTAGTCATCGGACGCAATGCAAGAGACCCACTCCTCCGCCGCCCCACGTGCGCAGTCCGCCCGGCTCGTCCTCTGGACCTTGCTCTTCGTCTACATCCTTAACTTTCTTGATCGCCAGATCGTCAATATCCTGGCCGAACCGATCAAGCAGGATCTCGGTCTCTCGGACACTGAGATTGGGTTGATGACCGGTCTTGCATTCGCTTTGTTCTATACGGTTCTTGGGATTCCGATCGCGCGTTATGCCGACAATCCCAAAACTAGCCGCACCATGTTGATTTCGGTTTCGCTCGCTTTCTGGTCGGGGATGACCGCGCTGTGCGGATTAGCGCAAAACTTCGGGCAACTCTTACTCGCCCGGATCGGGGTTGGTGTCGGCGAAGCTGGATGCACCCCTGCCGCGCACTCGCTGATCTCGGATACAGTCCCGGCGGAGAAGCGCTCTTCAGCAATGGCCTTTTACGGTCTCGGCATCCCGATCGGCAGCTTGCTGGGAATGGCAATGGGCGGCCTGCTCGCTGATGCCTATGGTTGGCGCGTAGCGTTTCTGGTCGCGGGTCTGCCCGGGGTGCTGATGGCATTGGCGCTGCCAATGCTGATCCGCGAACCGCGCCGGCACCGGCCCTCGACGATTCCCGATGAAGCGCCCCTGGCCAACCTACCTGGTGCCGCCGAAGCGGTCCCGGCAGCCTCGCCAACGGCCCTGCCAGCGCGCGAGGCGCTGCGCGAGATTTTGCGTTCAAAAGCGATGGTCCAGCTTCTGATCGCGGCTGGGCTTGTTGCCTTCCTGGCTTATGGCAAAACTGTCTGGGCGACGATTTTCTTTATCCGCACCCACGGTCTTTCTCCTGGAGAGACCGGATTGTGGCTCGGCATTTCAGCCGGGCTGGCGGCGATGGCCGGAACTTGGCTCGGCGGTTGGATTGCCGACCGTTATGGTGCACGCGATCCACGCCACATCGTCACCGCGCCCGCACTGGGCCTCGTCGTCGGCGCACCGATCTTGTTCTTCGGCTATGCGGCCGCCGACTGGCGTTTGGGACTTGTCCTGATCGTCACAGCGACGTTGCTGAACAGCTTCTACTACGGCCCGACCTACGCCTGCGTGCAGGGGCTGGTGCGCCCCCAGGCTCGAGCAATGGCGACAGCCGTAATGCTGTTTACGCAGAACCTGATTGGCCTCGGGCTCGGTCCGCTTTTCTTCGGCATGCTGTCGGATGCTTTCGCTCCGGTCGCGGGGGCCGAGAGCGTTCGCTGGGTGCTCTTTGGGGCGGCATGGCTTGGCCTCATACCCGCCTTCTTCTTCTGGCGCGCTCGGGCGCATCTCGGAAAGGAGCTCGCCCGTCCAGGCGGACGCTAACAGAGGCTTGGGCAGTCTCGCTAGGCGGTTTGACCGAACGAAACGGCCCTGTTTGGGCGACTTGAGGACGGTTTCTCAGGAGGAGCGACTAGTTGGCCCGTTGCGTGGCGGAGACGGAGGGATTCGAACCCTCGGTACGGGAATTCCCCGTACGGCGGTTTAGCAAACCGCTGGTTTCAGCCACTCACCCACGTCTCCGGAAGCAGCAAGCAGACTATATACGGGCGCTTTTCGCCGTATCAACCAAGCGGCGCCTGCTTGCGCTGAACCGAAATGCGCGCGTCGAGCGCCATTTCCACTCCCGGCTCGAGAATCCGGATCCCGAGCGACGCCCATTGCTCCTCCGGCTCGTTCAATGCGGCATTGGCGTGGGTGACCGGCTCGGCGGCGATGAGGGCGCCTTGCGCGGGCGAGTAGAGCTGGAAGTAGCGCGCCTGCCCCGACGACAGCTCGATCTCGAACGGCCAGCCCGGATCGGTCAGCAACGCGCGCCCGCTCCAGCCGCCATAGCCATTGTCGAGATCCCGGCCGCAAACGGGATCGTCGAAGATCGAGTAGCGGCCGGTCGCCGGCACTCGATCGAGGGGAAGCACGTCGTCATCCACCGTCCACACCTCCTCGACCTGGGTCTGGATATTCGTTTGCCTCCCGCAGCGGAAAAAGGGGTGGAAGCCAAGGCCGCAGGGCATCGCTTCGTCGGACAGGTTGCGGCAGGTCAGCCGCAGATGGAGAGCGCTTCCGGCAAGCTGCAAATGCTGGCTGGCCTCATAGGCCCAGGGCCATTCGCCCGGCTCGTGCTCGAAGCACAGGACCGCCTCGGTTTGGGTTGAAGACCTGACCTGCCAGGAGCTCGTCCATCCCTGGCCGTGGAGCGGGCTCGGGTCGCCTTCCATGTTCGGCGCCAGGCGAATCTGGCGGTCGCGAAAGGTGAAGCATCCCCCGGCAATCCGGTTGGCAAACGGGACGAGCGGGAAGCTGGCGGCGTCGAGCACCCGCTCGAGGCGCGCCGGCGACCGGCGAAGCACGGGCGTTTGCTCACCCCCATCGACCCAGCTCAACCCCGAAATCGAGCCGCCCGTCGAGGGGGCGAGCTCCAGTTCGAGACTTTCGGACGATAGCGACAGCCTGGAATTGGTCATGAGTCTCTTTTTACCCTCAGCCGACAAGGTTGTTCACAGGCACGAAATTTCGTTGGAGATAAACCCGGATTGGCGTTGCGCCGCGATTCTTGCCTGCTGGTCGGCAGCCGCCGGACGGTCGGGCCGGCGCCCCGCCGACCCTTTGCTCGGGGAACAAATCTTAAGTCCCGGGAATCTCCGTGCTGCTGGAGAAAAGAACGATGGATCGCAAGACGACGGATGAACTGGACCGGCTCGACGAGGCGCTTTCCGGCAACCGGCTGCTGGCTACCTTCCCGCCCGAGGCCCGGGCGCTGGTCGAGCCGTTCGGGAAAATCGTCGATCTCGAGCCGGGCCAGGTCCTGCACGCCCGCAGCTCGAACGTGGCCGAAACCTATTTCCCGTTTGGGACCGCCATGGTCTCGCTGGTGGTCGAGCTTTCGGGCGGCCGCTCGGTCGAGGTCGCGTCGATCGGCCATGAAGGCGCGGTCGGCGGAATCGTCAGCTGCGGAAAGGCCCCGGCCTTTTCGAGCGCGCAGGTGCTCGTCCCCGGCCCCGCCCTGCAGATGCCGGTGTCGGCGCTCGAGGACGCGAAAATGCGTTCCGGTCATATCCGCAACATCTTCTGCCGATTCGCCGATTATCTGCTCGCCGAGGTCATGCAGTCGGTGGCCTGCAACAGCTTCCACACCATCGAGCAGCGAGCGGCCCGCTGGCTCCTGACCGCGCAGGACCGAGCGGGCGCGAAGATCGCGCTCACCCAGCAAGCCTTCGCCGGGCTGCTCGGGGTGCAGCGCACGACCGTCAACGCCGTCGTCCAAATCCTCCAGGACGAGGGGCTGGTGACGGCCCGGCGCGGGTCGATCCAGGTGACCGACCGGACTGGGCTGAAGCGGCGGTCGTGCGAATGCTATCGGGCCGTCGCCGACCATTTTACCGCCGTCATCGGCCCAAGCGGCAAGGGCACAAGCAGCGACTGCGATTAATCGGACAGGCTCCAGCCGAGCTCGCCGCCGGCAAGGAAGGGCACCAGTTCGATGTCGCCCCGCCCCAGGCAATCGTCGATTTGCAGCGGCCTTTTCTGAAGGATCACCGTCCCTTCGTTGAGCGGCAGCCCGTAGAATCGCGGCCCGTTTTCCGACGCGAAGGCTTCCAGCCGGTCGAGCGCGCCCTCCTCCTCGAAAATTGTCGCATAGGCCTCCAGAGCCGCCGGGGCGTTGAAGATCCCGGCGCAGCCGCAGCCGGATTCCTTGGCTCGGCGGCCATGGGGCGCGCTGTCGGTGCCGAGAAAGAATTTGGGCGAGCCCGAAGTCGCCGCCCGGCGCACCGCCTGGCGGTGCTTCTCGCGCTTGGCGACGGGAAGGCAGTAAGCGTGCGGCCTGAAGCCTCGATCGAACATCGCGTTGCGGTTGATGATCAGGTGATGCGGAGTCACCGTCGCGGCGAGGTTGGGGCCGCCAGTCTCGACGTAATCGGCGGCCTGGGCGGTGGTGATATGCTCGAGCACGATCTTGAGCTCGGGGAAATCGCGCATCAACGGGCCGAGCACCTTGTCGATGAACACCGCCTCGCGGTCGAAGATATCGACTTGGCTGTCGGTGACCTCGCCGTGGATGCACAGCACCATGCCGATCGCCTGCATCCGCTCGAGCACCGGATAGATGTTGCGGACCCTGGTGACGCCAAGCGCCGAATTGGTGGTCGCATTGGCCGGATAGAGCTTGGCCGCGACCCAGGCCTTCGCGTCAAAGCCGGTCGCGATCTCCTGCGCGTCGCTCTCGTCGGTCAAATAGCAGGTCATCAGCGGAGTGAAGCCGGGACCGGCCGCCTCGATAATCCGTTCCCGATAGGCGTTTGCCGCAACAATCGTGGTGATCGGGGGGACCAAATTGGGCATGACGATCGCCCGGGCGAACTGGCGTGCGGTGAACGGCACGACCAGGTCGAGCATCTCGCCGTCGCGAAAATGCACGTGCCAGTCGTCGGGTCGGCGAATGGTCAGGCTTTGCATCGTCACACCGGCTCCTTAACTGAGGGGCATGGCTGCGACCACCCTTGCGAACCGAGCCGTCGTCCGGCTCTCCGGCGACGATGTCCGCGGCTTTCTCCAGGGCCTCGTCACCAACGACGTCGCCGGCGAGCTTCCGGTCTGGGCCGGAATGCTGAGCCCGCAGGGCAAGTGCCTGTTCGACTTCCTGGTCTGGGCCGACGGGGAGGATCTGCTGCTCGACTGCGAAGCGCAGGCGGACGAGGATCTGGTGAAGCGGCTTGGCGTCTACCGGCTGCGCCGGAAGATCGAGATTTCGATCGATCCGACTGTTGCGGTCCATTGGTCGGCCAATGGCAGCGAGGGAATTGCCGACCCGCGGCTGGCCAGGCTCGGCCGCCGCTGGCTTGCTCCGGCAGGCGAGGATGCCCAGGGATGGCTTGAGCACCGGCTTCGCCTGGGCGTGTGCGAAGGCCGGGCCGAGCTCGGCGACATCCTGTGGCTGGAATGCAATGCGGCCGAGCTCAACGGAGTGAGCTTCACCAAGGGCTGCTTTGTCGGTCAGGAGAATACCGCCCGGATGAACTGGCGCGCAAAGGTCAACCGCCGCCTCGTCGTCGTCCCGGGACAAGAGCCGGGGCCGCGCACCAGGGTTCTTCACGAAGAGCTCGGCCTCGCCGTCGATCACCGAAGGATCGACGATCTTGCGGGAGCGATCATCCCGCAATGGCTTGCCCCCGCGCTCGGCAGGCAGGCAGGCGGACAGGCACCTTTGAAACCGGCCTAAAGCTGAAACGAGCCGGTGATGACGGTCACGCATTGGCCGCCCAGGATCACCCGGTCACCGGCGTCGCGGCAGTGGAGCAAGCCGCCCCGGCGGCTCGCCTGCAAGGCGCTGAACTCGTGGCGCCCAAGCCGCTCGGCCCAGAAAGGCACCAGCGCCGCATGGGCGGCACCGGTGACCGGGTCCTCGTCGATCCCGACCGGGACGGCGAAGACCCGGCTGGCGATGTCCTGCTCGTCGCCGGGAGCGGTTACGATCACCATCTCGGGCAAGTCTTTGAGCGCGGCGAAATCGGGCGCTACCGAACGGACCGCGCCTTCGTCCTCCAGGAGCATGATCGCGAGGCTTTCGTCGCCGGCCCCGGGCCCGGCATAGCTCTCGCCCGACACCCCGAGCGCCTCGTCGAGCCCGGCGATGTCGCGGCGCTCGACCTTGGACGACGGCAGGTCGAGCCGAAGCAAATCCTCGTCGCGGCTCACCGTCAGGATGCCCGATTTGGTGGAAAAGCGGATCCGCTCGCTTGCGATCAATATGTGGGCGGAGGCAAGGGTCGCATGGCCGCACAACGGGACCTCCCTCGCCGGTGTGAACCAGCGCAGGTCGTAATCGGCGTCATTGCTCTCGGACGCGACGGTGAAGGCCGTCTCGCTCAGATTGTTCTCGGCCGCGATGCCCTGCATCAGCTCCTCGTCGAGCCATCGATCGAGCGGGATCACCGCCGCCGGGTTTCCGGCCAGCGGCCGGTCGGCAAAGGCATCGACCTGGAAGAACGGCAAGCTGGTCACGTCGCTCTCTCCGTGATTTCCGAGGATAGCAGGGTTTCCCGATCGACCTGGCCTTCGGGATCGACATGAATCAAGATCTCGGTCGCGGGAAAGCGCTCGCGCAATTGCTGCTCGACCTCGTCGAGGCGGTCATGGGCCTCGCGGACCGTCCAGTCCGGGGGAACCCAGACGTGGAATTGCGCGAAATGATGGATCCCACTGGTTCGAGTCCGAAGGTCGTGAATCCCTTGAAGCTCGGGATACTCCCGGGCCGCGGCGAGGAATTTCGCCTTCAATTCGTCGGGCCATTCGCGATCCATGAGCTGGTCGAGCGCCTGGTTGGATGCTCTCCAGGCGTTCCACGCCAGCCACGCCGCGATCAGCAGTCCGAACAGCGCATCGGCTCCGACAAGGCCGGCATATTGGTCGAGCGCGAGAGCGAGGATGACCGAGGCGTTTAGCATCAGGTCGGAGGCGTACTGCAACCGGTCGGTGGCGATCGCCACCGATCCGGTCCGCTTAACGACGCTTCGCTGGTAGGAGATCAGCGCCAGGGTAACCGCGATTGCGACCAGCGAAACGCCGATTCCCAGCTCGGCGTGGGAGGTCTGGGCGCCGACCACCAGCCGCTGGATCGAGCGAAAGCCGATGAACAGCGCGGCGATCGTGATGACGATGATCTGGACGAGCGCTGCGAGCGCCTCGGCCTTGCCGTGGCCGAAGCGATGTTCGCGGTCGGCCGGTATCGCCGCCACCCGGACCCCGAGCAGCAGCACCAGGCTGGCGACCAGATCGAGCCCGCTGTCGGACAGCGAGCCGAGCATCGCCATCGACGAGGTTTCGAGCGACGCCCATAATTTCATCGAGATCAGGATGAGCGCGGTCGCGATGCTGGCGACGGCGGCCCGCGATGTGAGGGTGGAGCGCTCTGGGCCGTGCCGGTGGCCGATGCTCACGGGTAAAGCAGCCCTTCCGCCCAGCCGCTGGCGGTCCGGGTGAACAACCGCCGCTCGTGAAGCCGGTGCTCTGCGGCAGTCCAGAATTCCATCGCTTCGGGGATCACGCAAAAGCCGGACCAGTCGCTCGGGCGAGGCACCGCGGCCCCGGCGAACTTGCGCTTCATTTCCTCGAACCGGCGCATGAACGTCTCGCGATCGGGAAGCGGCTGCGACTGGTCAGAAGCCCAGGCGCCGATCTGCGCGTCGCGCGGGCGGCTTGCGAAATAGGCGTCGGCAATTTCAGGATCGACCCGGCTGGCGCTGCCCTCGATCCGGACCTGGCGGCGCAGCGACTTCCAGTGAAACAGCAAAGCAACGTTCGGATTGGCGGCGATTTCGCACCCCTTGCGGCTCCGGTCGTGGGTGTAGAAAATGAATCCCTCGGGGCCGAAAGCCTTGAGCAGCACCATCCGGACCGACGGCCGCCCGTCGGCGGTGGCGGTGGCGAGTGCCATCGCTTCGGGATCGTTCGGCTCGCTTGCGCGAGCTTCGTCGAACCATTGCTCGAACAGCGTGATCGGATCGGCGGCCTGGCCCATGAAGCGCGGCTTATCCGCCGCCGGTAGTGCGCGGCAAGGGCCGGCTAGAAAGCGAAGCGCGCGCTCAGCCGGATGTCACGGCCCGCCATCGGGACGAAATCCTTGGTGAAGGACGCGTGCCGCCTCGCCTCGACGTCGAAGATGTTGTTGGCGCTGAGCATCAACGTCGTCTCGCGGGACCTGCCCCACGGCCTCCAGGCCAGCGAGGCGTTGACGAGCGTGAAGCCCTCGGTCGGATTTTCGAACTCGGCGATTCGGTCCTGCTCGTCGAACCACTCGACCTCCAGTCGCCCGTCGAGCCGGTCCGACTGCGCCTCGATTCCGCCGAGCAGCCGAAGCGGCGGGATTCGGGGAATCGGGCCGCCGCCCTTGATCGTGGCCCGGACGTAATCGGCAACGCCGTCGGCGACGAAGCGGAATCGGCCGGCCTCGAACAGCCGGGCGGAAGCCTCAAGCTCGATCCCGTAGAAGCGGGCGTCGCGCTGGCGATAGGCGAAGACCGGAAGCTCGTCCTCCTCCTCGCCGGTCGCCTGCTGGTAGATGAAGTCGTCGAACCAGTTGGCGAACATTGTCGCGCTGAACTCGACACCGGCCTTGTGCATCCGTGCATAGGCTTCGAGCCCCAGGCTCTTTTCCTTCTTAAGGTCGGGATTGCCGAGCTCGAAGGATTGCGAGGCGATGTGCGGGCCGTTGGCGAACAGCTCCTCCGCCGCCGGGGAGCGCTCGGTGCGCGACAGGTTCACTCCGGCAGTGACCCGCGGGGCGAGTTCGTAAGAGGCGCCCAGAGCGCCCGAAAAGCTGTCGAACCGGCGCTTCAGTCCAAGCAGGTCCGTCCGGACATTGCTGTGCTCGTACCGCGCCGCTGCTTCCAGCTCGACCCGGCCAAGGTCGAATTCCTGGAGCGTGAACAGCCCGGCCTGGTCGGTCTGGTTGGGCGGGACGAACGCCTCGGCCCCGATCGCCTCGAAATCCCTGGTGAAATACTGGAGGCCGCTGGCCCCGCGCCAGCCGCCGGTGTCGCGCTGGACGAACTCGAGCCGTCCCTCGACTCCGTTCGAGTTGAATACCGTTCCGACCTCGTCCCCCTCGAATTCGGTATGCTCGTAATCGGCCGCGCCGATCCGAAGCTTGATCCTGTCGAGGAAGCCGCGGTCGAACGCATATTCGCCGCGAATGTCGAGCCGGATCTGGTTGAGCGCGATCCGGACCGGCGCGTCGTGATGGGCCTCCTCCTCCTCGGCCTCGGCAAGCCCCTCGTCGTGGTGGTGCTCCGCGCCGGGCCGCATCGGAACGCCGTATTCGGTGTCGAAGACGCTGACCGACGCTCCGAGGCTGAAGCGGTCGCGGACCAGCGCCAGCCCGGCGGCGGCGGTCTTCTGCTCAAGTGCGCTGTTGGGGATCTCGCCGCGCAGATTGGCGAGCTCGAGCGCCTCTTGCGCCTCCTCGACATGCCCTTCGTCGAGCTCTTCCTCGGCGATCTCGAACTGCTCGGCTCGAAGCTGCGGCGACAGGACATGGCCACCGGTGCGAAGGTCGTCGGTCTTGCGGAAGCTCCCGTCGAGGTGAGCGACCAGGCCGCCACCGAGCGCGAATTCGACCGCTCCGCCGATCGATCGCTCGTCGGCGGCTGTTCCGTAAAGCGCGAGGACGTCGGCGTGGAAGCCCTCCTCGGGCACGTGTCTTGGAATTCTCTTGTCGATGACGTTGACTGCTCCGCCGATCGCCTGGCTCCCGTACAGGAGCACCGCCGGTCCGCGCAGCACTTCGATCCGGTCGGCGGTGAGCGGATCGATCGTCACCGCATGGTCGGCCGAGGTGTTTGAAACGTCGATCGAGCCGATGCCGTCGGTCAGCACCCGGATTCGCTCGCCTTGCAGGCCGCGAAGGACCGGCCGCGAAGCGCCGGGACTGAAGGAGGTAGCGGAAACGCCCGGAAGGCTGGTCAGCGACTCGCCGAGCTGCGGCTTCACTTCGCGCTGCAGCTCGTTGCCCGCGAGAACCGAGGTGCCGGCAAGGATGTTGAGCTCCCGAACGCCGGTAACGACGATCACGGCCGACTGGTCGTGGTGGGTCTCCGGCGCCGGCGGCGGCTCCTGGCGTGCCTGTTCGGCCTCCTCCTGATCGGGAGCAGCGACCGGGTCGGGCTGGGCCTGCGCCGGAGCAGCGAAGGCGGTGCCGCAAAGCAGGAGGAGTGCAAGTCTCGTCACCAATTTTCCGCTTTCCATCGAGGATGATAGCGCCGGGCAGTCATCCGGTTGAACCGCGGCTAGCCGTTATAATATATCATGGCAAGGCGATCCGTCTTCGCCCGGCAACGGCTTGCCTTGTTGCGCAGAGTTCCGGCGCCTAGCGGGGGGCGAAGAGAAACCGGGCGACGATGGCGGCGGCCGCGGCTCCCAGCAGCTGGGCGGCGACGAAATGGGGAACGTCGCCCGGAGAGATTCCCGCGAAGGTATCGGAAAGGCTGCGAGCCACGGTGATCGCCGGATTGGCGAAGCTCGTCGAGGAGGTGAACCAATAAGCTGCGCTGATGTAGAGGCCGACTGCGGCGGGAATGGCCGAGCGCCGGAACCGCGCCGCGCCGATGATGGTGAGGATAAGACCGAAGGTCGCGATCCCCTCGCCGAGCCACTGGCCAAGGCCGGTTCGCATCTTCACCGACAGCTGAAGCGCCGGAAGGTCGAACATCAGATGCGCCGCCCAGGCGCCGAGGATCCCGAAGGCGAGCTGAACCGCGATATAGGCGCCGGCATCGGGCCAGCGAAGCTCGCGCCGCGAGGCGGCAACCAGAGTTACGGCCGGGTTCATATGCGCCCCGGAAATCGGCCCGAGCACGGTGATGAGCACGAACAGGATCGCGCCGGTCGCGATCGTGTTGGCCAGAAGCGCGACCGCGTCATTTCCTCCCGCGAGCCTGGCGCCCATGATCCCCGAGCCGATGACGCAGGCGAACAGGAAGAAGGAGGCGATCCCTTCCGCCGCGATCCGCCGCCCGAAACTCGCCTCAGCCACGAGCGGGTTCCGACTGTCCGATTTCCCGAACCCCTTTGGCAAGCGCCAGCTCGTCGATGCTCTCGACCGGCAGTGCGAGCAGCAGGTTGATTCGCCGCGTCAGCCGCTGATAGGCGGTCCAGAAGGCGTCGCGCTGTTCGTCGCCCTCACCCTCCGCCGGGTCCTCGATTCCCCAATGCGCGGTGATCGGCTTGCCCGGCCAGATCGGGCAGGTTTCACCGGCGGCATTGTCGCAAACGGTGATGATCATATCGACCGGCGGAGCGCCGGGGGCGGCAAACTCGTCCCAGCTTTTCGACCGCAGGCCGGCGGTGTCATGGCCGAGTTTGTCGAGCAGCCCGAGCGCTTGTGGGTGCACCTGCCCCTTCGGGAAGCTGCCGGCCGAAAAGGCGCGAAATCTTTCCGCGCCGTCCCGGTTGAGAATCGCTTCGGCCATGATCGAGCGCGCCGAATTCCCGGTGCACAGGAACAGGACGTTGAAGATCCTGCTCATGCGGCCTTCGGAACGCAGCATTTGCCATCGTCCGGGCTATCGGAAAGGGCTTCGAGCCCGACGCTGTCGCCGTAAACCGTTGAATCGCCGGTGGTGAGAAAGGCTTCCCAGACGACACCGTCCGGGTCGGAAATCCAGCTCTTCTCCGACTTGGCGTAGCAGCAGGTCGTGCACCCTTCCTCGAGCACCGGCCGGTCTGCGGCCTTCAGTCGGCCATAGACTTCGGCGAGCTCCTGGGCGGTTTCGGCCTGGATTCCCAGATGCTCGATGCCCTTGCGCGAACCGCTTCCCTTCGAGATCGCGAAATTCACTCGCGGATCGTCGAGCAACCACTTGGCATAATCTTTTTTGGCGACCGTCGGCTCTGAACCGAACAGGGTCGAGTAGAAACGGATCGAGCTGGCGAGGTCGTCGACGGCGACATGGACGTGAAGGCGCTTCATGCGGATTTCCTTGTCTGGCTGGGGGTTTCGCAAGCCGCGGCGGCGCGTCCGGCGCCTGCGCAGCAATTTTCCATGAGGTAACCGACCAGGGCGTTCATCGCCTTGTAGTTGGCGCGATAGATCAGCGAGCGGTGCTGCCTTTCCTGAAGGATCAGCCCGGCGTTTCGAAGCTGCGCGAGGTGAAAGGACAGCGAGCTGTTCGGTACGCCCAGGGCCTCGGCGATCGCTCCCGCCGGCATGCCCTTCTCGCCTGCCTGGACGAGCAGGCGGAACAGGGCGAGCCGGTGCTCCTGCGCGAGCGCCGAGAGCGCGTCGATTGCGGCTGCTGATTGCACGGACGACTCCTCATTTCGATAATGTTAGAATTATCGAAGCCCTTGGGGCGAGTCAAGTCCATTTCGAATATTATCGAAATTACATCCGGCTGGGAAAGAAAGGCGGCCCGGGGTGCGTCAGCCCGGGCCGCCTCGTTGCCGCGCCAAGGGGAGAGGGCGCGGTCAGGGGCTCTTAAAGATCGATTCCAGCGGCAATCGCCTCGAGCTTGCGCACTCTTTCCTTGAGGTCGGCGAGCTCGATCCTGTTGCCTGCTGGCGGAACCGTCCGGTCGGCTCCGGCCTGGGTCAGCTCCATCCGCTTGAGCTCCAGCCAGGCGTTCCAGCCCTTGAGCCCGGCGAGCGCCGCAGTGCCGATCGCGATCAGGACGCTTGCTGCAATCAGTCCAATCGAAAGCGGTTCCATCATTTCTCCTCCCGAAGCGCCTCGATTTCACGCGCCAGTTGGTCGTTGGGTTTCGAAAGTTCGTTCTCGATCGCCATCAGCCGACGATCGATCGGATCGAGCTCGGTGCGCATCTTGTGCACCGAGGGCCGGACCGCGGCCGATTGCTCCATACGCTCGAACTCGCTCGTGCCGCGGCCGCCATCGACCGCGCGCTTGCGCTCGATCGAGAAATAGATTGCGAGGCCAACATAAGTGACCAGGGCCACTTCCCAGCTGATCAGGAATATCGCGGCGACGAAGCCGATCCTGAGGAAGGTGGGATCGATCCCGAAGCGCTCGCCGAGCGTCGAACAGACCCCGACCAGCTTGGAGTCCCGGCGGTTGAGCGAATAGCGGTATGTCTTGCGGGCCATCTGGCTTCCCTTTCTCACTGGAGCTTCGCCGCGAGGGCGGCTTTCATCGCGTCGAGCTCGGCATCGACCTTGTCGGCGGCCTTCAATTCGGCGATTTCCTCCTCGAGGCTCTTCGGGCCGGTCAGGCCCAGCGCCTCGGCTTGCCCCTCGGCGAAGTCGGCGCGCCGCTCGAGAATCTCGAACTTGCTGAATGCGTCCCGGGTGCGGCTTGAGTTCAGAAGCTCGCGCGCTTTTGCCCGGGCAACCGCGCTGTCCAGCCGGTGCTGGATGGAATTCTGCCGGGCGCGGGCCTCGCGGAGCTTGTTCTGAAGCCTCGCGATATCGGCTTCATAGCCGCGAAGAACCTGTTCGATCTCGCCGATTTCGTCTGCCAGGCCCTCGGCCATGTCGACCGCCTTCTGGCGCTCGACGAGCGCCGCCTTCGCCAGGTCATCGCGACCTTTGGCCAAAGCAAGCTCGGCCTTGCCGGTCCAGTTCGCCTTGATTTCCTCGAGCCGGTCGTGCGAGCGCCGCATTTCCTTCATGTCGGCGATCGAGCGGGCTGCCGTCGCGCGAATTTCGACCAACGTCTCTTCCATCTCGATGATGATCATGCGGATCATCCGGGCCGGGTCTTCGGCGCGGTCCAGTAGCTCGGTCATGTTGGCCGCGAAGATGTCCCTTGCGCGGCTGAACACCGGCCCTTTGAGCCAGCTGGCGATCGGTGCCGAGCGGGCGCTTGCCTGCTCCCGCACCGGAGTGCGGACCGGTACCCTGGCTTCGATGACATCGAGCTCAGGCATCGGACGCCGGCTGCGAGACGGTGACGACATGGGCCGGCGCGATGGCCGTTCCGACCGCGACTGTGCTCATCAGTAGCGCGCCAACGGCGGCGATGAGGGTCCGAGTGATGGACTTCTGACCGGACATTTCAAATTCTCCCTTTTTCTGGCCCGGCATGGTCGGTCCGGGCCCACGCCCTTTCCTATTCAAGCATCGTGCCAAACGCGGAAAACCGCGGAAAATTTGATGAAGAACCGGGTTGGCGGGCGGGAATTGGGACGAGACGCCAAGTGACTTGGGGAAATTTCCCAACCCGCGCGTTTTTATGGTGAGGCGTTCGCCAGAAGGAGCATCCCGGCGCTTGCCGCGCCGGCGCTGGCACTCTGGGCTTTGAGGACAATTCGCGGCGCGTGGCGCCGCTCGGCAGCCTAGCTGGCGGGTGCTTCGCCGTCGTCGCCTTCCGGCCGGCTGGACTGATCTGCATCCTGCTCGTCTACCCCCTCGACATAGGGCTCGACCTTCCCCTTCAACAGGATCGTCATCGGGTTCCCGTAGCGGTCGCGGCTTCGCCCGGCGGCGACCCTGATCCAGCCCTCGGAAACGCAATATTCCTGGACGTTGGTCTTTTCCTGGTCGTTGAAG
>DATKAY010000176.1:0-6888 GCA_035514495.1 Sphingomicrobium sp. | reverse complement strand
GCCGCCGCCTGCGGACTTCCGATCGTCAAGCACGGCAACCGGAGCTTCACCTCGAAATGCGGGTCGGCTGACGTCCTGGAGGCAGCGGGGGCGAAGCTCGACCTGCCGCCGGAGCGCTCGCGGCAGATCCTCGACCAGACGGGCTTCTGCTTCCTGCTCGCCCCGAGCTACCATCCAGGCATTGCGCATGCCGGGCCGGTGCGGCGGGCGCTCAAGGTGCGAACGATCATGAACCTGCTCGGGCCATGCCTCAATCCGGCTCGGCCGAAGGTCCAGCTTCTGGGAGTAGCCGAGCCCCTTCTCCTGAGGCCCATCGCAGAGACCCTCCAGGCGCTGGGAGTCGAGCGGGCGCTGGTGGTTCACGGCTCCGGCGTCGACGAGGTCGCGGTCCACGGCTTCACCCAGGCGGTCCGGCTCCGGGACGGGGAGATCGAGCCGATCGAGATCACCCCCGAGCAGGCCGGGCTGAAGCGCTATCCGCTGGCCGGTGTCGTCGGCGGCGATCCCGCCACCAACGCGGCGATCCTTCGCGACACGTTGGGCGGCCGAGGGGAAATCGCGCAGTCGGCGATCGTCGGGATCAATGCCGGGGCGCTGCTGTTCACCGCCGGCCTCGCCGCCGACATCCGCGAGGGCGTCGAGATGGCAGGCGATTCGATATCCTCGGGCCGTGCGCTCGGCCTGCTCGAGCAGTTCGTCGAGGCCAGTCGTGCGTGATCCCGGCGGCATCCTGGGTGAAATCGCCGCAGACAAAAGTGGCGAGTTGCGGGCGCGGTTCGACGGAGTCTCGCTCGAGGGGCTTCGGGTGCGCGCGCAGCCGACCACGCTCAGCCTGCGGGCGGCGATCGCCCGGCCCGGCGCTCGCTTCATCCTCGAGATCAAGAAGGCCTCGCCCTCGCTCGGGCCGATCCGCGCAGGCGCCGACGTCCGCTCGCTTGCCCGCGGCTATGCCGGTCTCGCCGATGCATTGAGCGTGCTTGTCGACGAGGCGCGGTTCGGCGGTTCGCTCGATGACCTTCGGGCCGCCCGCTCCGCCTTTTCCGGGCCACTTCTCGCCAAGGATTTCTTCCTCGACCTTCGGCAGGTGGCGGAGGCCAGGATCGCCGGCGCCGACGCCATCCTCGTGATGCTGTCGCTACTGAACGATGCGGCCGCCCGGGAAATGATCGACGAGGCGCGGCGGTTCAACATGGACTGCCTGGTGGAGGTGCATGACGAAGCCGAGATGCGGCGAGCGATTGCGTTGGGGGCGGTGCTGATCGGGATCAACAACCGCGATCTTCGCGACCTGTCCATCGACCTTTCGGTCACCGAGCGCCTCGCCCGGCTCGCTCCGGATCGATTGCTCGTCTCCGAATCCGGGATCGGCGGCCGCGACGACCTTGAGCGCCTGTCGCCGCGGGTGGACGGTTTTCTCATCGGCACCTCGCTGATGAAGGCCCGCGATCCGGCGCAAGCGGCGCGAGCGCTCGTGTTCGGCCGGGTGAAGCTGTGCGGGCTGAAGCGTTCGCAGGATCTTCAGGCAGGCGCTGCCGCGGCCTTTGCAGGCTTCGTCTTCGTCCCCGGCAGCCCGCGCCATGTCACCGCCGACCAGGCCGCTCCGCTGGCGGGCGAGGCCCGGCGCGCCGGAATCCTGCCGGTCGGTGTTGTCCAGGACGCTCCGATCGAAATGGCCGCCGACATCGCGACCCTGCTCAACCTGCACGCGCTCCAGCTGCATGGCCGCGAGGACTGCTCCTATGTCGATGCGCTTCGGCGGCAGCTCCCCGCCAGTTGCGAGCTGTGGATGTCGGTCAGCGTCGGCCGCGATTCGCTCCACCGGCCGGGCGGGCACCGGCTGTTGTTCGACAATGGCGACGGCGGGAGCGGCCGAAGGTTCGACTGGAGCCGGGTCAAGGACCATCCTCGGCTTCGCCAGTCGATCGTCGCAGGGGGAATCGCCTCCTCCAACGTGCGCGAAGCGGCCGCCCTGGGCGCCTATGCGATCGATGTCGGATCCTCGCTTGATTCGGCGCCGGGGGTGAAGTCGGCGGCCAGGATTCGCGAGTTGTTCGAAGCTCTTCGCCCCGGCTCGAAAACGCTGGCCGGCCGATGCGCCTGAGCGGCCGGTTCGGCCGGTTCGGCGGGACTTATGTGCCGGAAATCCTGGTGCCTGCGCTCGAACAGCTCGAGGCCGCATTCCTGGACTCGTCGGAAGATCCGGAGTTCGTTGCCGAGCTGAACGGGCTTCTTTCGACCTATGCCGGTCGGCCGACGCCGCTCACGCGCTGCCGCAACCTTGCCGGCAATATCTATTTGAAGCGCGAGGATCTGCTCCACGGCGGCGCGCACAAGACCAACCAGGTGCTCGCCCAGGGGTTGCTTGCAAAAAGGATGGGCAAGCGGCGGCTGATTGCCGAAACCGGGGCCGGCCAGCACGGAGTCGCGACTGCGCTGGCGGGCGCGCTGCTCGGGCTGGAAACGCGGATCTACATGGGCAGCCGGGATGTCGAGCGGCAGCAGCTCAACGTCTTCAGGATGCAGCTCATGGGCGCCGAGGTAATCGCCGTCGACAGCGGCGGGCGCGGCCTCAAGGACGCCATCAACGAAGCCCTTCGGGACTGGTCGGCGCGGTTCGAGGACACCCATTACCTGCTCGGGACGGCGGCCGGGCCGCACCCCTTCCCGCTGATGGTGCGCGAGTTTCAACGGGTGATCGGCCGCGAGGCCCGGTCGCAGATCCTCGACCAGCTCGGGCGCCTTCCCGACGCGATCATCGCCTGCGTTGGCGGCGGGTCGAACGCGATCGGCTTGTTCGCCGATTTCCTCGATGACGATGTCCGGCTGATCGGGGTCGAGGCGGCGGGCAAGGGGCTCGACGGGGCCGAACATGGAGCGACATTGCTTCGCGGCCGGCCCGGATTCCTTCACGGCGCCCATACCTATGTGCTCCAGGACGAGGACGGGCAGATTTCCGACAGCTGGTCGGTGTCGGCGGGACTCGATTACCCCGGAGTCGGCCCCGAGCATGCGCATCTGAAGGAGACCATGCGGGCGGATTATGTCGGGGCGACCGACCAGGAGGCGCTTGCCGCCTTCCAGGCTTTGGCCTCGGGCGAAGGCATTCTTTGCGCGTTCGAATCCGCCCATGCTCTCGCCCATGCGCTGAAACTGGCAGCGGATCAGCCCGAGGCCGTTCTGCTGGTCGGCTTGTCCGGGCGAGGCGACAAGGATGTGGCCCAGGCTCGAGCCCTGCTGGGGGCAGGGTTCGATGATGGGCCACAGGCCCGGCAGCTGCCCGGTCCTTCGCAATGAGCCGCTACGCGCGCATGTTCGAGCATTTGGGCTGCCAGGGGGAAGGCGCGTTCGGCGCATTCCTGATGCTCGGCGACCCCGATCCTGACTCCAGCGGTCGGCTGCTCGATCAGCTGGTCGCCGGGGGCGCCGACATGGTCGAGCTTGGCATTCCCTTTTCCGATCCGGTCGCCGACGGGCCGGTCATCCAGGCTGCTGCCCTTCGGGCGCGCTCGTCGGGCGTCCGAACTGCCGATTGCTTCGCCCTCATCTCGGACTTTCGCGCTCGCCACCCCGACGTGCCTGTCGGAATCCTCACTTACGCGAACCTGGTTGCCGCGCGAGGCGCCGACAGCTTTTTCCAACGGGCCTCGGCGGCGGGCGCGGACAGCCTCCTGGTCGCCGACCTGCCGGCTCGCGAGGCGGAAGACTGGGCCGCCGGAATTCGAGATTCCGGCATGGAGCCCGTCCTGATCGCGGCTTCCAACACGCCCGCCGAGACGCTGGGCCGAATTGCCGCGCTCGGCGGCGGCTACACCTACTGCGTCACTCGCTCGGGCATTACCGGCACCCATTTGGACGCCAGCTTCGACTCGCACCTTATCGAGCGCCTGCGGGATCTGGGCGCTCCCCCCCCGGTCTTCGGCTTCGGGATCTCGAAGTCGGCGCATATCCGCTCGGCGATGGAGGCCGGCGCGGCGGGGGTGATCAGCGGATCGGCGATCGTCGCTAGCGCTTTCGAAGGCGGCGACGTGGAGTCGCTGGTTGACTCGCTGAAATCGGCCACACGGAACGACTCGCCACCGCAATGATTGAATCGCCGTCCTGTGGAAGGAGGCACGGCAATGGCGGCTCGAGCGATATGGAGTGGGCAGATCCGGCTCGCCCTGGTCTCGATCCCGGTCGAGCTCTACCCGGCGACCAAGAGCGGCGCGTCGATTTCCTTCCACCAGGTCCACGAGCCTTCGGGCAAACGGATCCGCTACGAAAAAATCGTTCCAGGGATTGGCCCGGTCGATCGCGACGAGATCATGAAAGGCTATGAGGTCTCCAGGGATCGCTATGTCCTTCTCGACCCGGAGGAGATCGAGAAGGTCAAGCTGGAGAGCAAGAAGACCCTCGACCTCGTCCAGTTCGTCGACCTCGGCGACATCGACGCGATGTATTACGAAAAGCCCTATTACGTGGTCCCGGCCGACGACCTCGCCGCAGACGCGTTCGTCGTGCTTCGCGACGCGCTTCGAAGGACGAAGAAGATCGGGATCGGGCAGCTTGCGATGCGCGGCCAGGAATATGTCGTCGCACTGAAGCCCTGCGGCAAAGGCCTGCTTCTGGAGACCCTCCGCTATGCCGACGAGGTGCACAAGGCGAACAGCTATTTCAGCGAGATCGAGGACAAGGAGCCGGACGAGGACATGGTCGATCTCGCCCAGACGCTGATCGAGAAGAAGACCGGCGAGTTCGACGCGTCCGAATTCCGCAACCGCTATGTCGATGCGCTTCGCGAGCTGATCGAGGAAAAGCAGCGCAAGAAGGGCGAAAAGGTCATTCAGGATCCGGATGCCGACAAGCCTTTAGCCCGCGGAGGCAATGTCGTCGATTTGATGGCGGCTCTCAAGAAGAGCCTGGAGACTAGCGGCTCAAAGCCCGGCAAGTCGAAAGGCAAGGCGAAGGCCGAGCCGCGAGCCAAGGATTCCGGCGTGAAAAAAACCGCGGCCGGCGGCCGCAAATAAGCCATGGCGAAGGCGGCCGCGAAGCTCGACATCGAGACCTACAACGAAAAGCGCGACTTCTCGAAGACGAAGGAGCCAAAGGGGCGACAGCTCAAGGGCAAGGGCAACAGCTTCGTCGTCCAGAAGCACGACGCGTCGCACCTTCACTGGGACTTCCGGCTCGAGATGGACGGGGTGCTCAAGAGCTGGGCGGTCCCGAAAGGCCCCAGCGTCGATCCCGGCGACAAGCGCCTTGCGATGCGCACCGAAGACCATCCGCTCGACTATGGCGATTTCGAAGGGACGATCCCCCGCGACGAATATGGCGGCGGCAGTGTGATGCTGTGGGATCGCGGGTGCTGGATTCCGCAAGCCGACAAGGACCCGAAAAAGACGATCGAGGCCGGCCATCTCCACTTCACGCTCGAGGGCGAGCGGATGAAGGGCGAATGGGTGATGTTCCGGCTGAAGCCGAAAAAGGGGGAGAAGCGCGAGAGCTGGATGCTCAAGAAGGTGGACGACGACCATGCCGATCCCGCCCACGGCGATGCGCTGGTGGAGGAGTGCACGACCAGCGTCGCGACCGGTCGGACGATGGCCGAGATCGCCTCGGGCGAGGACGTGTGGCGCTCGAACCGCGGCGGCCGGAAAGGCGGGCGGCAAAAGAAGAAGGAGGGCGAGGCGCCGCCCGAGTTTAGGGCGCCGCAGCTCGCCACTCTGGTCGACGACGTACCGGCCGGAGCGGACTGGCTGTTCGAGTATAAATATGACGGCTACCGGCTGCTGATCGCCACCGGCTCGGGCGCCGTGACCGCCTGGACCCGCAACGGCAAGGACTGGAGCGACAAGTTCCGAGCTTTGGTCAAGGCGACCGAAACGCTTGGCCCCGGATGCCTGATCGACGGCGAGGCGGTGGCGCTCAATGACAAGGGCAAGCCCGATTTCCAGCTGCTCCAGTCGACGCTCAAGGAGCGGCGCGGAACGAACCTCGTCTTCTACGCCTTCGACCTGCTCGTCGATCGCGGCGAAGACATCGCCAACCTGCCCAATATCGAGCGCAAGGCAAGGCTTGCCGAGCTGCTCGAGAACTCGCCCTCGACTCTCGTTTACGGCGATCATCTAACCGGCAAGGGCGGGGCACTGCTCAACCAGATCTGCAAGGAAAGCGGCGAGGGAGTCATCGCCAAGAAGGCCAAGGCTTCCTATCGCAGCGGCCGGACGAAATCCTGGCTCAAGATCAAATGTGTCCAGCGCCAGGAGTTCGTCATCGTCGGCTGGACCAGGAGCGACAAGCGCGCCGGATTCAAATCGCTCCTGCTTGCGGCGAGAGACAAGGGAAAGCTCACCTATGTCGGCAAGGTCGGGACCGGGTTCAGCACCCAGCTGATCGACGATTTGATGGACAGGATGAAGCCGCTGGAGGTGAAGGAGGCCCCGGTCGATTTGCCGAAGGCGGAGGGGCGCCAGGCGCATTTCATCAAGCCCGAGCTGGTCGCCGAGATCGCCTTTTTTGAGTTCACCTCCAATGGGGTTCTGCGCCATCCGAGCTTCATCGCCCTTCGCGAGGACAAGCCGGCGAGCGAGGTCGTCGTCGAGAAGCCGAAGGAGCTTCCCAAGTCCGGGAAGAAGTCCGCGAAGAAACCGGCCCGAAAACCGGCTTTAAAGACCCGCGACTACCCGGCCCCGGAGACCTTCGGGATCAAGATCAGCAGCCCGGACCGGGCCATCTACCCAACCGAGAAGCTGACTAAATACCAGCTCGCTGAATATTATGCGGCGATCGACCCGTTGATCATGGTCGATGCCGCCAACCGGCCGATCACGCTCATTCGCTGCCCGCAGGGACGGGCGAAGAAATGCTTTTTCCAGAAGCACGACACCGGATCGATGGGCGAGCAGGTCA
>DATKAY010000175.1:0-8386 GCA_035514495.1 Sphingomicrobium sp. | reverse complement strand
CTTCGAAGGCGAGGATGTGGGTGGCAAGGCGGTCGAGGAAAAAGCGGTCGTGGCTGATGATCACCGCGCAGCCGGCGAAATTCTCCAGCGCTTCTTCGAGCGCCCGCAGCGTCTCGACGTCGAGATCGTTGGTCGGCTCGTCCAACAGCAGGACGTTGCCGCCTTCCTTGAGCATCTTGGCGAGATGGACGCGGTTGCGCTCGCCGCCCGACAATTGCCCGACCTTCTTCTGCTGGTCGGGGCCCTTGAAATTGAAGGCGCCGACATAGGCACGGGTCGGAAACTCGTGTTTGCCGAAGCGGAAGATGTCGAGCCCGTCGGAAATTTCCTCCCAGACATTATGCTTCGGGTTGAGCGCGTCGCGGCTCTGGTCGACATAGCCAAGGCGCACGGTCGGGCCGATCTCGATCTCGCCCGAATCGGGTTGCTCGGCACCGGTGATCAGCCGAAACAAAGTGGTCTTGCCGGCGCCGTTGGGGCCGATCACGCCGACGATTCCGCCCGGCGGCAGCGAAAAGCTCAATTCCTCGAACAGCAATGTGTCGCCATACGCCTTTGACACGCCGTCGATGTCGAGGACGTTGCCGCCGAGCCGCTCGGGCATCTGGATCAGGATCTGCGCCTTGCCCGGAGCGCGGTTCTCCTGCGCCTGGACGAGCTCGTCGAAGGCTCGGATGCGGGCCTTGGACTTGGCCTGGCGGGCCTTGGGCGAGCGGCGGATCCACTCCAGCTCGTCGTTGATCGCCTTTTGCTTACCGGCCTCTTCGCGCTCTTCTTGAGATAATCTCTTGGCTTTCTTCTCCAAATATCCGGAATAATTGGATTCATAGGTGTAATAGCGGCCGCGATCGAGCTCCAACACCCAGTTGACGACATTGTCGAGGAAATAGCGGTCGTGGGTGACGAGGATGACGTTGCCGGGATAGTCGATGAGATGTTTTTCGAGCCACTGGACGCTTTCGGCGTCGAGATGGTTGGTCGGCTCGTCGAGCAGCAGTATTTCGGGCTTTTCGAGCAACAGCCGGGTCAGCGCGATGCGGCGCTTCTCGCCGCCTGACAGGTTGGTGACTTGGGCCTCGCCGGGCGGACAGCGCAGCGCGTCCATCGCGATCTCGAGCTGGTTGTCGAGCGTCCAGCCGTCGACCGCGTCGATCTTCTCCTGCAGCTCGCCCATCTCGGCCATCAGCGCGTCGAAATCGTCGCCGGGGTCGGCCATCTGCGCCGATATGGCGTTGAAGCGCTCCATCATGTCGGCGATGGGTCGCACCCCGTCCATGACATTCTCCTTGACGGTCTTCGACTCGTCGAGGTGCGGCTCCTGCTCGAGATAACCGACCCTGATCCCCTCGCCCGGCCAGGCCTCGCCGGTGAATTCCTTGTCGCGGCCGGCCATGATCTTCATCAAGGTCGACTTGCCCGATCCGTTCGGCCCGACGATCCCGATCTTGGCGTCGGGATAGAATTGCAGGTCGATCGAGTTGAGAATGGGCTTGCTGCCAGGGAAGGCCTTGGTCAGGCCTTTCATCACAAAGCTGTATTGGGCGGCCATGAGGGCGCGGGTGTCCTTCGAGTGAATGCTGGAGGTTCGCCGCGCGAGTTAGTGGAGATGGACCGCTTTTTCTAGTCGCGGCCGACCATCTCCTCGGCGCCCTCGAAGCGATAGTCGCTATATTGGTCGCGCAACGTCCGTTTCGACAGCTTGCCGGTGGCGGTATGCGGAAGCTCGTCAACGAACTCGATCGCGTCCGGCTGCCACCAGCGGGTGACGCATTTGCTCAAATGGTCGCGGATGTCCTTCTCGCCGACTTCGCTCCCTTCCGAGCGCACCACCAGCAGCAGCGGCCGCTCGTCCCATTTGGGGTGCGGGATTCCGATCGCCGCCGCTTCGGCGACGCCGGGGCAGCCGACTGCCGCATTTTCAAGGTCGATCGAGCTGATCCACTCGCCGCCCGACTTGATGACGTCCTTGGCGCGGTCGGTGATCTGCATGGTCCCGTCCGGGTGGAGGACGGCGACGTCGCCGGTGTCGAACCAGCCTTCGCTGTCGATCGAATCCTCCTCGTCCTTGAAATAGCGCTTGATCACCCAGGCTCCCCGCGCCTGAAGCCGGCCCGAAGACTGGCCGTCGCGCGGCTGGACGACGCCGTCCTCGTCGACCACGCGCAGCTCGATGCCGAACGGGACCCGCCCCTGGCGGGCGACATAGTCGACCTGCTCCTCGTCGCTCATTTCCTCCCAGTCGGGCGGCGGCGAGCCGACCGTCCCGATCGGCGAGGTCTCGGTCATTCCCCAAGCGTGCCCGACCTCGATTCCGCGCGCTCGGAGCCAGCGGATCATCGCCCGTGGAGCCGCCGATCCGCCGATCGTCACCACCTTCAAAGACCCCAAATCCTCGCCGGTCCGCTCGATATGCTGGATCATGGTCAGCCAGACCGTCGGAACGCCCGCCGAGTGGGTCACCTTTTCCTCGCGAATCAGCTCGCACATGATGTCCGGCCGGTAGTCGGCCGATAGGACGAGCTTGGCGCCCGCTGCCGGAGCCGCCCAGGGCACGCCCCAGGCATTGGCGTGGAACATCGGCACGATCGGGAGGACGACCGATCGCTTCGACAATTGCATGACGTCAGGCGACATCTGGGCGAAGGTGTGGAGCAAGGTCGAGCGATGCTCGTAGATCACGCCCTTGGGATTGCCGGTCGTTCCGGAGGTATAGCAAAGCCCGCAGGGGTCGCGCTCGTCGCCCTCGAGCCACTCGAAGTCGCCGTCCTCGGCCTCGATCCAGTCCCTGAACCCGACCTCCCCTTCGGCCGGATCCATGCAGAGGTAATGCTCGATCGTTTTCCACCTCGGCTTCATCTTCTCGACGATCGGGGTGAAGGCGCGGTCGTAGAGGAGCACCCGATCCTCGGCATGATTGGCGATATAGTCGAGCTGGTCGTCGAACAATCGCGGGTTGATGGTGTGAAGCACCGCTCCCATGCCGATCGCGCCGTACCAGGAGATCAAATGATGGGCGTGGTTCATCGCCAGAGTCGCGACCCGGTCCTGCGGCTTGATCCCCAGCTTCTGGAGCGCCTGGGCCATCTTTCGGGCGTCGAGCGCGACCTCCCGCCAGTTGGTCCGGCTTCTGGTCCCGTCCGCCCAGGCCGAAACGATCTCGCGGTCGCCATGCTCGCGTGTCGCATGATCGACCAGCCGCATGACCCGAAGCGGCCAGTCCTGCATCGCACCCAAACTCATGCTTATTCCTCCCGCGCTCGGCGGCAAGCATCATGCCGCAAAAACCACGGCAGACAAAGCCGGTCGGCCTAAAAGGGGAATTTGAAGCCGGGCGGAAGCGGGATGCCGCTCGTCATTTTCTGGAGCTCCGGAGCGGCGGCCGCGTCGGCCTTGGTCCGGGCATCGTTGATCGCGGCCGCGACCAAATCTTCGAGCATCGCCTTTTCGGACGGCTGAAGAAGGCTGTCGTCGATGTCGATCGAGACGATCCGGCCCTTGGCCGAAGCCTTGACCTTGACCAGACCGCCGCCGGCAGCGCCCTCGACCTCGATCTTGTCGAGATTCTCCTGCGCTTTTTGCATTTCGGCCTGAACTTCCTGGGCCATTTTCATGATTTCTTCGAGGTTCGGCATCTCTGGCATTTCGGATCAACCTTTGGTTATCGAATAGGATTCCAGTTCGGCCCCGGGGAACGCATCGAGCGCCGACCGGACCGTCGAGTCTTGAAGCACTTGCGAGCGAAGCTGTTCCTCGGCCATCTTCTCCTGCTCGAGAAGCGAGGGCTTCGCGCCTTCGTCGGAAATGGAGACCGCCCAGCTGGTCCCGGTCAGCTCCTTGAGCGTAGCCGCCAGCTCGCGCGGCCAGTCGGTGCCGACCGGGCGATGCGGTTTGACGACCAGCTCGGGCGGGTCATAGCGAACCAGCCCGACCTGGTCGTGAAGCTGGGTCGCAAGCTGGTGCCTGCCCATCGTCTCCAGCGACTGGATCATGGCCGCGAAATCTGCCGGCATTTGCTTCGAGGAAGCGTTCGGCTGAGTCGAGGAAGTGCTTGGCGGAGCCGGCTTGTCCGGGGCCGATTTCGTCGCCGGCTGCGCCGAAGCGCCTTTTCCCGATGCGAGCTGCTCGAGGATGGTCGCCGGGTCGGGCAAATCGGCCGAGTGGATCAGCCGGAGGATCGCCATGCACGCCGCCTCCTGCGGGTCGGGAGCGATGATTACGTCCGAAACGCCCTTCAGAAGCATCTGCCAGAGGCGGTGGATCTGCACCCAGGACAGCTTGTCGGCGAGCATTTCGGCAAATTCGCGCTGCTCGGCCGAAAGCAGCGCCTCGGTCTGGGCGCCGGCCTTCGCCCGGGTCGCGCAATGCAGGGCCTCCATCAGGCCGCGAAGCAATGCCGCGGGGTCCATTCCGAGCGCTTGCGCCTCGTCCATCGCTGCAAGAGCGCCCGCCGAATCGCCCTTCAGCACGAGCTCGAGCAGGTCGCGGATCCGGCCGCGGTCCGCGAGGCCGAGCATGTCGCGCACCTGCTCGGCAGTCACCGTCCCGGAGCTGTGGGCGATCGCCTGGTCGAGGATCGACAGTCCGTCGCGGGCCGAGCCTTCCGCCGCCCGGGCGATCATCGCGAGCGCATCGGGCTCGACCTCAACGCCTTCGCTTTGGGCGACTTTGGCGAAATGGGCGACCAGTTTTTCAGGTTCGATCCGCCTCAGGTCGAAGCGCTGGGTGCGCGACAGGACGGTGACCGGCACCTTGTTCACTTCGGTAGTCGCGAACAGGAACTTCACATGGCCGGGCGGCTCCTCGAGAGTCTTGAGCAACGCGTTGAAGGACGCGGTCGAAAGCATGTGGACTTCATCGATGATGTAGATCTTGTAGCGGGCCGAAACCGAGGCGTAGCGGACCGCGTCGATGATTTCGCGCATGTTGTCGACGCCGGTATGGGAGGCGGCATCCATCTCAATGACGTCGATATGCCGCCCCTCGGCAATCGCCCGGCAATGCTCGCAGGTGCCGCAGGGCTGGATGGTCGGCTCGCCCTGCCCGTCCGGGCCGATGCAGTTGAGCGCCTTGGCGATCAGCCTTGCGGTCGAGGTCTTGCCGACCCCGCGGACCCCGGTGAGCAGGAAGGCATGGGCGATCCGGTCGCGCTCGATCGCGTTGGCGAGCGTCTTGACCATCGAATCCTGCCCGATCAGCTGGTCGAAGGTCTGCGGCCGGTACTTGCGGGCAAGCACTCGATAGGGCGAGGCAGGCGCCTCCTCGGGAAGGTCGAGTCCGAGTGCGGGTGATTCGTCGGTCATCAAGATCGGTTTAAGAGCTACCGGCCGTCATGGCGAGGCGCGCTTGGCCGCTCCGGTCCAGAAAAGGCGGCTGGATCGCGATCAGGCTTTTTTGAAGGGTGGGAACCGGAACGACCCGGGACCAAATCGTTGTGGCTGCTTCCTTCCGGACCTGACCAGGTTGGCGACAGCCCCGTCCGCCCGGCTCCCGAGCGCCATATGGGAGCGAATGAGCCGGGAGGCAATGGTCACCCTCTCAGCCAGTTTCGAGCCGAGGGCGGTATTCGAACGTCGAGCGTCGCAAGCTTTTCGGTCAGGAAGATCTGGCAGGCGAGCCTCGAGGTCCGGGTGGCATGGGCGGCAAAGTCGAGCATATCCTCTTCCTCGTCGCTCGCCGGCGGAAGCTTCGCGAAATCCTTTTTGTCGACGATGACATGGCAGGTCGAACAGGCCATCGCGCCTTCGCAGGCGCCTTCGAGCGGCTGGCCCGCCGCCCAGGCGACGTCGAGCAGCCGAAGCCCCGCCTTGCCCTCGACTTGCCTGTCGAGAGTGCCGTCGGGCTTGTGGAAACGCACCAGGGTCACGCCGCAAACTGCTCCTGCGCCCGGGCGGCCTGGTCGATCCGCCCAATCGCCTCGACCAATTCGCTCTCGCTTGTGTAGCGGCCGAAGCCGATCCGGATCGACGAGCGCGCCTCGCGGTCCGAAAGGCCGATGGCGCGAAGCACATGGCTGGGCCTCCCCGAACCGCTCGCGCAGGCCGAGCCGAGCGAGACGCAAATGTCGCGCAGGTCGGAAATCAATCGCGCGGCGTCAAGGCCTTGCCGATGGATATTGAGATTTCCTTTGTAGCGTTGCTCGGTGCTTCCGTTGACCGTCCAGCCGGGCCCGAGCGCATCCAGCGCCGCCCTCCACAGCCGTTCCACATGCTCAGCGTCGAGGTCGCGCCGTTCGGACGCCAGGTTCGCCGCCGCTCCGAAGCCGACGCAAAGCGCGGGCGACAGGGTGCCCGAGCGAAGCCCCTGCTCCTGGCCGCCGCCGTGGATCAGTGGCGCCGGCTCAAATCCTTTTCGCATCCACAGGCCGCCGATCGCCTTGGGCCCGTGGATCTTGTGGGCGGATATGGCGACCAGGTCCGGCCCTTCAGGAATTTCAATCCGCCCCAACCCCTGAACCGCGTCGCACACCATCGCGGCGCCCGCCTTTCTCGCCAGCCGGGCGATTTTGGCGACCGGCTGGATCGCTCCGATCTCGTTGTTGACCAGCATGACCGCGACCAAGGCGGTCCGCTCGTCGATGGCCGCCGCCGCCGTGGCGAGGTCGACAAGCCCGTCATGCCCGACCGGCAAATATTCGACTTGGACGCCTTGCCCCTCAAGCCATTCGCAGCTGTCGAGCACGGCGGCATGCTCCGTCTGGACGGTGACTAAACGCCTTCGCTCGGGACGCGCCTTTTCGAGCATTCCCTTGATCGCCCAGTTGATCGCCTCGGTCGCGCTTCCGGTGAAGGCGAGCGAGCCACCGGCAAGGCCGCCCGCGTCGGCAACCTGCTTTCGGGCGACCTCGATCGCCGCGGCCGCCTCGCGGCCCCAGCGCGACGGCGAGTGCGGATTGGAGAATTTGTCTTCAAGCCACGGCTTAATTGCCAAGGCCACTTCGGGGGAAAGCGGGGTCGTCGCCTGGTAATCGAGGTAGATCATGCCGCTTTGCTGGCCGCCCGTTCGGCGATCCGCCGCCATTCGGCAAGAAAACGATCGATGTCGCCATCGCTAGTGTCGGGGCCGAAGCTGATTCTCAGGAAGCCGGCCGACAATTCCTCGGGCACGCCCATTGCCTCCAGCACGTGGCTGGCCTTCGCCTTGCCCGACGAACAGGCGCTTCCGGCCGAAACCGCGATCCCGGCAAGGTCGAACTGGACGAGCAGAGCGGCGCTGGTCGCTCCGGGAAGCGCGATCGAGCCGATGGTCGGCACGCGCGGCGCTGTATCGCCGATGATCACCCCGCCGCTCGCCTGGACCTCTTGCTCGAGGCGATCGCGAAGCCGGGAAAGCCGCTCCATGTCATAAGGCCGGGCCTCCAGCGCGGCCGCGAATGCCATCGCTCCGGGAACGTCCTGGGTGCCGCGGCGGTACCCTTTCTCCTGACCGCCGCCGCAGGGGCGAAGAGTCGCAAGGTCGCGGACCAGAAGGGCGCCAACGCCCGGAGGCCCGCCGAGCTTGTGCGCGCAAATGGCGATGAAATCGGCGTCCGGAAGCGGGATCTTGGACGCGCCCTGGGCGCAATCGGCGAGCAGCAGGCTGCCCGCGGCCCGGATCTTCGGGGCGAGCCGGTCGAGCGGCTGGATGGTTCCGGTCTCGTTGTTGACCTGCTGGATCGCCACCAGCGAAGGGCCGGCGGCGAGCAGCTCGTCGAGCGCGAACTCGTCGACGAGGCCGTCCGGGCCGACCGGAATGACGGTGGATTGCTCGCCCATCGAATGGCCGACGATCGCATGTTCGCTCGCCCCATGCGCCCTTCCAGCCAGGCTCACGCAACGCGCCGTCAGCTCGACGCTCTCGCTGGCGCCCGAGGTGAAGATGGCGTCATGGGGCCAGCCCAGCGCCGTCTTCAACCGCTCGCGCGCATGGTCCAGCAGCGCCCGGGCCCGGCGCCCCTCGGCATGAGCGCTGTTCGGGTTGCCCCATTGCGCGATTCCGTCCGCAAGCGCGTCGCGGGCTGCCGGAATCACCGGCGTGGTGGCGGCGTGGTCGAGATAGGTTCGAGTCATTTGCTGAAGTGAATCGCTGCCGATTGCCTGTTGAAGTCGCACCTCTATATAGAACCGGTCGCCGCGGCGCACCCGCCGGCAATCGACCAAGTCCAGACGCGAGCAGCCGCACACCTATGCCTGAAGTCATTTTCCCTGGTCCCGAGGGCCGCCTGGAAGGCCGTTTCCACCCCGGCCCGCGTCCGCGCGCTCCGGTCGCACTGATCCTCCACTCGCACCCGCAGGCGGGCGGGACGATCAACAACAAGATCGTCCAGCTGCTTTACCAGACCTTCGTCCGGCGCGGCTTCGCCACCTTGCGGTTCAACTTCCGCGGAGTCGGCAAGAGCCAGGGCACCTTC
>DATKAY010000174.1:0-11564 GCA_035514495.1 Sphingomicrobium sp. | reverse complement strand
CGCCGCGTTGAAGAAGGCGAGGATCAGCCACAGCACCGAATGCACCGGGTTGCGCGAAAAGATCACCGCCACCGCCGATGCGATGGTGACTGTCGCGAACAGGTAAAAGGCGAGAAGTGCGATCAAGTGGGGGCCCCTGTTGCGGCGCGCTTATCTATAGGGTGCGTCGGCGGCAAGGTTGGCGGCAATCGCCTGCTCCCACCGGTCGCCGTTGGCGAGAAGCTTGGTCTTGTCGTAGAGCAGTTCCTCGCGCGTTTCGGTCGCGAATTCGAGGTTCGGCCCCTCGACGATCGCATCCACCGGGCAGGCTTCCTCGCACAAGCCGCAATAGATGCACTTGACCATGTCGATGTCGTAGCGGGTGGTTCGGCGGCTGCCGTCCTCGCGCGGCTCCGCCTCGATGGTGATCGCCAGCGCCGGGCAGATCGCCTCGCACAATTTGCAGGCGATGCAGCGTTCCTCGCCGTTGGGATAGCGGCGAAGCGCATGCTCGCCGCGGAAGCGCGGGCTCTGCGGCGACTTTTCGTACGGATAGTTGATCGTCGCCTTGGGCTTGAAGAAATATTTCAGGGTCAGCCAGTGGGCGCCGAGGAACTCCCACAAGGTGAAGGCCTTGATCCAGTGGGCTATCATGCCGCTCCTCCATAGCGCGTCAGCATCAGCCATCCCGAGACGATGACGATGAAGACGAGCGAGAGCGGGAGGAAGACCTTCCACCCGAGCCGCATGAGCTGGTCGTAACGGAACCTCGGAACGGTCGCCTTCACCCAGCTGAACACGAAGAAGAAGAACAGCATCTTGGCGAACAGCCAGAGGATCCCGGGGATCGCATAGAGTGGCTCCCAGTCGAAGGGCGGAAGGAAGCCGCCCCAGAACAGGATCGCGTTGAGCGCGCACATCAACAGGACGTTGCCGTATTCGCCCAGCCAGAAGAGCGCGAAGCTCATCGAGCTGTATTCGGTCTGGAATCCGGCGACGAGCTCGCTTTCCGCCTCGACCAGGTCGAAGGGCGTCCGGAAAGTCTCGGCCATCGAGCTGATCAGGAAGACGATCGCCATCGGGAACAGCAAGGGGTTGAACGCGAAGGCATTGATCACGCCGAACACATGCCCCTGCTGCTGCATCACGATCTCGGTCAGGTTGAAGCTGTCGGCGTAGAGGACGACGCTGATCAGGATGAAGCCTATCGAGACTTCGTAGCTGACCATCTGGGCGGCGGCCCGAAGCGCCGAGTAGAACGGATATTTCGAATTGGACGCCCAGCCGGCGATGATGACTCCGTAAACCCCCAGCGACGAGGCGGCGAGAACGTAGAGGAGGCCGACGTTGATGTCGGCCAGGACCACTCCGAGGTCGAACGGGATCACCGCCCAGACGATCAGCGCGACCGTGAAGCTGATGATCGGGGCGATGAGGAACAGCCCCTTGTTGGCGGCCGACGGGACAATCGTTTCCTTCAGGAACACCTTCAGCCCGTCGGCGAAGCTCTGGAGCAGGCCGAACGGGCCGACGACGTTGGGACCGCGCCTCAGCGCGATCGCCGCCCAGATCTTGCGGTCGGCATAGATGATCATCGCCACGGCGAGCATCAGCGGGAAGGCGATTGCGAGAATGCCGACCATCGTGGCCAGGAACCATGCCCATTCGTAGGTGAACCAATGCTCGAACCAGGCGGTCATTCGGCCGCCTCCAGGGCCTGGGTCCGGCCGTGCAGGATTTCCTCGGAGCAAAGGTGCAGGGTCGGGCTCGACCTGGCGATCGCATTGGTCAGGTAGAAATCCTCGACCGGATATTCGACCGGTCCCGACGCCTTCGAGTTGAGCTTCGGCGGCGCCCATTTCAGCTTCAGCAGGCCCTCGATCCCGAGTTCGGGATGGTCGGCGATCATCGCGGCGCGAAGCTCGTCATAGCTGTCGAACGGAAGCGCTGTGCCGACAAGCTGGGAAACCGCCCGGAAGATCGTCCAGTCCTCGCGCGCCTGGCCCGGCGGGAAGACCGCCTTCTCGCTGCGCTGGGCCCGTCCTTCCAGGTTCACATAGCTGCCGTGCTTCTCGCTATAGGCGGCGGCCGGAAGCACCAGATCGGCCTGGCGAGCGCCATTGTCGCCGTGATGGCCGATATAGACCTTGAACGCGCCTTCGAAGCGCGCCGGATCGACTTCGTCGGCGCCGAGCAGCAGAACGAGCTCGGGCCGTGCCGCTTCGATGTCGGCGATTCCGCCCTTTTGCGCATAGCCGAGGATCAGGCCCGCCATCCGCGCCGCGGCGGTGTGAAGAACATTGAAGCCGTTCCAGTCGTCCCTGACCAGGCCCAACGGCTCGACCAGCGCCAGCGCCGCTCCCTGGGCCCCGGCGGCGAGCGCGCCCGGGCCGAGGATCACGGCCGGCCTTTCCGCCTTCGCAAAGGCTTCCGTCACCGCCTTGGGAAGCTTGCCGAGGATCTTGAGGTCGTCGCCGAGCCATTCGACCCGCATCGCCAGGTCGACCTGCGGGCCGATCGCGAAAATCTCGTGGCCCATCCTCGCGATCTTGCGCAATCGGGTCGCGACCAAAGGCGCTTCCCAGCGCGGATTGGTGCCGATCAGAAGCAGCGCATCGGCCTCCTGGATCTCGGCGATCGTCGAATTGAACGCAACCGAGGCGAGGTTCGATACGTCATAGTCGAGGCCGGTCTGCCGTCCCTCCAGCAGCTTCGAGCCCTGTTGCTTCAAAAGTGCCTTGGCCGCGTACATCGTCTCGGCGTCGAGCAGGTCGCCGGCAATCGCCGCGACCTTGTTGCGCGCGCCCTTCAGCCGGTCGGCGAAGATACCCAGCGCCTCGCCCCAGCCCGCCTCGCGCAGCTTCCCGTCCTCGCGCACCCATGGGCGATCGAGCCGGTTGCGGACCAGCGCGTCGGCATGGTGGCGGGTACGGTCGGAAATCCACTCCTCGTTCACCTCGTCATGGACCCGCGGGAGAATCCGCATGATTTGCCGCTGCCGGACGTCGAGACGGATGTTCGAGCCGACCGCGTCCATCACGTCGATCGCCGGCACCCGCCGAAGCTCCCAAGGGCGATATTCGAACAATTGCGGCTTCTGGAGCAGCGCGCCCACCGGGCAGACGTCGGCGAGATTGCCGGCGAGCTCGGAGGTCACGGTCTGCTCGAGATAAGTGGTGATCTGCGCATCCTCGCCGCGATAGAGCATCCCGATCTCGGGAACCCCCGCCACTTCCTCGGCAAAGCGGACGCAGCGCGTGCACTGGATGCAGCGGGTCATCGCGGTCTTGATGACCGGGCCCATATACTTGTCGTCGATCGCCCGCTTGTTCTCGTCGAAGCGGGTGAAGCTGCGGCCATAGGCCATCGCCTGGTCCTGGAGGTCGCACTCTCCGCCCTGGTCGCAGATCGGGCAATCGAGCGGGTGGTTGATGAGCAGGAATTCCATCACCCCTTCCCGCGCTTTCTTGACCATCTCGCTGTCGGTCCGGATCGACTGCCCGTCGGCGGCGGGCAAAGCGCAGCTCGCCTGCGGCTTGGACGGCCCCGGCGAGACCTCGACCAGGCACATCCGGCAATTGCCGGCGATCGACAGCCGCTCATGGTAGCAGAATCGCGGGATTTCCTTGCCCGCAAGCTCGCAGGCCTGGAGGATCGTGACTCCCTTCGGGACCTCGATCTCGACGCCGTCGACGGTGAGCTTAGGCATCCCCGTCCTCCCGCGCCCGGCGGTGCTCGATCCGGGTGATCCGGCTGCGCGAGCGCTTCAGGGTCAGTACGAGGACCGCAATCAGGGCGACAAGCGCGATGACCAGGAACAGCTTCATTCCGCCGCCTCCAGCATCTCGCGGGCCCGGCGCTCGGCGATCCGGCGCTCCAGCTCCGGACGGAAGTGCTTGATCAGGCCCTGGATCGGCCAGGCGGCAGCATCGCCCAGCGCACAGATGGTATGGCCCTCGACCTGCCTGGTGACGTCGAGCAATTTGTCGATCGTCTCCACAGTCCCTTCGCCCTCGCGAAGCCGCTCCATCACCCGCCACATCCAGCCGGTGCCTTCGCGGCACGGAGTGCACTGGCCGCAGCTCTCGTGCTTGTAGAAATAGCTGATCCGGCTGATCGCCCGGACGATGTCGGTCTGTTTGTCCATCACGATCACCGCGGCGGTGCCCAGGCCGGAGCCGAGCGCTTTTAAACCATCGAAGTCCATCGGAGCGTCGAGGATCTCCTCGGCGGGCACCAGAGGAACTGAAGAACCACCGGGAATGACGGCAAGCAAGTTACTGAAATCGTCCGCGTTCTTGCCGCCGCGAATTCCGCCGCCATGGCGCGAAACTAGCTCCCGGAAGCTGATCGACATCGATTCCTCGACGACGCAGGGCGTGTTCACATGGCCCGAGAGCTGGAACAGCTTGGTGCCTTCGTTCTTCGGCCGTCCGATGCTCGCGAACCATTCGGCGCTTCGCCTCAGGATGGTCGGCACGACGGCGATCGATTCGACGTTGTTGACCGTGGTCGGGCAGCCGTAGAGCCCGGCGCCGGCCGGGAACGGGGGCTTGAGCCTTGGAAAGCCCTTCTGGCCTTCCAGGCTGTTGAGCATCGCGGTCTCTTCGCCGCAGATATAGGCCCCGGCCCCGCGATGGACGAACAGGTCGTAGTCATAGCCCGACCCGGCCGCGTTCTTTCCGAGAAGGCCCGCGCCATAGGCCTCGGCGACCGCCTTTTCGAGGACCTTGGCCTCGCGGATGAACTCGCCGCGGATGTAGATGTAGCAGGCCCGCGCCCGCATCGCGAAGCCGGCCAGAAGCGCGCCCTCGATCAGCTTGTGCGGGTCGTGGCGGATGATCTCACGGTCCTTGCACGATCCGGGCTCGCTCTCGTCGGCGTTGATCACCAGGAAATTGGGTTTTCCCTCCTTGGGCTCCTTGGGCATGAAGCCCCATTTCATGCCGGTCGGAAAGCCGGCGCCGCCGCGGCCGCGAAGGCCGGAATCCTTGATGATCTCGATGATCGAATCCTGGCCGATCTCGAACAGCTTGTTGGTCTCGTCCCAGTCGCCGCGCTGCCGCGCCGCCTTCAGATCGGGCGACTGATAGCCGTAGAGGTTGGTGAAGATGCGGTCCTTGTCCGCCAGCGGCCCGGTATAGCCCATCAGCGCCTCCCGCCAATGAGTTTGGCGACCGCGTAAATGACGAGCGCGGCAATCGCGACTCCGACGAGCAGGCCGAGAATGCCCTGGATGATCCGGAAGGCCAGCCAGATGATGACGAGCCCGACGACGATCTGGACCAAAGTCTTCATCAGGCGCCCTCCCCGGCGATTTCGGTCCATAGCGGGCGATAATCGTAATTGCGCTCGGCCATCTTCTTGAGGCTCGTCACGCCGGTCGCGGGCGCGCTGGTCTGGCGATCGATCTGCGGGCCCGGCTTGGGAGTCTTTCCTTGTGCCAGCAAGTCGAGAATCGCGCCCATGCTGTCCTGCGTCAGGTCCTCGTAATTATCGTCGTTGATCTGCACCATCGGCGCGTTGGCGCAGGCGCCGAGGCATTCGACCTCTGAAAGCGTGAACAGCCCGTCCTCGGTGGTGCCGCCCTTCTTCAGCCCGCGCCTGGCGCAGGCCTCGAACAATTCTTCCGACCCGCGAAGCATGCACGGAGTCGTCCCGCAGACCTGGACGTGGAATTTGCCGACCGGGGCCAGGTTGAACATCGTGTAGAAGGTCGCGACCTCGAGCACGCGGATGTAGGGCATGTCGATCTCGCGCCCGACGAATTCCATCACCGGAAGCGGAATCCAGCCCTGGGTGCCGGTCTCGGCCCCGACCTGCCGCTGGGCAAGGTCGAGCAGCGGAAGCACCGCCGAATGCTGCCGGCCAGGCGGATATTTGGCGATGATTTCGACCGCCTTCTTGCGGTTTTCGTCGGTCCAGTCGAACGAGCGCCAGCGCTCGAGCACTTCGGGATCCTCGACGGGTGCGTTGCCGGCCATCAGCGGTCGCACTCCCCGAACACGACGTCGATCGCCGACAGGACGGCGGTGACATCGGCCAGCATGTGGCCCTTCATCATGAAGTCCATCGCCTGCAAATGCGAAAATGCGGTCGGCCGGATCTTGCAGCGATAGGGCCGATTGGTGCCGTCGGAGACGAGATAGACCCCGAACTCGCCCTTCGGGCTCTCGGTGGCGACGTAAACCTCGCCCTTGGGCACGTGATAGCCCTCGGTATAGAGCTTGAAGTGGTGAATGAGGGCCTCCATCGAAGTCTTCATCCTCGCCCGGCTCGGCGGGAACACCTTCTGGTTCTCTGATCCCACCGGCCCGGGCGGCATCTCCTTCAGGCACTGGCGCATGATCCTTGTCGACTGCCGCACTTCCTCGACCCGAACCATGAAGCGGTCGTAGCAATCGCCGTTGGTTCCAACCGGGACATTAAAGTCCATGCCCGCATAGACCTCGTAGGGCTGCGACTTGCGGATGTCCCACGGCACGCCCGAAGCTCGGATCATCGGTCCGGAGAAGCCCCAGGCAATCGCGTCTTCCTTGCTGACCACGCCGATATCGACGTTGCGCTGCTTGAAGATCCGGTTGTCGGCAACCAGGCTGATCGCGTCCTCGAACAATTGCAGCCGGTTATCGAGCCAGTCGCCCAGATCGACGAACATCTTTTCAGGCAAGTCCCAGCGGACCCCGCCGGCGCGGAAGTAATTGGCGTGCATCCGGGCGCCGGACGCGCGTTCGTAGAATTGCATCAAATCCTCGCGAAGCTCGAACAGCCAGAGGTTCGGAGTCATCGCGCCGACGTCCATGATATGGGCGCCAAGGTTCAGCAAATGGTTCTTGATGCGGGTCAGCTCCGCCATCAGCGTTCGGATGTACTGGGCACGGCGCGGGATCTCGAGGCCCATCAGCTTCTCGATCGCCAGCACGAAGCTATGCTCCATGCACATCGGCGAGCAGTAATCGAGCCGGTCGAAATAGGGCAAAGCCTGGGTGTAGGTCTTGTACTCGATCAGCTTCTCGGTTCCCCGGTGGAGCAGCCCGATATGGGGATCGACCCGCTCGACGATCTCTCCGTCGAGCTCCAGGATCAGCCGGAGAACGCCGTGGGCGGCCGGGTGCTGCGGACCGAAATTGATCGTGTAGTTGCTCGGCGCCTCGCCGGGCGAGCGCTCGTCGAGCGGGTCGCCCGAGCCGCCTGCACCGACGCTCAGCTCCACGGTTCGGGCGTCGGTCATGCCGTTCCCGTCGGCCGGCGGCGGTTACGGCTTGTCGGGCGCGGCTCGGGCACCTCGCTGTCGTCCTTGTCGACGATGTTTTCCGCTTTCTCGTCGCGGGGCTTGCGTGCCTCTTTTTTGGCGGCCTTGTTGGCCGGCTTGCCGGCCCCGGTGTCGGCGGGAGTTTCGGTCGTCTTTGGAGTGGTTGCCGATGTTGGCGGGTTCACACTCGTTCCTCCGACGGGCGGGGCAACAGGCGACGGCGCGCCGGGCTGCTCGGGAGTACCTTTCTCGTCGCCTGGAAGGTGATATTCGGCCCCCTGCCAGGGCATCAGGAAGTCGAACGCCCTAAAATCCTGCGGAAGGTCGACGGGCTCGTAGACGACCCTTTTCTCGGCTTCCGAATAGCGAAGCTCGACATGGCCGGTGAGCGGGAAATCCTTGCGCATCGGATAGCCCTCGAAGCCGTAATCGGTGAGGATTCGCCGCAAATCGGGATTGCCGGCGAAGGTGACGCCGTAGAGATCGAAGACTTCGCGCTCGAGCCAGCCGGCGACCGGCCAGAGCGAGGTGACGCTTGGAACCGGGCTGTCCTCGTCGGTGAAGATCTTCACCCGGATGCGCCGGTTCATGGTCAGCGACAACAGGTGGTAATTGACCTCGAAGCGCTCGGGCCGGTCGGGATAATCGACCCCGGCGATCTCCATCAGCTGCTGGTATTCCAGCCCCGGTGTGTCGCGAAGCGCCGCCAGGACGTCGGCGATGCTGTCGCGGGCCACCGTGAGCGTGATCTCGCCGAGAATCTCGCCGAGGGCGACCAGCGAATCGCCGAGCACATCGCGAACCGCCTCGGCGACGCCGTCGTTGGGCGCCGTCTTGGGCACATGGGGAGCCAAATGGACGGCCATCAGCGCAAGCCCCTCATCGCTCAATCGTCCCTTCGCGGCGGATCTTCCGCTGAAGAGCGAGGATTCCGTAGAGCAGGGCCTCGGCGGTCGGCGGGCAGCCGGGCACGTAGATGTCCACCGGCACGATGCGGTCGCAGCCGCGAACCACCGAATAGCTGTAATGGTAATAGCCGCCGCCGTTGGCGCAGCTTCCCATCGAGATGACGTAGCGCGGCTCGCTCATCTGGTCGTAAACCCGCCGGAGCGCCGACGCCATCTTGTTGCACAGGGTCCCGGCGACGATCATCACGTCCGACTGGCGGGGCGAAGCGCGCGGAGCAACTCCAAATCTTTCAAGATCATAGCGCGGCATGTTCACGTGAATCATCTCGACCGCGCAGCACGCCAGGCCGAAGGTCATCCACCACAAAGAACCGGTGCGCGCCCAGGTGAACAAATCCTCGGTGCTCGCGGTGATGAAGCCCTTGGTGTCGAGCTCGCCACGCATCGCTTCGAACAGCTCGCGGTCGGGCGTCCCGGGGAGAAGGCCGGCAGCGCGCGCCAGCTCGTTCTCGGTCGGGTTCGGGTTCTGCCCCGGGCGAAGCATCACTCCCATTCGAGCGCTCCCTTCTTCCAGGCATAGGCGAGCCCAAGCGCCAGCTCGGCGAGGAAGATCATCATCGCGATCCAGCCGGCCCATCCGCTGCCGTAGAGCGACACCGCCCAGGGGAACAGGAAGGCGACCTCCAGGTCGAAGACGATGAACAGGATCGCGACCAGGTAAAAACGGACGTCGAACTGGGCGCGGCTGTCCTCGAAAGCGGGGAAGCCGCATTCATATTCCGACAATTTCTGCGGATAGGGCAGGTGCGAGCCCGTGAACCGCGAAACGATCATCGGAAGGACGACGAACGCGAAGGACAGGCCCAGTGCGACCAGCAGGTAAAGCAGGATCGGAAGGTAACCGGCGGCGACGCTGGCCAAGGGAAACTCCAGGGGGCTCGAGAACTTGGGCGCGCTTTAGGGCAGGCAGTGGCCGGTCGCAACCATTTGGGTCAGCCTCGGACCGCCCCCGCCACCAGCTTTTGCAGCTTGCTGTGAATTGCGCCCGACGCAGCGACATATTCGCCGCGCTCGAACGACCGGTCGGAGCCGCGATAATCGGTGACGAAGCCCCCGGCTTCCTTGACCAGCAGCACTCCGGCGGCCGTGTCCCACAGGTCGAGATGGTCCTCCCAGAAGCCGTCTAACCGGCCGGCCGCGACCCAGGCGAGGTCGAGCGCCGCCGAACCCAACCGCCGGATTCCGCTAACGTTCGGGCCGACCGCCGAGTATATTTTTGCCCAGCTTTCGGAGTTGCCGCGCCCGCAATGCGGAATCCCGGTGCCGATCACGCTGTCGACCAGATCGCGGCGCGCCGAGACCCTGAGCCGGCGGTCCTGGAGCCAGGCCCCCCTGCCCCTTTCCGCCCAGAAACTCTCGTCGGTCAGCGGCTGATAGACGATAGCCTGCGTGATCTCGCCACGCGTATTTGTCCCTTGGCCGGGGCGCTTCTCCTCGACCGCGATGGAAATCGCGAAATGCGGGATTCCGTGGAGGAAGTTGGTGGTCCCGTCGAGCGGGTCGACGATCCAGCGCGGCTTGTCCGGATTGCCCTCGATCTCGCCCTCTTCCTCGACCAGCAGCCCCCAGTCGGGCCGGGCGTTTCGAAGCTCTTCGACGATCGTCTGCTCCGCCCTGCGGTCGGCCATGGAAACGAAATCGGCCGGACCCTTGCGGCTTACCTGGAGCTGCTCGACTTCCCCGAAGTCGCGGCGAAGCCGTGGCGCCGCCTTGCGGACGGCGCGCTGCATCACGGTGATAAGGCCGGAATGACTAACCAACGTCTTCCCCTAATGCGCTCACTATTCCGCCCGCTTCACATATTCCTGCGTGTACGGATCGACGACGATCCTGGTTCCGCTGGTGATGTGGGGCGGCACCATGACCCGGACCCCGTTGTCGAGGATCGCGGGCTTGTAGCTGGACGAGGCGGTCTGCCCCTTCACCACCGCGTCCGCCTCGACGACTTCGGCCTCGATCTGGCTCGGGAGCTCGACCGAAATCGGCCTCTCCTCGTACATGTCGAGCTTCACATCCATCCCGTCCTGGAGGAAGGCCGCCGCGTCGCCGAGCAGGTCGCGGGGAAGCTGCACCTGCTCGTAGCTGTCCTTGTCCATGAACACGAGGTCGTCGCCGTCGGCATAGAGATACTGGAAATCCTTGGTGTCCAGCCGCACGCGCTCGACCGTCTCGGCGCTCCGAAAGCGAATGTTCGTCTTGCGCCCGTCGATCAAATTCTTCAACTCGACCTGCATATAGGCGCCGCCCTTGCCGGGCTGCGTGTGCTGAATCTTCACCGCGCGCCAGATGCCGCCCTCATATTCGATGATGTTGCCCGGACGGATGTCCACGCCGCTGATCTTCATGGGATCGCCTGCTCGATGAGTTGAGGAAAAAGGAGTGCCGCGGCCCTTAGCCGCTGGTACTTTGACCGGCAAGGAGCGGGTAAGGATTGATCGCCTCGCCCGAATGCCAGTCGTCCCCGGGCGAAATCCGGTTGATCGCGAAGTGCAGATGCGGCCCTTCCGGGTTCGCGTTGCCGGTATGGCCGACATATCCGATCACCTGCCCCCTTTCGACCCGTCGGCCCTCTTTTAAACCCGGGGCGTAGCGCTGGAGATGGGCGTAATAATAGGACCAGAGCCCGTCGTCCGAGCGGATGTAGATGGTGGTCCCCCCTCCCCCCTGGCTGTCGAACAGCCTGTCGATGGTTCCCGGCGCGGCGGCCACCACCGGCGTTCCCTCGGGAGCCATGATGTCGATCGCGTCGTGCCGCCGGGCGCCGCCGGCGCGCGCCTGGGTGAAGGTGTCGACCAGCTCGTCGACCTGGACCCCGGCGACCGGGATGGCGAGCCCCGCCGGCCCGACCACCAGCCCTTCGGCAATCTCGACCGTGGGGGAACCCGGCCGATCGACTGTGACGGTACCGCCTGCCGCGGTCAGCTGCTCATCCGACGCCGAGACGATGTTGTAGACGATGATCCACACCGCGCTGGTGAGGATTGCGGTGACCAAAGCCGTAGAGACGATGGCGAATTTTCTGCCGGTCCGGTCCGGGCGCCTGTCGGCCTTGCCCACGAAACTCTCCCTAGAATGTTCTGGCTATGTAACGACAAAAAGCGAAACTATTTCCCTGATCCGAGTGGGCGCCTGGCTCAATCGTTGAGCACATCCTTGAATGCCAGCACCCCAGCCGCCGGGTCGTCCTTCCCCCAGACCGCCTGGCAGACGGCCAGGAAATCCGCGCCGGCATCGACCAGCGGCGCGGCATTGTCGGCGGTGATCCCGCCGATGGCAACGCAGGGGATTTCGAACAGGGCCGACCACCAGGTCAGGATCGACGGGTCGGGCCGATAGTCGCTCGGCTTGGTATTGGTCGGATAAAA
>DATKAY010000173.1:0-2766 GCA_035514495.1 Sphingomicrobium sp. | reverse complement strand
CCGTTCAATTCGTCGATCGCGACGATCCCGGTCGGCGAGGTCACGTTGATCTCGGTCAGCCAGCGCCCGCCGATCACGTCGATCCCCACGAACAGCAGCCCGCGCTCCCTTAGCGCCGGGGCGAGGGCGGCGCAGATTTCCTCCTCGCGGGCGGTGAGCTCGGTTTTCGCGGCCGTGCCTCCCAGCGCGAGGTTCGAACGGATCTCGCTTTGGCCCGGGATCCGGTTCACCGCTCCCGCGACCTCGCCGTCGACGAGCACGATTCGCTTGTCGCCCTCGGCGATCTCGGGAATGAATTTCTGGATGACGTGCGGCTCCCGATAGGTTCGGTTGAACAGCTCCATCAGCGAGGCGAGGTTGCGGCCCTCGGACCCGATCTGGAACACCGAACCGCCGGCAAAGCCGTGAAGCGGCTTGAGGACGATCTCGCCATGTTCGGCGAGAAAGTCGCGCGCCAGGTCCAGCGAGCGGGTGAGGAGGGTCGGCGGCATGAAGCGGGCGAAGTCGAGCACCCACAGCTTCTCCGGCGCGTTTCGCACCTGCCCGGGATCGTTGACCACCAGGGTCTCGTTTGCGATCGTCTCGAGGAGATGGGTCGCGCTGATGTAGCCAAGGTCGAACGGCGGGTCCTGGCGCATCAGCACGACGTCGACATTGCGCCCAAGGTCGAGCAGCCGGGGCTCTTCGAAAGAATGGTGATCGCCGGCCTTGCGCCGGACGGTGACGGCACGCGCCATCGCCCGAAGCCGGGAGTTTGAATAGCTCAGGTCCCCAGGCGCATAATGGTAGAGCGAATGGCCGAGCTCCTGCGCCTTGAGCATGAGCGCGAAGGTCGAATCGCCGGCGATGTTTATCGCTTCGAGGGGGTCCATCTGTACGGCGACGCTCAACGGCATTGGCCGCGCCTATTTCAGGCTGACGGCTTTGTCACCCTTGCCAGACGTTCGGGAGGTGTCGAGGGAGCCGTCCGGGGACGACGAACATGGCGTCGATGCGGATATCATCGCCGGGGCGAATGAAGCGCGGAGCGAGGCTTTCGGCTGCGGCGGCGACACGGCGCAGCCGGTACCGGTCGAGTGAAAAGGCCGCGCTTTCCTGGTTCGCGCGGGCCTTTACCTCAACGAAAGCGAGAATTCGGCCGCGGCGGGCGATGATGTCGACCTCGCCGCCCCGGACCCGCGCCCTGCGGGCAAGGATCCGCCAGCCTTTCAGGCGCAAATACCAGCAGGCCAGGGTCTCGGCCCGCTGGCCGCGCTTTTCGGCCTTTCGGCGAGTCATTCGCGCGACAGTTCGAGCGCCCGGGTATAGGCGCGGTTCCTCGGCACCTTGAGCAGCCGGGCAACCTCAGCAGCCGCGCGCGACGGCGACAGCCGCCCGAGCGCCTCGGACAGGGCGGAATCGAGATCGGAGTCGCTTGCCCCCGGGGCAGCGGCGGGCGGGCCGACGAGGATAACGATCTCGCCTTTGGGCGGAGCCTGGGCATAAACGCCCGCAAGTTCGGCCAGGCTGCCGGTCACGCATTCCTCGTGGAGCTTGGTGATCTCGCGGGCGACAGCCGCGTCTCTCGGCCCGAGCTGCTTGGCAAGAGCGAGCAACGCATCGGCCAGCCTCGGCCCGCTTTCGTAGAAGACGAGCGTCGCCCGGATATCGGAGAGCTCGTCGATCGCCTCGGATCGCGCCTTGGCCTTTGCGGGCAGGAAGCCGGCGAACAGGAAACGGTCGGTCGGAAGCCCGGCCAGCGTCAGCGCGGCGATGGCGGCGCAGGGGCCGGGGACGGTTCGGATGTCGCGGCCCGCCTCGCGAGCGGCCCGGACAAGCTTGTATCCGGGATCGGAAATCAGCGGGGTCCCGGCATCGCTGACCAGCACCACCACCTGCTGCGCCAGCCGGTCGACGATCTCGGCTCGGTCGCCATCGGTGGAATGGTCGTCATAGCGGCGCATCGGCACCTTCGCGCCGGTATGGGTCATCAGCCGCCCGGTAACGCGGCTGTCCTCGACAAGCAGCAGATCGGCGCTTGCGAGCATCTCGGCCGCGCGCGGCGACAGGTCGCCCAGATTCCCGATCGGAGTCGCGACGATGTAGAGGCCGGGGTCCATCGCTCGATCATCAGCGATGATCGGCGGCCCTGCAAGCGGCGAGGATGCTCGCGGCATTTGCGGCGGACCGCAAAAAGGGTCATGGTGAGCGCCGTCAGCTCTATGGGCGATGAGCTCAACGGGGAGGAGCCTGATGCTGGTAACGATACTCGCAGCGGCAATGATGATGCAGGCCAGCGCCGCCGAGCGCAATGCATTCGTGTCCTGCTTGAAGAATGCGGCGGTCAGCGCAAAGGCCGCCAACGTCACCGTCGATGGTTTCAAGGATCATGCCCGCAAGGTCTGTGGCGAGATCGAAAACGGCCTGAAGTCGAAGCTTGCCGCCTTCAACGTCAAGAACGGGATGGCGAGGAAAGCGGCCGCCGACGACGCACAGCTTCAGCTGGACGATTATCTGTTGACCGCCGAGGACAGGTATCGTTACGCGACGGAGGAGCCGAACTAGGCAGCGATCTCGACGAGGATCCGGTCGAGCAGAAGGCGGCCGGCGGGGGTTGGCGCGATTCGCGACCCGGACCGGGCCAAATGACCGCTCGTCACCAGCCGATCGACCCGCTCCCAGTTGACCAGCTCGACCCCGAACCTGCGCTCGAGCTCGAGCGCGTCGATCCCCTCGCCGAGCCTCAGGCCCATCACCAGCGCCTCGTCGGCACCCTCTCGGGGCGAA
>DATKAY010000172.1:0-8618 GCA_035514495.1 Sphingomicrobium sp. | reverse complement strand
TGAGCTGGATTTCGCCGCCGGCGCCGGTCTCGCCCTTGCCGAGGATTTCCATCACTTGCGGTTGCAGGATGTAGCGCCCGATGACACCGAGCCGCGACGGGGCCTGGTCGGGTTTCGGCTTTTCGACGAGGCCGAGCACCTGCGTCAGCTGGCCGTCGGTCTCGCCCGGAGCGATGATCCCGTAGGAGCTGGTCTTCGAGTGCGCGACCTCCTCGGAAGCGACGATATTGCCGCCGACCTTTTCCCAGGCATTCACCATCTGCCGGAGCGCGCCGGGCTTTCCGGCCATCAAATCGTCGGGAAGGATGACGGCGAAGGGCTCGTCCCCGACGATGTCGCGGGCGCACCAGACCGCATGGCCGAGGCCGAGCGGCTGCTGCTGCCGGACCGAGACGATTTCTCCGTATTGGGCTTTCGACGGGCCGAGCACCTCGAGGCTCTTGCCCTTCTCGCGCATCGTCGCCTCAAGCTCGAACGGCAGGTCGAAATAATCGACCAGGCTCGACTTGCCGCGGCCGGTGACGAAAATCATCTGCTCGATCCCGGCCTCGCGGGCCTCGTCGACCGCATATTGGATCAGCGGCCGGTCGACGATCGTCAGCAACTCCTTGGGCATGGTCTTGGTCGCAGGGAGCAGGCGAGTCCCGAGCCCGGCGACTGGAAAAACGGCCTTTCGAACCTGGTTCATCGAGGATCTTCCGGGCCGAGCTCGCCGTCCTCCTCATCCTGGGCCTGGACCGGCACGGCCACCGCCTGGCCGCTCGGCGGCGGAAGGTCGAAGCGGTCCGCCAGGCGCGGTGTCGATTTTCTCATCAGCTCGTCGATTCGATCCGGGTTGGCATAGGCGGGCGGGGTCAAAAGCTCTTCGGAGGTCGGCGTTGCCCGGGCCATCAGCGGCTTTACCGGGAGCGCTTGCCCTTCCGCCGGCCTCAGCTCGGCGATATTGCCGCAGCCGGCCAGGCCGGCAATTGCGGTCACGGCGCCAAGCCACAGGAAAAGTGACGGTTTCACGGGTGCCGGGCCTAGCCGCTCCGGCCGCGATGTTCCAGCGGGTTGTGCTGCCCGTTGCCCCCAAGTACCGCCCGATCCATGTCCAGGCGTTTTGCTCTGCTCGGTTCGGTCCTTTTGCTGCCGCTTTTTGGCTGCGACAGGGAGCCGGCTGCTCCCCAGGGCCAGGACGAGGTCCTCGAAGAAACGGTGAAGGGCGCCGAGAGAAGCCATGCCGGCAAGCCGATGCCCGAGGTGCAGCTGTTCGATGCGGACAACCAGGCCGCGGCGCTTCCCAAATCGGCGGGCGAGCCGGTGCTGGTCAATTTTTGGGCAAGCTGGTGCGCTCCCTGCGTCAAGGAGCTTCCGACGCTCGACGCTTTGAGCAGGCGGCCCGGCGCGCCGCGGGTGATCATCGTGTCGCTGGACACCGGGCCGCGGCCCTCGGTCGACGCCTTCCTCAAAACCCACGGAATCGAGCATCTGGAATCCTGGCACGACCCGAAGATGGGAATCGCCAGCGCTCTTAACGTGCAGGTGATGCCGACGACCGTTTATTACGACCGGCAAGGCCGCGAGATCTGGCGCTATCTGGGCGACCTCGACTGGACGGGCGAGGAAGCGGGCAAATTGCTCGCCGAGGCGAAGGCGAAGGCGGCGCGCTGAACCGGCGAAAGGCGGGCTGGCGTCAGTCGCGCAGAAGCTCGTTGATCCCGGTCTTCGAGCGAGTCCGCTCGTCGACCCTTTTGACGATGACCGCGCAGGCCAGCGACGGGCCGCCGTTCTGCGACGGCAGGGTCCCGGGAACGACGACCGAGTAGGACGGAACCCGGCCGTAGGAGACTTTGCCGGTCGCCCGCTCGACGATCTTGGTTGACGCGCCGATGAAGACGCCCATCGAAAGCACCGAGCCCTTTTCGACCACGACGCCCTCGGCGACTTCCGATCGAGCCCCGATGAAGCAATCGTCCTCGATAATCACCGGGCCGGCCTGCAGGGGCTCGAGAACCCCGCCGATCCCGGTGCCGCCGGAGATGTGGACGTTGCGGCCGATCTGGGCGCAGCTTCCGATCGTCGCCCAGGTGTCGACCATCGTTCCTTCGCCGACGCGGGCGCCGATATTGACGAAGCTGGGCATCAGCACCGCTCCTGGAGCGACATAGGCGCCGCGCCGGACGATGGCCCCGGGGACGGCGCGGAAAGCCGCGTCCCGGAACTCCTTTTCGCCCCAGCCGGCGAATTTCGAGGGGATTTTGTCCCACCAGTGGGCGCCGCCCGGGCCGCCGCCGATGCGCTCCATCGGGTTCAGCCGGAAGGAAAGCAAAACGGCCTTCTTCAGCCATTGGTGGACCCTCCATTCGCCCTCGATCTTCTCGGCAATCCGGGCAGCGCCTTTGTCCAGCGCCGCGATTGCTTGGTCGACAGCCTGGCGGATGTCGCCGCGCGTATCCGGCCCGATCTTGTCGCGCTCTTCCCATGCGGCGCCGATCACCTGCTCAAGCTCCAAGGTCATTCCTTTCCCTCGATGATCCGTTCGAGCCAGTCGCTGACGTTCTCGATTCGGTGGTCGATGAAGTCGCCATGGCCGTGCGTACCGCGCTCCGAGCCGTTGTCGACCCAGACGGTCGTCATTCCAAGCTGTTTGGCAGGCTTCAGATTGGCGGCCATGTCGTCGGCCAGAAGCGCCCGTTCGGGGTGGATTCCGAGATGTTCGCACAGCAATTCGTAGCCGTGCGGGTCCGGTTTGGGCCGGTAGCTGCTGGCGTGGATGTCGTGCAGGTGATCGAAGCTCTCCTGCACCCCGATCGCCTCGAGGACCCGGCGCGCATAAGGCGCATCGCCGTTGGTGAACACGATCTTTCGCCCCGGCAGCCGCGCAAGCGAAGCAGCGAGCCGAATGTCCGGCTCGACGCAGTCCATCGCCACGGCATGGACGTCGCCGAGAAATTCGTGCGGGTCGACATTATGGTCCTTCATCAGCCCGGCGAGCGTGGTTCCGTGCCTGTGGAAATGATGCTTCTGGACTTTGCGCGCCTCGACCGGGTCGCAGGAAAGAAGGCGTTGGATATAGGCTCCCATCCGCTCGTCGATCAGCTTGAACAGCCCGGTGGAAGCGGGATACAGGCAATTGTCGAGATCGAAGATCCAGTCGCGAATGTGGTCGAAGCGAGGGTCCATGAGTGCGCCGCGCCTTAGCGATTCAACCAGCTTCAGCAAAATGAAAGCTTTTGTGCGGCAATAGGGTAACCGAATATCCTGTTAATTTTCAGCAGGCTAGCGGGGAGGAGATTTAATGAACCGCCGGTTGCTCACGACAAGCGCCCTTGCAATCACGCTCGCACTTTCCGTTTCGGCATGCGGCGGCGGCGATGGCGATCGCCCGGCGCCCTTGCCGTTTACCCCGACTCCAACGCCGACGCCTACCCCGACTCCAACGCCGACTCCGACTCCGACTCCGACGCCTTCGCCCATCGATTACGACACGGCCGAGTACCAGGCTTCGAACTATGCGGTCGCAGCCAACGCAATCGCCGCCTACGACGCCGGCGCGACCGGCAAGGGTATCAAGATCGGAGTTATCGATACCGGCATCAATCCGCACCTGAACGAGTTCACCGGCCGGATCGACCCGCAAAGCGTCGATATCTACGGCGAGCGCGGCGTCAGCGACGAAGACGGCCACGGCACGGCGGTATCCGCGGTCGCGGCAGCTGCCCGAAACGGTGCCGGGACGATGGGGATGGCGTTCGATGCGATCATCGTCTCGATCCGCGCGGACAAGCCGGGTTCATGTTCCTCCGAAGACGGCTGCAAGTTCACCGATACCGCGATTGCCGCGGGAGTCGATGCGGCGCGAGAGGCCGGAGCGAGAGTGATCAATCTCTCCCTTGGCGGCTCGACCCCGACCTCGACGCTGCTGGCTGCGATGCAGCGAGCGGTCAATGCCGGCATCGTTCTCGTCATTTCGGCAGGAAATGACGGCGAGGCGAACCCGGACGGCTTTGCCTTGTCGCCAGCCCAGCATTTCCCGGGAATGGTGATCATCGCCGGTTCGATCGGCGTGGACGACGGCGCCGGCGGAACCGATTTGAACCAGATCTCGACCTTCTCGAACCGGGCGGGCACGGGCGCTGTCTATTATTTGACTGCTTTGGGCTATCGAAGCCGAGCGCCCGATAACACCGGCACGCATTACCTGTGGTCCGGGACGAGCTTTTCGGCGCCGGCAATCTCGGGAGCCGTCGCGCTTCTCGCCCAGGCCTTCCCGAACCTCACCGGCAAGCAGATCGTCGAGATCCTGTTCATTTCCGCCGACGACCTCGGAGAGGCAGGAATCGACCTTGTGTTCGGCAATGGCCGGCTCAATCTCGCTCGGGCGTTCCAGCCGATCGGCACCACCAGCCTCGCTGGCAGCAAGGTCGCGGTGAGCACCACCGACAACGGCGATCTTCCGCCGGCGGCTGGCGATGCCAATATTGGCATGTCGCTGGGCGCAGTCATCCTCGACGGATACGACCGGGCGTTCGTTCTCGACCTCGCAAAAACCCTGCGCCAGGCGCAACTGGGTCAGCCGCTCGCACAGGCGCTTACCCCGGGCGCCAAGATGAACAGCGTTTCGATGGGCCCGCTGACGGTGTCGATGACCGTCGCCGAGCGCCACGATCTGTCGCCTGGATTCGCGATCGAGAGGCGCGGAATCGGACCACAGGACGAGCGCAAGGCGCGGCTCCTGGCCGGCTCGGCCGTCGCCCGGATCGACGACAAGACGGCCGTCGCCTTCGGCTTTTCCGAGGGCGCCAAGGCCATGGAGCGGCGCCTCGCAGGGCTGGAATCGAGCGGATTCCTGATTGCCAAGAACATCTCGGGCGATCCCGGCTTTGCCGCCAGCCGTGACGGCAGCATGGCGCTTCGGCGCGATGTCGGGCCGGTCTCTCTCACAATTTCCGGCGAGACCGGGAAGGTCTGGACGCAAGTGAAGACCCGGGCGAGCGATTCGCCCTACCGCTGGTCGAGCCTTTCGGTCGACAAGCAGCTGGGCAAGACCTGGCTTTCGGCGGGGCTCAGCAGGCTCGACGAAACGCAGACTCTGCTCGGCGGCCGAATGGACAAGGTCCTTGGCGGCGGCGGATCGACCAGCCTGTTCCTCGACCTCGAGGCGCGGCGCGATTTCGGCGGCGGCTTTGGCGCCGGGGTCAGCGCCCGGCGCGGCTGGACCGAATTTGCCGGAGGCAAGCTGCAGTCCGACTCCTACGGGATCGACCTGTTCAAGAGCGGCCTGCTCGGTGCCGGCGACCGGCTGGGGCTGAGGATCGCGCAGCCGCTTCGAGTGGCCAGCGGCGGCTTCGGGCTGATGCTTCCGACCGGCTATGATTATTCGACCGAGACGGCGAGCAACAGCTGGTCGACCTATTCGCTCACTCCGAGCGGCCGCGAGATCGACGCCGAGCTGAGCTACGGCTCGTCGGTCTGGGACGGCAGCGGCTGGCTTGGCGGCAATTTGTTCGTTCGCCGCCAGCCGGGGCATGTCGCCAGCGCCGACAATGATTATGGAGCGGCGATCCGCTTCACGCTCGGCTTTTGACGCCTAGTCTGCGCTGCGCCGCCTGAAGACGCGCGGCAGAAGCATTCCGACGCGGCCGCGATAGTCCGAATAGTCGCGCCCGTGGAATGCGACCAGGTCACGCTCCTCATAGCGGATCGCGATCAGCATATAGGCGGACATTCCGGCCGCCAGGAGCAGATGGCCAATCGTCATGTGCGGCGTTGCCCAGAAGGCGATGAAGAAGCCGAGGTAGAGCGGGTGGCGCACCCATTTGTAGAGGAAGGGCGTGTGGAACCTGGGCGGCGTCAACTCCTTTTTGCGCGCATGGACCCATGCCTGCTGGAGGCCGAACAGCTCGAAATGGTTGATGAGGAAGGTGCTGATCAGCACCATTGCCCAGCCTGCCCAGAATAGAAGCCACAGGGCGCTCGAGGCGATCGGAGCGGTGACGCTCCATACCACCGTATCGAGCGGCTGCCAGAAGCGGAACATGACCACCAGCACCAGGCTGGCGATCAGCACATAAAAGCTTCGCTCGACATGTCGCGGGACAAGCTTCGTCCAGACGCGCTTGAACCCCTGCCGGGCCATGACGCTGTGCTGGACTCCGAACAAAGCGATCAACGCGAGGTTGACGAGGAGCGCGGCTCCAAGCGGGAGCGTCGAGGCCGGGCTGTCCACGGTCTTTGGAGACAAAGTCCCGAGTTCAAGGTTGCCGACGAAAACGATCAGGTAAAGGAAGGTCGCGAAGAAGACGGCATAGGCCGCGATCGCGAAAGCCAAGCTGATTGCTCGTGTCATTGCCGTCTCCCCCATCGGCTGCCCATCGGCCGCAACCTCGCGAGACCGTTACCACATCGAGCGCGGCAAGCTAAACGGTAAAGCTCTCCCCGCAGCCGCACGAGCCGGTTGCGTTGGGATTTTCGAACACGAAGCCGGCGGCGAAATCGTCCTCCCGCCAGTCCATGATCGACCCGACCAGGTACAGGACCGAAGCGCCGTCGACATAGAAAATGCCGCCGGGAGTTTCGATCTTTTCGTCCAGCGGATTCTCCTGCGTGACGTAATCGACCGAATAGGCGAGGCCCGAGCAGCCCCGGCGCGGGGTCGACAGCTTGACCCCGATCGCGCCTTGTGGCGCCCGGCCCATTAAATCGGCAATGCGCTGCTGGGCGGAATCGGTAAGCACGATCGCGGCCGGCCGTGTGCGGATTTTTCCCTGCTCGTTCATAGCATTCCGAGCTCCAGCCGCGCCTCGTCGCTCATCCGCGACGGGTCCCAGGGCGGATCCCAGACCAGCTTCACTTCGGCGTCGCGGACACCCGCAACCGACAGCACCCGAAGTTCGACCTCGTTCGGGAGAGTCTCGGCGACCGGGCAATGGGGAGTCGTCAACGTCATGGTGACGAGCGCGTCGCCGTCGGTGACCTCGACGTCGTAGATCAGCCCGAGCTCGTAGATGTCGACCGGGATTTCTGGGTCGTAAATCGATTTCAGCGCCTCGACGATCCGCTCCTTCAGTTCCTCGCTGCTTCCGGCCGGCTCGCTCGCCGGCGCGCTTTCCGTCTCGCCCGCCAGGAAGCCGGCGAGATAGTCGCGCTTGCGGGCAAGGCTGTCGGGAACGCGCGCGCGCGGTGGCGGGACCACCGAATCCACTTGCTGCGTCTCGATCTTGCGTTCCTCGTTCATCACCACCCACTCATTGCGTAAAAATCCGTTTCACCTGCTCGAGCCCGCTCACCAGCGCCTCGATGTCGGAGCTGTCGCTATGCGCAGCAAAGCTTGCCCGGGCGGTCGCCGGCACTCCCAGCCAATCCATCAGCGGCTGGGCGCAATGGTGGCCGGCGCGAACCGCGACGCTGCAATCGTCCAATATGGTGGCGGTGTCGTGCGGATGAACCCCGTCGACGTTGAAACTGAGGATCCCGGCCGAATCGCTCGGGCCGTACAGGGTGATCCCGCCGATGTCTGAAAGCGCCGATCGAGCCTCGGCGACCAGCGCGCATTCGTGCGCGTGGATCGAATCGAGGCCGAGCTTGCCGACCCAGTCGATCGCCGCATGGAGCCCGATCGCGCCGACGATATGCGGGGTTCCCGCCTCGAACCGTTGCGGAGGGTCGAGATAGGTGGTTCGATCGAAGGTGACCCGGTCGATCATCGAGCCGCCGCCCTGCCATGGAGGCATTGACGCGAGCAGGTCCGACCGCCCCCAAAGGCAGCCGATCCCGGTCGGGCCGTAAAGCTTGTGGGCCGAAAAAGCGTAAAAGTCGCAACCGATCTCGGCGACGTCCACGGCCAGGCGCGGCACTGCCTGGCACCCGTCGAGAAGAAGGAGGGCGCCTTGCCGATGGGCGATTTGCGACGCTCGCTTCGCATCGAGCAGCGAGCCCAAAACGTTCGAGACGTGAGCGAAGGCAACCACTCGATGCTCGCTTGTCAGCATCGCCTCGGCCGCGTCGAGATCGATCCTGCCGTCTTCAGTGAGCGGCGCCACGTCGACCTGATAACCGGCGAGCTGCCAGGGCACGATATTGCTGTGATGCTCGAGGCCGGAGAGCAGCATTCTTTTGCGCCCCTCCCTGGGCAGCGCTCGAGCCACCAAATTGATCGCCTCGGTCGCTCCGCGGGTGAAGACCAGCTCCCCGGGCTCGCCGCCGATCAGCCTGGAGGCTGAAGCTCGCGCCTCCTCGTAGCGCAGGGTCATGTCGGATGAGCGCTGGTAGATGCCGCGATGGACCGTCGCATAATCGGGGCCATAGGCCTTGGCGATCGCCTCGATCACCGCGCGCGGCTTTTGCGCGGTCGCGGCGCTGTCGAGGTAATGCCAGCCCTCGATGCCCGGAAACTGGTCGCGGACGTTGAGCGCGCAAGCGATTGAAGTCGGCGCGTTCATTGCGAAACTTCCCGAAGCGCAGCGCGCGCAGCCTCGGCAATCGCCTCGCGCTTCTTTTCGTCCTCGATGCTGTCCCACAAGCCCATGACGAAGCCCTCGAGGAGCAGGGCGCGCGCCTGGGCGGGCGGCAGGCCCCGGCTGGTCGCGTAGAACATCTGCGCCGGGTCGAGCTCGCCGACACTCGCGCCATGGGCG
>DATKAY010000171.1:0-5607 GCA_035514495.1 Sphingomicrobium sp. | reverse complement strand
CAGCCTGAACCCGGAGCTTGAATCCGAGCCGACGGTCAGGAAGTTTCGGATATTGGCCATTGCCGGACGCGCGAGGTTCCGCGACGCGGCGAAACGCATGATGAGCGTTTCCGAAAGCCCCAGCTTCAGGTTCAAGCTCGGAAGAAAGTAATCGTACTTGTTCGTGGCAACATCGGGCTCCGTGATTCCGGTCGCCCAGGCTTGAAGCTCCGCATAGGCGTCCAGCCCGATCAGGCACACTCCGCCTGGACTCGAGGGAGGCGTTCCCGGCGGTGCACCGGGCGGAACGGTCGGCGCGCAGCGAACCGAGAACGGGTCTTCGATGCCCAGCGCCGACTGTGAAGGAACGCCGATGGAGCCGACCGAATCGACCCGCGTATCGACGTAGCGGACGCCGATGTTGCCTTCGATCCGTACCCCGCCGAACGTGCGGTAGTCGTCATCGAAGCTCAGCATCGCATATGCGGCTTTGTTCATGTCGCTGACGTCCTGAATTTCGCTGGGCAGGTACATCGTGCCGGGCACTACGCCCGGCCGACCGGCAAGAGGATTCCAGCTCGTTGCCGAGCCGCCGCCAGCCGCGCGCGCCGCGTCCTGGATGCTCCGGAAGAAGTTGATCGCGCCCCGATAGTCGCCGATCAGGTCGCCGGCATAATAGTTCGCCGTCGGCGGTCTGTTCGTCTGTCCGCGGAAGAAGTTATTCCAGTCGTACTGCTCGATGTTGCTTCCACCGACCTCGTCCATGTGGACCGCGCGGCCGGACCAGACCTCGCTGAGCGAGCCCCAGTTATAGGTCGTGAAGCGAATATGTTGGTCGCGGTCGGCATAGCGGGCGCCGAACTTCAGGCGAGTCAGGAAGGAATCGGGGTTGAAGCGGTAGGCCGCATCCCCACGGAATGCCCATTCCTTACCGCGGCTGTCTTCCGCGTGATCCATTGCCGCGCGCCAGAATGTGTAGCGCGGGTTGGAGAAATATTCCTCGTCGCTTGCGGCTTCGAGCTCCGGCGAAGCCGGGAGGCTACCCGACCAAGTCGACCAAAAACCGAGTTGTCCCGGCTTGTGCGGGGTGACCACCGGGTATCGTCCGGTGAGATCGAGCTCCTGGTCGGCAAATAGCGATCCGAAGACGCTCACATCGAGATTGGTGTGCTTGGCCCGCACATATTGCGCGTCGAAGTTGAATGCCCAACGGTCGTTGGGCGTGAACTTGAGGTTCAGGCCATGGTCCTGGACGATGTTGGTGTCGTCGACCTGCCGCCGGGCAAGCGAATGCTGCATGCCGCCGTGAGGCACGCGATCGCCTACGGCCTGGCCGCCCCAACCAGCAGCAAATGGACTTCCACGCCAGCCACCGACGGGGAGCGTGATATAGCCCCGCTCGAACACCATGTCCTCGTCATATTCGTAATTCTCGAACCCGCCGACCGGGCACTGCGCGCGCGCCGAACCTCCTGGCCCGCTTGCATTCGGCCGGCACCCCACAGGATAGGTGTTGTACTCGGAAAGGTCAGGCCCGGCCTCGAAGGTGTGCTCGCCCCATTGCTGGCGGGCCTCGGACCGCAGGAACGATGCAGTGACAAGCGTTCGTCGATCCAGGCTTTCCCATTGCGCCGCACCAGCCATTCCGGTGCGCTCGCGATTGAAATCCTGGGTTCGGAACTGCCCGCCGACCGGAGCATAGGCCAGGGGCATCAAGTCCGCGAATCCGTCGGCGCCGGCCGTCTCTGCCGTGCCGCAGGGCGAGCCTGGCGGCGGCAATGTCATGGTGTCCGTGTTGGACGGCAGACGATTGCGGCAAATGATGTTGGTGGAGAACGCCTGCTGTGCGGTTCCACCGTCGCGCGTCTGGAAGTTCGTTACATGCAAACCGTCGGAGCGGCTGAAGAGCTGCGAATAGGAGAAGGCGCCAAGCAGGCCGATCCGGCCGATGCCCGTGTCCCAGGTGTTGCTGACCAGCACCGACCCGACCGGCGACCATTTCTTGGCAAAGTCGCTGTAGGTCGCCTCGATGTTGGCCCCGACGTGGAAGCCCTTGTTGTCGAAGGGCACGCGAAGATTCATGTTGACGGTGCCCGAAAGGCCGCCCTCGATCATTTCCGCGGTCGAGTTCTTGTACACCTCGACCGAGCCCAGCAGGTCGGCCGGCACGTCGGCGAAGTTGATCGCCTGTCCGTAGACGCCCGTCGAGAAGGTATCGCGGCCGTTAAATTCGGAACGGACGAAGCTCAGGCCGCGAACGACGACGCCCGAGCCCTCGACGGAGAAGTGGTCGGGATCGCTGCTGCCCGCGAAGCGGTTGATCGAAACGCCCGGAATGCGCTGCAAGGCTTCGGTGACCGAACGGTCCGGGAGAGCGCCGATGTCTTCGGCGGTGATTGCGTCGACGAAGGTGTCTGCGTTCTTCTTGATGTTTTGAGAATTGGCGAGGCTCTGCCTGATGCCGGTGACGATGATGGTCCTGCCATCGGTCGTGCCTTCCTCGACCTCGCTCGTGCTTTCCTCGACCTGGGTGGATCCCGATAGGGAGTCGGGCAGATCGGCGTCGGTGGAAGTCTGACCCTGGGGCTCCTGCTCGCCCGGCGTCGGATCCTCGGGAGGAACGGTCTGGCCGTAAGCGGGCGCCGCTGCCGCGAGCGCGCAAAGCGCGAGGGCCGAAGTCCCGGACCGCAGCATTCGGCAAAATTGCGCGATGCGATCCTCGCGTGCGCCTACAGACGAAATCATGAAATCCCCTCCCTCTTGTGGTAGCGCTAACACCGACACGCGCTACTAACTTCCCCAACACAGACGATAAAGCGGTTTATCCCCTTTGCGCAAGGGGGTTAAAACGCCCGCGGCGACGGCAGTGCCAAACCTGTGCGATTGTGCAACACATTTTGCCAGGCGCTTGATATTACACGTCGATTCCAGCCGCCCGAAGTCACGGCCTTTCGGTTTGACGCCCTGCGGGGCCACCGACTAGAAGATCGGCGCGGGGAGAAAATGTTAGCGCAACCAAGCCTAAGGATAATCATCGTCGGTGGAGGGACCGCCGGCTGGATGACTGCGGCCGCGCTCGCCAAACTGCTCCCGCGGCGGTGCAGCGTCCATCTGGTCGAATCGGAAGAGATCGGGATCGTCGGGGTCGGCGAGGCCACTTTGCCGCATATCAGGGCGTTCAACGAACGCATCGGTATCGCCGAAGCCGAGTTCATGGCCACCACCCGGGCGACCTTCAAGCTTGGCATCGATTTTGAAAACTGGGGCCGGATCGGCGACCGCTATTTGCATCCGTTCGGCACCTTCGGCCGCGGCCAGAGCGACATGGGTTTTCATCAATACTGGCTTCGAATGCGGCACGAGGGCGTGTCGGTGCCCGATCTCGAAAATTACTCGATGGCCTGCATGATGGCCCGGCTCAACCGTTTCGACCTGCCGGCAACCGACCCGGCCGCGATCGCCTCGACCTTCAATTACGCCTATCAGTTCGACGCCACCTTGTTCGCCCCCTTCCTTCGCGCGCACGCGGAGAAATTCGGCGCCAGGCGAACCGAGGGCCGGATCGTCGATGTCGAGTTGAATGTCGAAAGCGGCAATATCGAATCGGTGCTGCTGCAAAGCGGAGAGCGCATTTCGGGCGATTTGTTCATCGACTGCTCCGGCTTTGCCTCGCTGCTGATCGGCAAGGCGCTGGACGAACCGTTCCAGGATTGGTCGCGCTGGCTTCCGGCGGACCGGGCCGCAGCCATGCCATGCCGGACGGAAACTCCGGTAACGCCCTATACGACCGCAAGCGCGATGGAGGCGGGTTGGCGCTGGCGGATCCCGCTTCAGCACCGCACCGGCAACGGCTATGTTTATTCCAGTGCGTTCCTCTCCGACGACGAGGCTTGCGAAAAGATCGCCGCCGCCGTCGAAGGCGAGCCGATCGCACCGCCCAGGGTCCTTCGCTTCCGCGCCGGCCGGCGAGAGCGCAGCTGGGTCAAGAACTGCATCGCGATCGGGCTTGCCGGCGGCTTCCTAGAACCGCTGGAATCGACCAGCATCTATTTGATCCAGGCGGCGATCACCTCGCTCCTCGAGCTGCTCCCCGAGCGCCAAATCGCCGACAGCGACCGCGACGAGTTCAACCGGGTCGTCGATCTCGAATACGACCGCATCCGCGATTTCCTCATCCTTCACTATCACGCCACCGAGCGCGACGATTCGGAGTTCTGGAATTACGTCCGGACGATGGAGATACCGGACTCGCTGGCCGAGAAACTCGAGCTCTTCCGGAGGCGCGGGCGGGTCGTCAAATATCGCGAGGGCGTGTTCCTCGAGGCGAGCTGGATTGCCGTCTATCTGGGTCAGCGCGTGGTTCCCCAGGGGCATGATCTCCGGGCGGATTCGGCGCATTTGGATGCTCTTACCCAGGCAATGGACGCGCTGAAAGGCGAAGTCCTCGGCGAGGCCCAAAAGATGCCCGATCATCGCGCGATGCTGTCGCGCTATTGTCCGATGGCGGCATGAGCAGCAAGGCCGGCGCGATGCGCGAAATCGTCGTCGTCGGCGGAGGTATCGTCGGTTGGTCGGCGGCAGTAGCCCTGAAGCGGCGGCTGCCGGCGCTTGAAGTCACCCTCCTCCCCGTCGAGCCGCCTCCCGACGCGCTTGCCGATCGGATGGTCCCTACCCTTCCATCGATCGTCGAATTCCATCACGACGTCGGGCTGACGGAGGCCGACACGGTGGTCCGGGCGGCAAGCGGCTTTCGCCTCGGCACCCGGTTCGAGGGCTGGGCGCCCGAGCCGGAATCCTATGTACACGCCTATGGCGAATACGGCCTTGCCCTGGGGCCCGTCCCCTTCCACCAGCACTGGCTTCGAGCAGCGCAAGGCAGCAGCGTTCCGCGCTTCGATCGGTATTCGGCCGCCGCGGCCCTCGCCTCCAGCGGCCGCTTCATCCATCCGCAGGACGGAGCCGATCCGCTCGCTTCGAGCTTCGGCTACGGCCTTCACATCGAACCGCCGAGCTATTGCGAGATGATGCGCGCTTTTGCGCTCCACCTCGGAGTCCGGGAACGGCCGGGACAGATAAACGGTGTCCGGCTTCGAAGCATCGACGGCTTCGTCGAAGCGCTGGCGATGGAGGGCGGCGAGGAGCTTGGCGGCGACCTGTTCGTCGATGCCTCCGGCCCGGCAGCGATCATCCGCTCGGCAATCGACCCCAAGCGGGAGGACTGGTCGAAATGGCTGCCCGCCGACCGGATCCTGATCGCCGAGCAGCCGGGCCGGGGCGAAGCCACGCCGCTCGACCGCTGCGTCGCTGAGGAGGCCGGCTGGTGGTGGGAAGTGAAGGCTCCGTCGCGCACCTCTCACGGCCTCGTCTATTCGAGCCGCCACCTGTCGGAAGACGAGTCCGCTCGCCTGTTGCGGAAAGCCGCCGGCGCCGATCCCGCGCAAGCCGCCATCGCCCTCGCGCCGGGGCGGTTTGGCGAACCCTGGCTTCGCAACTGCGTTGCGATCGGCGATTCGGCAATTGCCATCGAGCCGCTCGAGTGGACCAACCTGCACCTGGCGCACAGCGCCATCGACCGGATGGTTGCGATGATGCCCGACCGGGATTGCAATCCGGTCGAGCTGTGGGACT
>DATKAY010000170.1:0-5231 GCA_035514495.1 Sphingomicrobium sp. | reverse complement strand
ACTGATGTTCCGGCAAGGCCGGGTACCGGAAGCCATTCCCTACTATGAGAAGGCGGCGGCGCTGATGAACACGGACCATAATAGTCCCTCAGTGCTGACCTGCTGTTATGCTGCGACCGGCCAAACGGCTGAGATGGAAGCCGCCGCTCGGATGGCCCTCGAGCGCGCGGAAAGCGCGGTAACCAAGGATCCAACCAACAGCCACGCACTCGCTGCTGGAGTCGCGGCTCTGGCTATCTTCGGAGAAGACGAGCGGGCAAAGGAATGGATTCAGCGAGGGCTACTCCTCGATCCCGACAATCTCTCCATGCGCTATAATTTCGCCTGTGCACTCAGTGCGCAACTCGACGATGGCGACAGCGCGCTCGATGTGCTCGAGCCCTTCTTCGACCGGGTGACCAGCGCAGCCCACATCAAACATCTCGAAGCGGATCCCGACTTCGATCCGATCCGCAACCACGCGCGATTCCAACACGGGCTGGCGAAGGCAAGGGAGCGGCTCGGCCTTGACTAGCTGGATCGTCCTAGCGTCCGGAATGGGTGGAAAGCGGACATTCCAGGCAATGAGGACTCTGCCGCAAAAATCGGAGTATCAGCGGCGCTCGGCCAGCGCGAGCTGCAGCGCCATGCCTCCCATAACCGTAGCTCCGATCCAGCGGGCCAACCGAGTAATCCAGCCGAGGTTGCGCATCCGCCGAGCCGCCCCGGCGGCCGCGACCGCGATACAGATGTTCACCAGCGTGCCGGCCAGATCAAACCAGAGACCGAGGAATAGTATCTGCAACGCGGGTGCCTGTGCCGTCGGATCCACGAACTGCGGCAAGAAAGCGAGAAAGAACAACGCCACTTTGGGGTTGAGGATGTTGACCAGCATGCCAGCTCGGAAAACTCGCCAGCCCGACGCAGGAGGTGCGGCCACATTGAGCCGAGGGGCACGGTTGGAGCGGAGGAGCGAAACAGCCAGCCAGAGCAAATAGGCGGCGCCGATCCACTTCACCGCGTTGAATGCTGTCTGAGATGACGCGAGAATCGCGGATAGTCCAAGCACCGCTGCTAAAATGTGGACCAGTGCGCCCGATCCGACCCCGAGCGACGCAATAATACCATCTCGCCGTCCGCCGTTCGCGGCGCTGGCGATGATGAAGGCCATATCGGCGCCGGGGATAATATTGAGTGCGAGCCCCGCGATCACGAAGGTGAGGAAAAGCGGCCAATTCGGCAGCAGTTCGAGCCCCCCGATTTCCAGCATGTTCCTCGCGACCCCCGTTTCCTGTGTAGCGGCAAGTTTCAGTTCCCATCAATGGTCAACGACCAGCCACCATCGGTCAAACAGAAAGCAGCGCAACGTCCGCTTTGGGTCGAAAACTGACGCAAGCGGCTAATGTCTCGAATGGGTCGAAAGCGGGCGCTGGCCGCTAGCGGCCTAGCGCCTTTCCCGCGCCAGCCGGCTCATTAGGATCGCGGCTCGTTTCGCCTGGCGGAAGATCGACACGATGTCGACCGCCTCGCCCTCGGCATGGGTATTGCGCCCCGCCGCGCCGAGCCCGGCGAGCCCGTCCACGTCCCTGGCGACGAAGCTGATGTCGGCGGCGCCCCGCATCAGCGGGTCGAGCTCGCCCATTTCTGGCAGCCCCATGTCGCGGTTGACCTGGTTCAACCGCCGCAGCAGCGCCCTGTTGGCCTCGGTCGGCGCCATCGGCGGATAGCCGTCCTCGTCGAAGGTGATTTGGGCCATGGTCCCCGGCAGCGGCCGAGCGACGATCGCCCGCATCTTCTCCCGCGTGCGCTCGATCTGCGCCTCGTCGATCGCCCGCAAATCGCCGCGGGCGATAGCGGTGGCGGCGATGATGTTGGTCTTTCCCGCTACCTGCATGCGGATTCGGTCGGCATCCAGCTCGACGCGCTCGCCGCCGCCGATAAGGCCGACATTGTAGGTCAACTTGTCTTCGCCGATCTCGCGGCGGAAGGTATCGAGGATCCGCGCCAGCTCGTAGATCGCGCCATAGCCGGTGCCAGGCGCAAAGATGGTGCTCGAATGGCCGGTCTCCGACGTCACTTTCACCGTCCAGCTGCCCGAGCTGCGCCGAGCGACCGAGCCCATGTCGCGGCCATCGAGCCTCACCAGCCCCTCGAAATCGAGTGCGACATCGGCCCATTTGCCGGAGGCGACCAGATCGCGGCGGGAGGTTTCGAGCGGGTCGCCCGCGTCCTCCTCGTCGCCAGTCAGCACCACGGTGATGTCGGCGTTGCGAAGTGTTCCGGCGCGGTGCATCGCCCGAAGCGCCGCGATCATCACCGCCATCCCGCCCTTGTTGTCGACCGTTCCCGGGCCGACCGCCCAGTCGCCCCGCCGTTCCCAGCGCTGAAAGGAGGAGTCCGGCTCGAACACCGTGTCGAGATGGCCGATCAGGAGCATGCGCTTGCCCCGTCCGTTGCCGCTGTGGCGGGCGACGATGTGACCGGCGCGGTTCGCCGCCGTCATGTCGATCCACTCGACGGCGAATCCCAAAGGCTCGAGCTCGGCGCGGAGCATCCTTGACACCGCCTCGACACCGGCGTGGTTCATGGTCCCGCTGTTCTGGTTCACCCATTTTTCCAGCATGGCGATGGTCCGCTCTTGCTCGGCGTCGATGGTGCGGGTCATCGCCTGTTCAACCGGCGTCAGCTGCGCTGCGGCCGGAGTGGCGGGAAGGAGGAGCGCGAGCGCGGCGGCGAGCGGAGCGAGGAGGCGCAGGATCATAGGCCTGAGCCTAGCGGCCGCGTGCCCGCTAGTCATGGTGAAGTTATCGACCGCCTGAGGCAGCACCGATGGCCTCATGCCGAAAACGGGTGGAAAGCGGGTATTAGCGGGTGCGGGGAAATTCTACGGTGAAGCAGGCTCCAGACCCGTCCTCGCGCGGACCAGCGTCGAGCGTTCCGCGCAGTTGCTTGACCAGAACCGTGATCACCCGCATTCCGAGCCCTGCGGAATCCGCGTGCGGATCAAAACCGTCAACCAGGCCATCTCCTTCGTCGCACACGATGAGCCGGTTCATGTCGGCCGACGCACGGAATGTTACGTCGATCTTGCCGGCGCCATGTTTCGCGGCATTGGTCACAAGCTCGTTGGTGATCAGTCCGATTGGCTGAATCGAAGTCGCCGGAATCTTTTCGTCATCCCCTTCAACGACGATCTCCCGCCCAAGGATTCCCGCAAGGTCGGCGCACAAGCGCCGCAGGTAATCGACGCACGGGACTTTGTCGGCCGCATCCGCATAAAAGTGGCGATGAACCTGCGCTACGGCTGCAACGCGTTGGGCGGCTAATTCGAGGTGAGCGGCCGCCTCGCCCACATCGGGAGATCGGCTCTGCATCGCCAGCAATCCGGCAACGAACTGAAGACTGTTCATCACCCGATGATCAATCTCCTTTGCCATCAAATTCGCCCTTCCCACCGCGTGCCGGGACGACAGGCGAAGCTCAAGCTGGTCCATCACAATCGAAGCGAGGTCTTTTAGATCTTCGATATGCTCCTGTTTGACCGGCCGGGGTTCCTTGTCGATCACGCACAACGTGCCGAGGTTGTGACCGTCACTCGTCGTCAACGGAACCGCCGCATAAAAGCGAAGGCCAAAATCTCCCGCAACCAGCGGGTTCGCCAACGAACGAGGATCTTTCCTTGCGTCCTCGACCAGATAGGGTGTGTCGCCCAGAATAGCCGAAGCACATAGCCCGGGTTCGCGGTTGATTTGCTCCACGGGCAAACCGTGGTGCGACTTGAACCAGATCCGGTCCTCATCGACGATGCTGATGATAGCGATCGGAACCCCGAACCGGCGTGCGGCCAGCGCCGTAATCCGATCGAACGCCCCGTCGGGAGGACTGTCGAGAATCTCGTACCGCCGAACGGCCGCCATGCGGTCAGTCTCTCTGGACAATGTGGTGTCGGCGCCCTGCATGCAATTCGTCCCTGTTTGAAGCGCTTGAAGCGACCCTTTGATACTTGAACCATGTCCATCGCATGTCGATTTGAAACGAAAACTGAACGAACGGGTTGCGTGCGCCAGCGCTAATGTCCGCAATGGGTGGCAAGCAAAGGTTGAGCGTCGCGCACGACGGCCTGCAGAAAACGATATCTCTGCTCGGAAGCCAAGGCGGCCCGCGAGCGGCTCCATCACCTCTCGACAACAGTACAAAGAACCGCCACTGAATTGCCTTGATGTTCAGCGTTCTCGTGGCCGCAGCTGCGGCAATCGCACCGATTCCAGACATGACCACCGACTGGTGGTCAAACTATTACGACACTCCGTCCAAGGGATTGGCGCCGGGTGAGCTGTCAGTGGTCGTCGCCGAGATTACGGTCAACAAGCGGGGTAGTTTCGCAGGTTGCGTCGGGCGGGTTTATACCGGCAACCCGAAGATGGGGCCTTATGTTTGCAGCCGCCTGAAGTTGCGCGCACTTTTCAAACCGGCACGCGCGAACGACGGTAGCAAGGTCTACGGAATCTATCGGAAGTTGATTATCGTGGCGAATGTCAACGAAGACACCCGCTTTAAAGCCCCCCGCTTTGGCATCCACATCCCCGCATCTGGCGGCAGAGCCAGCGACAACCCGTTCGAAATTCAATTTTACGTCGGGGCGAATGGACAGATGTCTGACTGCAGCCTGGTCGACTCGGTGGGCATCAATCTCGAAAGACATAAGCAGATCATCGACCCGGCTTTGGTTCAGGCCGCATGTGCTGAGGTTCTTACCCAACTCAAGCCGGTGCCAGCGCGTGACAGTAAGGGAAATGCAGTTCCGAGCGTGCAAAACGGGTTAGTGACCATTGACGAGCCAATTGAGCCTCGCAACCAGTAGAGTCCTGCGCCAGAGCTTATGTCCGCAATGGGTGGGGAGCGGGCGTTAGACTAATGTCCGGAATGGGTGGAAAGTGGACACTTGCAAAGCCACAAAAGAAAAGGGCCACCGCGCAAGGGTGGCCCTTTGAAGTAAGTCGTCACGAACTGAATTCGTGACGTCGAACGGGTTCGGCTCGCTTGAGGCTCGCCGCCCCGTCGGCCGGGTTTCGGCATCTCTTCGACATAAGCTCCGGCTTGCTTCGCAAACCGGCGCTTATGCTCGGTGCCTCAACCGAGCAATTCCTGTTCCAGTTTCTTGGCCATTTCCTCGATGTTCTCGGGCGGCCATCCGGGGATGTCCATGCCCAGCCTCAGGCCCATCGACGCCAGCACTTCCTTGATCTCGTTCA
>DATKAY010000169.1:0-13289 GCA_035514495.1 Sphingomicrobium sp. | reverse complement strand
TCCGCCTCTACTGCGATGCCGTGGCTGCAGCGGCGAACGCCGGGCGCACCGGCGAAGCCGCAGCGAAAGGCGAGGATGTCGGCGAAATGGCCGAGCCGCCGGCCGAGGCCGCGCTCGAGGCCTGAAGCCGGCTCATTCGTTCCGGTCCGGGCCGAGCGGCTCCGGAGCGCAACGAGTCTCGATTTCGCCAAGGGCGAACGAAAAACTGGAGGAATTGCAATAATGGCTGAGATCACCGCCGCCACCGTCAAGGAACTTCGCGAGCGCACCGGCGCCGGGATGATGGATTGCAAGAAGGCGCTTGCCGAGACCGGCGGCGACATGGAAGCGGCCGTCGACTGGCGGCGCGCAAAGGGCCTGTCGGCCGCCGCAAAGAAGGCCGGCCGAACCGCCGCCGAGGGCCTCGTCGGGGTCGCGGTCGAGGACAAGCGCGGCGCGCTCGTCGAGGTGAATTCCGAGACGGATTTCGTCGCCAAGAACGAGCAGTTCCAGGAGTTCGTCGGCAAGGTCGCTCAACTCGCGCTGGAGACCGGCGGCAATGTCGAGAACCTGCTCACGGCCGACTATCCGGGCGGCGGCACGGTCGAAGAGGCGCTGACCAACAATATCGCGACGATCGGCGAGAACCAGTCGCTTCGCCGAAGTGCGGTTCTTGGAGTGAGCCAGGGCGCCGTCGTCCCTTACGTCCACAATGCGGTGGCTCCGGGTCTCGGCAAGATCGGAGTCCTCGTCGCCCTGGAGAGCGGCGCCGAGCAGGAGACTTTGCAGACCCTCGGCAAGCAGATCGCCATGCACATCGCGGCCGCCAACCCGCTGGCGCTGACCGGCGACGAGCTCGATCCCGAGCTTCTCGAGCGGGAGCGCGGGGTCGCAATGGAGAAGGCCAAGGAAAGCGGAAAGCCGGAGACTATCGTCGAGAAGATGGTGGAGGGCAGCCTCGCCAAGTTCCGCAAGGAGAACGCCCTGCTGTCGCAGCTGTTCGTGATGGACAACAAGACCCCGGTTTCCGAGGTGCTCGCCAGCGCCGGAAAGGATTCGGGCGCCAGCATCGAGATCAGTGCTTTCGTCCGTTTCCAGCTTGGCGAGGGTATCGAGAAGAAGCAGGGGGACTTCGCGGCCGAGGTCGCCGCCGCGGCCGGATCGAAGAAGGATGAGCCGGTCGCATGAAGCTTCGGCGATAGCGAAGGCTGTTGGAATCGAAACGGCTGCGCCATAAAGGCGGAACCGCCCCCTTTCTTGTCCAAGGAGCATCCAGCCCGATGAGCCGCCCGCGCTTCAACCGAATCCTGCTGAAGCTCTCGGGCGAGGCATTGATGGGTCCCGGCCAGTTCGGGATCGATCCCGACACCGTCAACGGCCTCGCAGCCGAAATCGCGGCGGCAAAGGCGCTGGGGCACGAGCTTTGCCTGGTGGTCGGCGGAGGCAATATCTTCCGGGGGATCGCCGCCTCGGCCAAGGGCTTCGACCGGACCAGCGCCGATTACATGGGCATGCTCGCCACGGTGATGAACTCGCTCGCGCTCCAGAATGCGCTTGAGAACCAGGGCATCGATACTCGAGTTCTCTCCGCCATTCCGATGGCAGCCGTTTGCGAGCCCTATATCCGCCGACGGGCGCTTCGACACATCGAGAAGGGCCGGATCGTCATTTTCGCCGCCGGCACCGGCAATCCCTATTTCACCACCGACACCGCAGCGGCGCTTCGGGCAGCCGAGATGAGCTGCGACGCATTGTTCAAGGGCACCAGCGTCGACGGCGTCTATACCGCCGATCCGAAGAAGGTGGCGAGCGCCAAGCGCTACGACCAGCTAAGCTTTCACCGGGTGCTCAGCGACGATTTGAAGGTCATGGACGCGTCGGCCGTCGCTCTGTGCCGGGACAACAGCATTCCGATCGTCGTGTTCAACATCCGGCAGCCCGGAAACCTGGCGCAGGTCCTGGCCGGCAGCGGAATAGCGACGGTCGTGCAGAACGAGGAGTAGGCGATGACGACGAGCATGGACAAATCAGACCTTCAACGCCGGATGCACGGCGCGGTCGAGGCGCTGAAGCATGACCTCGGCGGACTTCGCACCGGTCGGGCATCGACCGCGCTGCTCGACCATATCAACGTCGAGGTCTACGGCGCCACCATGCCGCTCAACCAGGTCGCGACGGTCTCGGTGCCAGAGGCCCGGATGCTGACCGTCCAGGTATGGGACCGCTCGAACGTCCAGCCGGTCGAAAAGGCGATCCGTTCGGCCGGACTGGGCCTCAACCCCATCACCGACGGGCAGTTGATCCGGCTTCCAATTCCCGACCTGACCGAGGAGCGGCGCAAGGAACTCGCAAAGCTCGTCGGCCAATATGCCGAAAAGGCGAAGATCGCCGTCCGCAACGTTCGCCGCGACGGAATGGATCATCTCAAGCAGGACGAGAAAAAGCACGAGATCAGCGAGGACGAGCGCAAGCGGCTGGAAAACGAGGTCCAGAAGATGACCGACGACACGATCAAGGAGATCGACGACACCGCCCAAGCGAAGGAAAAGGAAATCCTCGGCCAGTGACTTTAAACCCCGCCGCTGAAGCGGAGGCGGCAGCGGCGCTGAGGGCAAGCGGCGAAGCAGCCCCCCGCCATGTCGCCATCATCATGGACGGCAACGGCCGCTGGGCCAGCCAGCGCGGCCTTCCTCATGCCGCCGGCCACAAGGCCGGAGCCGAAGCGGTCCGGCGAACGCTCCAGGCGGCTTCCGACGCCGGAGTCGAAGTCCTCACCCTCTATGCTTTCTCTTCGGAAAACTGGCGTCGGCCCGAGCAGGAAATTTCCGACCTCAAGGGACTGATGCGCTATTATCTGCAACGCGAGTTGCAAAAGCTGATCGACGAAGGCGTCCGCCTGCGGATCATCGGCGACTATCGCGCTTTCGGAGCGGACATGGCGCGCCAGCTCGATGACGCGCTCGAGAAGACCGCCAGGAACGACCGAGTGACTCTGGTCGTCGCCCTGAATTACGGTTCCCGGTCGGAAATTGCCCAGGCCGCGGCTTCGCTGGCGCGCAAGGCCGCCGAAGGCGAGATCGATCCCGATTCGATCGACGAAGCGGCGCTTGAGGCGCAGCTGTGGACGGCGGGCCTCCCGCAGCTCGACCTGCTGATCCGGACTTCGGGCGAGGTCCGGCTTTCGAATTTCCTGCTCTGGCAATGCGCCTATTCGGAACTGCTGTTCACCCCGGTGCTGTGGCCCGATTTCGACGAACAGGCCTTCCACGATGCGCTGGCCCAGTTCGCCGCTCGCCAGCGGCGCTTCGGCGGCCGATGAGCGAGGTCCGGCTTCGAACCGTCACAGCCATGGCGATGGTGGCGCTGGCCATCCTCGCGACGGTCCTCGGCGGCTATGTTTTCGCCATTCTCGCTGCGGCGGCGGCAACCGCGGTCTTTTACGAATGGACCCGCCTTGCGCGACGCTGGGGGCTCGGCTGGCAGGTTGCGGGGTTTCTCTACGCCCTCGCGGCGGCCGTTTCGCTGCTGTGGATCCGCGACCGCTCGGACGACGGCCTCTCCCTCGTCCTGTGGGTGTTCATCATCGTCTGGGCGACCGACATCGGCGCCTATTTCGCCGGGCGAGCGATCGGCGGGCCAAAACTTGCACCGACGATCAGCCCCGCCAAGACATGGGCAGGCTGCTACGGCGGCGTGGCGGCGGCGACTGTGGCTGGAGGCGCCTGGGCGCTACTCACCGACCTTCGCCCGCTTCTGTTGCTGCTGGCGCCCTTGCTGTCGGTTGCGGCACAAGGCGGGGACCTGTTCGAAAGCTGGATGAAAAGGCGCGCCGGAGTGAAGGATTCGGGACAATGGCTGCCCGGCCATGGCGGAGTTTTCGATCGGCTCGACGGGCTTTTGCCGGTTGCCATCCTCACCGCAATCGCAGTTCTCGTGGGGGCGGCATGATGCGGCGGATCGCGATCCTGGGCGCAACGGGCTCGATCGGCCAGTCGACGCTCGACCTGGTCGAGCGCTCGCCCGATCGATTCGAGGTCGTCGCGCTGACCGCCGCGACCAATGTCGAGGCGCTTGCGAATTCGGCGAGGCGAACCGGCGCAAGGCTCGCGGTGATCGCCGATCCGGAGCGGCTTACAGAGCTGCGCGACAGGCTGGACGGCAGCGGCTGCCGGGCCACCGCGGGGGCGGACGGGCTGGTCGAAGCCGCCTCCGGAGAGGCCGATTGGGTGATGGCGGCGATCGTCGGCTGTGCCGGGCTCGTCCCGACGATGGCGGCGATCGATTCGGGCAAGACCGTTGCCCTGGCGAACAAGGAAGCGCTCGTCACCGCCGGCCGGTTGATGACCGATGCGGCGCGGAAAAACGGAGCTCACCTGCTGCCGGTCGACAGCGAACATAACGCGATATTTCAGTGTCTTGCCGGCAGCAGTAAAGACGATATCTCACGACTTGTGCTGACCGCCAGCGGAGGGCCGTTCCGCGAGCATTCGCTCGAGAGGATGCAGGGCGCCACTCCTGCCGAGGCCGTCGCTCACCCCAAATGGTCGATGGGCGCCAAGATCTCGGTCGATTCGGCGACTCTCATGAACAAGGGGCTGGAGCTGATCGAGGCGCATTATTTGTTCGGGCTGCCTTCGGAGCGGATCGATATCGTCATCCACCCCCAGTCGGTCGTCCATTCGCTGGTCGAGTTCGTCGACGGCTCGATGCTCGCCCAGCTCGGAAGCGCCGACATGCGCATTCCGATTGCCTATACTTTGGCCTGGCCGAGGCGGATGACCACTCCTTCCGAGCGGCTGTCGCTTGTGCAGATCGGCAGGCTGGACTTCGAAGCGCCGGACCCGGCCCGCTTCCCGGCCCTTCGCCTGGCGCGCCAGGCGCTCGAGGCCGGCGGAGCCGCGCCGATCATCCTCAATGCGGCGAACGAGGTGGCGGTCGAAGCCTTCCTCAACGGCCGGATCGGCTTTTGCGATATCATCGGCCTCGTCGAGCAGGCTCTCGATGCAGCGGACGCCAAAGGCCCGGCCTGTGTCGATGAAGTTGTTGCGCTTGACCGGGAAACGCGTGAACGGGCATCCGCCCTTATTGCAGAAAGCTGCTGCTGATGCTCGACCAACCGCCCGTCTGGCTCATCCTCCTCGCCTTCGTCTGCGCAATCGGCCCGCTCGTGTTCTTCCACGAGATGGGACATTATCTGGTCGGGCGCCTGTTCGGAGTCGGAGCCGAGACCTTTTCGATAGGGTTCGGCCGAGAGATCACCGGCTGGACCGACCGAAGCGGAACCCGCTGGAAAGTCGGATGGCTGCCGCTCGGCGGCTATGTGCGGTTCGTCGGCGACGAAAGTCACGCTGGAGAAGCCGAGGGAACCAGCAGCGAAGCCAATCCCAGGAGCTTCGCCGGAAAGCCCGTTTGGCAGCGCTTTTTGATCGTCCTCGCCGGCCCGATGGCGAACTTCCTGCTGGCCATCATCATCTTCGCCTGCTTCTTCGCGGCCTGGGGCGTTCCGCGAACCCCCAACAATGTGATGGGGGTGGAGCCCGGCAGCCCGGCGGCCGCTGCCGGCATCCAACCCGGCGACCGGATCGTCACAGTGGCCGGCCAGCGCACCCCCAGTTTCGAGGACGTACAGCGAACAGTCTCCCTCCGGCCGGGCGAGGAGGTGACGATCAGGGTCGAGCGCGACGGCCGCACCGAGACCCTTCAAACCACGCTCGGGGTCCACGTGGAAACGGACCGCTTCGGACAGACCTATCGAATCGGCAGGCTCGGTTTTTACACGACCGGCCGCCAGCTCGAGAAAGTATCGGCAGCCGAGCTCGTGCCGGAGGCGGCTCGCTATACCTGGGTGCTGACGGTAACGACGATGCAGGGGCTTTGGCAGATCATCACCGGGCGGCGGCCGGTCGAGGAACTCGGTGGGCCGCTGAAGATCGCTCAGGTCGCCGGACAGCAGGCATCGCTCGGCCTGTTTCAGTTCGTTCAGCTGCTGGCGCTGATTTCAATTAATCTCGGATTCATCAACTTGTTGCCAGTCCCCATACTGGATGGTGGCCATCTCCTCTTTTACACAGTGGAGGCGATCCGCCGCCGGCCAGTCAGCGTCCAGGCGCAGGAATGGGCGTTTCGAGGAGGACTTGCACTGCTCGTCGCTCTGCTGCTTTTCACTACGCTCAATGACCTCGGGTCATTTGGCCTGTGGGATCAGCTGGGACGCTTGATTGGCTAAGGCGGTTGGGGCAGGGCAGCACTTCCAAACGGCCGCAGCGACCGCGCGGCTAGACTTCAGAGGCGGAAACTGGTGATTCCAACACAAGCGAAAATATGCAGGCGCGCAGGAGCAGCGCTTTTGGTCGGTACCGTCATTGGCGGATGCTGGTCGACGCCGCTGCTGGCCCAGGATGCCGCGACCCAGGCGCCGCCGGGCGCCACGGCCACCCAGCCGCCCTTCGTCGCCCAGCCGCAGCCGTCCGGAATGATCCGCTCGATCGCGGTTCGCGGAAACCAGCGCCTCGAGCCGGCGACCATCATTTCCTACTCCAACCTGGTTCCCGGCCAGACCTACACCACCGAGACTCTCGATCAGGCGCTCAAGGACCTCTACGCGACCGAGTTGTTCTCCGACGTCGTCATCAGCGGGGCGGACACCGGAAACATCGTCATCACCGTCCAGGAAAATCCGGTCATCAACCGGATCGTCCTGGAGGGGAACAGGCGGCTCAAGGAAGACAAGATCGCTCCTGAGATCCAGCTCAAGCCGCGCGAGATCTTCACCCGCTCCAAGGTCCGGGCCGACGTCGACCGGATCATCGAGCTGTACAAGCGCGAGGGACGTTTCGCCGCTCGGGTCGAGCCGAAGATCGTTCAGCTGGACCAGAACCGGGTGGACCTCATCTTCGAAATTTTCGAGGGACCGCCTTCCAAGGTCCGCCGGATCAACGTCATCGGAAACGAGCAGTTCGCCGACGATCGGCTGCGCAGCGAGATGTTCACCCGGCAGGCGGGCGGCATTCTCGGCTTCCTGAAATCGAACGACACCTACGACCCGGACCGGCTTGCTGCCGACCAGCAGAAGCTTCGGTCCTTCTACCTGACGCAGGGTTACGCCGATTTCCGAGTCGTCTCGGCTCTTGCCGAACTCACCCCCGACCGTCGCGACTTCATCATCACCTATGTCGTCGAGGAAGGTCCCAGGTACAGGTTCGGAACCGTCGATGCAGAAAGCGCGCTTCGCGACCTCCCCGACGACCAGATCATGCAGCTGGTCGACATCGAGCCGGGCAGCTGGTTCAACGCCGAAGCGGTGGAAACGGCCGTCACCTCGCTCAACGAGGTCGCCGGCAACCTTGGCTATGCGTTCGCCGACATCAATCCGGCTTTCACCCGCAATGCCGAAACCCGGACGATGGACGTCACCTTCCGGGTGGGGGAGACGCCGCGGGTCTACATCGACGAGATCCAGATCAGCGGCAACACGGTTACCCATGACAAGGTGATCCGGCGAGAGTTCCGGCTCAACGAGGGCGACGCCTTCAATGCGCTGAAGATCAAGCGGTCACAGGACCGGATCCAGTCGCTTGGCTATTTCCAGGAAAATATCGAGATCAAGCAGGTCGAGGGAGACGCGCCCGACCGAGTGACTCTCGCCGTCGACGTCCAGGAACGCCCGACCGGTCAGCTCCAGTTCTCGGCCGGCTATTCGAGCCTCGAGCGGTTCCTGGTTTCGCTCCAGGTCCAGCAGAGCAATTTCCGTGGAATGGGCCAGAAACTCGATGCAGGAGTTAGCTGGTCGCGCTTCGCAAGGTCGGTCTCAGCGGGATTCACCGAGCCCTATTTCCTGGACAAGCCGATCCTTCTGGGCGGCCAGCTGTTCCGTAGGGATTTCAACAGTTTCAACCTGATCGGTGGTGAGCGGAACCAAACTTTCTCGCAAATCAGCACGGGCGGCGGATTGCGGTTCGGCTTCCCCGTCACCGAGTTCCTCACCTACGGAACGCGCTATTCGCTCGTGCTCGACGACGTCACCCTCGGCCAGGCACAATTCTTCACCGACCCCGACGGCCCGGACGGACCGCTCAAGCCGGAGTGCGATCCGTTGAAGGCCGGCCGCTATCTTTGCGACGAGCTCGGCAAGCGGCTGACCTCCCTGATCGGCCACTCGATCGCTTACGACGACACCGATGGAATTCGCCCGACTCGCGGTCAGCGGATCATCCTGTCGCAGGACTTTGCGGGTCTCGGCGGAGACGTTCGCTATATCCGCACTCGTGCCGACGCCACCAAGTACAAGGACCTCGGCGGCGGGTTCATCCTCTCGGGCCATCTCGAAGGTGGGTATATCCACGCGCTTCAAAAGAGCCCCGGCCCGGGCCGCGATGCGATCCGGCTGACCGATCGTTTCTTCGGTTCGCAAATGCGCGGTTTCGACATCCGTGGAGTCGGTCCAAGGATCATCCGCCAACCCTATGACTCGACGGGCCAGCTGGTGACCGAGGACAAGACCCGCGTATCCGACGCGCTGGGCGGCCGGGCCTATTACATGGGCCGGGTCGAGCTGGAGCTTCCGGTCAGCTCGGGAATTCGAAGCCTCGGCCTTCGCCCGTCCGTCTTCGTCGACGTCGGCTCGGTCTGGGGCGTCACCAAGCCCGATCTTATCGACCGGGTGGGGACCTGTGTTCCGGCACTCGGAGACGGGGATCCGATCATTGTCGAGCCGGGCGAAGATCCCGCGACCACTTGCCCGGCCACCGGCTTCATCTTTGTCCCGGGGTTCAAGGAAATCTTTGTCGGCAATTCACCGAAGCCGCGTCTTTCGATAGGTGTCGGAGTGAACTGGGTATCGCCCTTCGGTCCACTCCGGATCGATCTCGCCAAGGCGCTTCTCACCCAAGAAGGCGATGATACTAAACTCTTCCAATTCGGCGTAGGAGCCCAATTCTAATGCGAAAATTTCTATTTCTCACCGTAGCCGCAGCCGCGGTTGCAATCCCCGCTTCAGCCCAGGCGCAGCGCGCGCCGTCGGCCGTCGTCGTGGTCGTCGACACCAGCCGGGTCTACCGCGACTGCACTGCCTGCCAGGCAGCGTCGGCGCAGATGGCGACGCAGGCTCAGGCCCTGCAGGCTCGCCAGCAGGCGCTAACCGCTGAGCTTCGTCCCGAAGCCCAGGCGATCCAGGCTGCCGTCTCGGCGCTGAATGGCAAAGAGCCCGATGCGGCGCTCCGTCAGCGTGCCCAAGCGTTCCAGCAGAGGCAGGAACAGGCGAACCAGGAGCTGGGCCAGGCGCAGCAGAACCTGCAGTCGATTCAGGCGAACGTCATTCGCCAGATCGAGGCAAGATTTAGTCCTGCTGTTCAACAGGTAATGGCCCAGCGCGGCGCCAATCTGGCGGTCGATGTTGATGCAACCATCGCTCACGCGCCGGCCGTGAACGTGACGGATGCGGTTCTCGCCGCAGTGAACGCCACGCTTCCGTCAGTGAGCGTGACTCCGCTGCCGCAGCAGCCGCAGCCGCAGACCCAGCCTCAGGGTCGGTGAACCAGGTCGCGGGAGCGAAGGCCGTCGGCCCCCTGGACGTCCGGCGGGTCATGGCGGCGCTCCCGCACCGCTATCCCTTGCTGCTTGTGGACCGGGTCGAGAGCCTCGATGCGGACCACGGGATCGTCGCCATCAAAGCGGTCACGATCAACGAGCAGTTCTTCCAGGGCCATTTCCCGGGTCGCCCGGTCATGCCGGGAGTCCTCATCGTCGAGGCGCTTGCCCAGGCGGCCGGAATCCTGGCAGTCGAGGCGCTTGGCCTCTCCGGCTCCGGAAAGCTCGTCTATTTCATGGCGATCGAGGGAGCGAAGTTCCGCGCTCCGGTCGAACCGGGCGTGCTCCTTCGGCTCGAGGTCGAGTTCGTCCAGAGGCGGCCCAACGTGTGCAAATTCGCCGGTCGGGCGCTGGTCGACAGCATGGTCGCGGCCGAGGCGCGTTTCACCGCGATGATCGCCGACCCGCCGGCCGACTAACGGCCGCCCAGCTTTACCCCCGCATAGGCGGCACGCCCCTCCGTCCGATAGCCGAACACGTCCTGATAGCGCTCGTCGAAGATGTTGGTCGCCCGGGCGAATATCTCCAGCCCCGGGCGAAGAGCCCAGGCGAGCCGCGCACCCGCCAGCCAATAGGGCTTCAGCCGCAGTCTTTGGGCGGGGAAGACGTCGAAATTCATGTCGCTCCGGGCGCCGGTGTAGGTCAGCGCCGCGCCGTAGGTCAGCCGTCCGTCACGGCCGTCGAGCGCCAGGGAAGCGCTGTGCCTGGGCCGCCGCACCTCGCGAAGCTGAACCGAAGGAACCGCGGCCGGCTCGCTTGCGTCCAGAAAGGCGTAACTGGCCGTCGCCCTCAAGCGCTCGCCCAAATCCCAGCCGATTTCGGCCTCGAAGCCGGACCGGCGGCTCGAGCCTTGGCGGTTGGCGGTGGTGGACTGGAACGTAGACGGGTCGAACAGGTCGATGATCTCGTCGAATAGGCGTTGCCGGAAGCCGGTGACGGCCGCCGCGACAGTGCCTCGGCGAAAGCGAAGCGACAGTTCGTAGCCCCGGGAGCTTTCGGGCTTCAGGGCCGGGTTGCCGACGAAGCTGCCCGAAAAGAAGCCGAAGAGATCGAAGAAGCTGGGCTGGGCGATGCCCTCGGAATAGGAGCCGGCGAGGGCGAAGCCGCCGCCCAGGCGAACGAGCGCCGAAGCGCGCAGGGTGGTCGCGTCCTCAAATTCGCTGAACAGGTCGCGGCGAACCGCCAGGTCGGCGACGACCGGGGCAAGTTCGGCACGCCATTGCGCCGTCACCGCCCGATGGTCGCGCTCGCGGTCCTGGTTGGTGGCGCCGAAAAAGATCGTGTCGCGGGCTCGGAACGCCTCGCGGCCGTGTTCCAGGGCAAGGATTGCGGTATGACGGACGCCCGCGGTCGCGAAGCGGTGCTGGAGCTGCCCGTTGACGGTCCACCGCTCTCCTCGGGTGCGATTGATCTCGTCGCTGCCGACGAAGTTGCGGTTCGACGAGCCGAGGATGGAGGCTGCAACCGTCCCGCTCAGGCCGCTGTCCCGGTCGCCGCCGGAAACCCACAGTCGGGCGGCGGCCATTGTGTTCTCCGTGCTGTCGAGCGTGTCGGCCCTTCGAAAGCTCTGCGGGTCGAAGCCGTCGAACTCGCTTCGGCCGCTCAACGCAAAGCCGGCGGCTCCGGCTTGCCAGCCGGGAGCAAACGCCCAGGTCCCGCGCAGGCGGCCCGACAGGTTTCGATATCCGTCCTTGTCCCCGGCGCCGTCGAAGCTGTCGATTCCGGTCGCGCGCTGCCATCCGAGCGCGACGGCGACATCGGCGGTGCCCGAAACAATCGCTGCCGAGCCAGCGGCTCGGGCAAAGCCGAACGAGCCGGCTTCCGCCGACAGGGACTGGTCGCGCTCGTCGGGGGCAAGCCCGTTGATCGCCACCACTCCGCCGATCGCATCCGCCCCCCACAGGGCCGATTGCGGCCCTCGGACGATTTCGATGCGGGAGACGATGTCGGCGTTCAGAAGCTCGAACCGGGGAATGTCGCCGGCGGCCGGGTCGTTGGCGCGGATTCCGTCGATGAACAGCAGGGTATGGCTGGCCTCGGCGCCGCGAATACGGACCTGGGCGAGCGTTCCGGCAGGCCCGCCGGTCTCGACCGAGGCCGAGGGGGTCAACCGGAGCAAAGAAGAGGCGAGGGCGTCGCCGAGCCGCTCGATCCTCTCCTCGTCGATGACGGTGGCGCTTGCCGGGGTCTCGGACCGTTCGACCGGAGCGCGTGAGGCGGTGATGACGATTTCGGGCCGGTCGGCGGCAATTGCCGCTTCAGCGAGGAAAAGGAGCAGGGGGACCATTGGGCAAACCTCCACAAAACGACACATGCTGTCGTCTCGGAGGCGCCGCGCGGGCCAGGCCCGCGAAGCTCCACGCACCTCGGCTGGACCCGGCCGAATGCGGACGACTGACGGGGCAGGTTCCTGACTTCACCGCGATTTCGCGGCTTCACAGTTGCGGGCACAGCGCCGGAATCGCACCGGCTTCCCTTTCAACCGCCCCCATCGAGAGCATCCGCACGCGGACCGTGCTGAAACACGGGTCCAATCGGATGCCGGCCCGCGGGCGGCACCTCGTCGCGGGAATCGCTAGGGCCGCTCCGCTGCGATTGTCAATCGCGCTTCGGCATGGCTATGACCCTGGCGGGACATTCGTAACTCGGGGCTCAAGATGGACAATAAGGCACGGCTTCTCGCACTGCTCGCCGCGATTCTGGTGGCTGCTGCGATGCGCCTGCTTCCGCATCCGCCCAACTTTTCTCCGATCGCGGCGATGGCGCTGTTCGGCGGAGCCTATCTGCCCGGCCGGGCCCTGTCCTTCGCCGCGCCCTTTGGAGCGCTGGTCCTGAGCGATGCGCTGCTCGGGGGTTTCTACCCAGGAATCAGCTTCGTCTATTTCAGTTTCGCCCTGATCGTCCTGATCGGCTGGGCGATTTCGTCGCGAAAGACCCCGCTGACCATCGGCGCAGGGGCGGTTGCGGGCTCGGTCCTGTTTTTCGCCATCACGAATTTCGGGGTGTGGCTGTTCAGCGGCTTCTACCCGCCGACGCTGGAAGGGCTGGCAGCCTGCTATGCCGCGGCGATCCCGTTCTTCCAGAACACGCTTGCAGGCGATCTTTTCTTCACAGCGCTGCTGTTCGGCGGTTTTGCGCTGGCCGAACGTATCGTCCCGGCCCTTCGAAGGTCTGAGCGGCCATCGACCGCCTGAACACCGCCTTGGTTGCAACATCGGGCCTCACCCTATAAGTGGCCGCAACTCCTCGGACTGGTCGGAAACCAGCCAATTTCAAGGAACAGAGAAATGAAATCCGGCACTCACCCCGATTACCACTTCATCACCGTCGAAATGACCAATGGAACCAAGTTCCAGACCCGCTCGACCTGGGGCAAGGAAGGGGACACCCTCCACCTCGATATCGACCCCACCGTTCACCCAGCGTGGACCGGCGGCAATCAGAAGCTGCTCGACACCGGCGGCCAGGTGGCCCGCTTCAACAAGCGCTTCGGCGGCCTGAAGCTCGGCAAGAAGTGACGCGCGCAGGGTGTCCGGGGGACAGCCGAGCACGTCACTCAGCGCGCGCAGGGTGTCCGGGGGACAGCCGAGCACGTCACTGAGATCAGGCGAGGCGCCCAGGCTCGAAACCGAGCGGCTGGTCCTTCGCCACTATCGCAAAGAGGATCTGGAGCCGCAGGCCGCCATTCTCGGCGATCCCGAAGTGATGCGTCACTTCAGCGGCCC
>DATKAY010000168.1:0-17624 GCA_035514495.1 Sphingomicrobium sp. | reverse complement strand
CGGTGGGGCTGGCGCTGGTCGAGGACGAGGGGCTGGTGGTCGAAAATGCCGGGCTGACCGAATGGCCGGTGCCGCTGCTCGGGCGCTTCGAGCCGGACTATCTCGACGTTCCGCGCGAGGTGATCGTTCTGACCATGCGATCGAACCAGAAATATTTTGCCTGCACGGGCAAGGGTGGCGCGCTGGCGCCGGCGTTCGTCTGCATCGCCAATATCGACCCGAAGGATGGGGGCGGCTCGATCGTCGAGGGCAATAGGCGGGTGCTGGCGGCGCGGCTCGCCGATGCGCGCTTCTTCTGGGAGCAGGACCTGAAGGTGCCGCTGGAGGAGCAGGCGGAAAATCTGAGCGGGATTGTCTTCCATCAGAAGCTGGGGACAATTGCCGACAAGGTCGAGCGGGTGGCGAAGCTGGCGCGCCGGCTGGTCGAGGGGGGGATCGTCAAGGGCGCGGATGCCGACCAGGCGGAGCGCGCGGCTCGGCTGGCGAAGGCCGACCTCGTCACCGGCATGGTTGGCGAATTCCCGGAGCTGCAGGGCGTGATCGGCGGCTATCTGGCGCGGGCGCAGGGCGAGCGGGACGAGGTCGCCGACGCGGTGCGCGATCACTACAAGCCGGTGGGGCAGGGGGACGAGGTTCCGACCGCGCCGGTGACGGTGGCGGTCGCCTTGGCGGATAAGCTCGACACGCTTCGCTCTTTCTTTTCGATCGACGAGAAGCCGACCGGATCGCGCGATCCTTTCGCTCTCCGGAGGGCTGCGCTCGGTGCGATCAGCATTGTCATCGACAATGGGCTTCGGATGCCGATCGGGGAGGGCGACTTGCTCGACTTCTTCGCCGACCGGCTGAAGGTTCAGCAGCGCGAGGCGGGGGTTCGGCACGATCTGATCGACGCGGTGTTTGCGCTTGGGCAGGAGGACGATCTGGTTCGGCTGCTGGCGCGGGTGAGGGCGCTGCAGGCGTTCGTCGAGACGGGGGAGGGGGCCGATTTGCTGACCGCCTACAAGCGGGCGGCGAATATTTTGAAAAAGGAGCAGTGGAATCCGGCGGCGGCGAAGGATTCGGGGGTCGAGGCGGAGGAAAAGGCGCTGACCCAGGCATTGGAAAAGGCCGAGAGCAGGGCTTCAAAAGCGGTCGGACAAGAGGATTTCACTGCGGCGATGGCGGCGCTCGCATCGCTGCGTTCGCCGATCGACCGCTTCTTCGACAAAGTGACGGTCAATGCCGAGGATTCCGGCATTCGCACCCGACGGCTGGGCCTGTTGATGCGCTTTCGCGACGCCGTTCACCGGGTCGCGGATTTCTCGAAGATCGACGGATGATGAGCGCAGCCTGATCCGGGGGATCAGGTGAGCAGATCATGAGCGCAGCCTGATCCGGGGGATCAGGTGAGCATATCAGCTACTCGCGCCTGTCCGGCACTCCGTCGCCGTCGCTGTCGCGGTCGCGGTCCTTGATTGCGGCGCCGCGGAGCGAATCGCGCTCCCGCCACTCCTTCTCGCGCTCTTCCAGCTCGCGGTCGCGCTCGCGAAGCCGCTCCTCCAGCGCTTCGCGGTCGCGCGCCTCCTGGCGATAGCGGTTCTTCCACTTGCGGCCCGAGCCGGCGAACAGGAAAGCGCCGATCAGCAGCCCAAGCAGCAGCACCAGCCCGAGGATTACCCACTGGTCGGATGTGAATTGCATCATCGCTCGAAATCCTCCTGCTGTGGTTACCGACTATAGCGCCACAGGGAGGATTTCGTTCCGCCTCCGTAAGCTGCGGCAGCGGGTCAGCGGTTCAGCAGATTGTCGCTGATCGAGCAGGCCGCCGGTCCAAGGATGACCACGAACAGGGTCGGAAGGATGAACAGGATCAGCGGAACGGTCATGATCGCGGGCAGGCGAGCGGCCTTTTCCTCGGCGCGCATCATCCGCTCGTTGCGGAACTCGGCCGACAGGACCCGAAGCGCCGAGGCGAGCGGCGTGCCGTATTTCTCGGTCTGGATCATGGTCGTGACCACTCCGCGGATCGCTTCCAGATCGACTCGCATCGCGAAATTCTCGAAGGCCTGCCGCCGCTCGTTGAGGAAGCCGAGCTCGATCGCGGTCAGTCCGAATTCGTCGCCGAGTTCCGGATAGGCCTTGCCCAGCTCCTTGGCGACGCGCCCGAAGGCGGCGTCCACGGTGAGGCCGGCCTCGGCGCAGATCACCAGCAGGTCGAGCGCGTCGGGAAGGCCCTTGCGGATCGCGTGGCTGCGCTTGGTGACCTTGTTCTTGAGCCAGATGTCGGGCGCCTTGTAGCTTCCCACGACGACGGACGCGACGGTCGCATAGCGGCGGAATCCGCCCCAGTCGGGCCAGTATTCGACGAAATAGATGAGCGCGACCGCGCCTATTCCGAGGATGGCCGGAAGGACGAAGCGGGCGAAGATGATGAAGAAGGCCAGGTCCTTGTTCCGGATGCCGGCCTGCATCAGCCGTTCCTGGGTCTTTTTCAGCTGATCGTCCTGAAGCATCTTGAACTTGCTCAGGATCGCCCGGACCCGGTCGGCGGCCTCGTTCTGGCTGGTCAGCTTCCGGCGCTTGTTGGTGGAGGCGACGATACCGGCCTTGAGCTGCTCGCGGCGCTCGTTGAGCGCCCGCACCCGGCGGGCCATCGGGTCCCTTGCCGTGGTCGCCGCATAAATCGCGGTCAGGACCGCGAAAGTCGCGATCCCGCTGAGGATCGTGGCGATCCACAGGACGTCGAAGCCGAGAAGGGTGGGGCCGGTAGCCTGCATGTTATCCAGTCCCCTAGATCTCGAAATTGACCATCTTGGTCATGATGAAGACCCCGATGCTCATCCAGATGAGGCCGCCGATGCCGGCGACGATGAGCCGCTGGTCGGTGAAGAAATTGGCCATGTAACCGGGGTTCACGAACCAGACGAGCGTGAACACCACGAACGGCAGCGAGCCGACGATGTAGGCGGAGGCTTTCGATTCCGAGCTCATCGCCCGGATCTTCAGCTTCATCTGGGCGCGCTTGCGAAGCACGTCGGAAAGGTTCGACAAAGTCTCGGCTAGGTTGCCGCCGGTTTCCCGCTGGATCGCCAGCGTGATCACGAAGAACTGGAACTCGGCCGTTCCGAGCCGGTCGGCGGATTCCTGGAGCGCGGCTTCCATGGTCCGGCCGATCTTCATCTTGTCGGCGACCGCCCTGAACTCCAGCCCGACGGGCCCGGGGACCTCGTTGGCGACGACCAGCATGGTTTCGGTGATCGGAAGGCCGGACCTCAGGCCGCGGACCATCAGCTCGATCGCGTCGGGGAAGTTGGCGTTGAACTGGTTGATCCTTCGAGTGATCATCTTGCCGACGACGAAATGCGGCAGGCCGAAGCCGGCGAACATGCCGACGAACAGGCCCAGCATAAACGGTGCGCCCCTAAGCGTCAGGATCAGCGCGACGAACACGACGATTCCAAGCGAGATGGCGGAATATCTGGCGAGCGAGATATCGCGGCCGGTCATCTCCAGGCGCTTTCGAAGGAGCGCCGGGCGCGGGATGATCCGCGAGGCCAGGCCTTCGAACCCGCTCGTTCGCGACGACATCAGCTTTCGGATCTGCGCCTGGGCGGCGGCGGTGACGCCTTCGGCGTGGCGCTCCTTGACGAGCTCCATCCGGCGCTTGATCGCCTTGGACGGCGACGGGCCGCTAAGCATGCCGACGAGCAGCAGAAGCGTTGCTGCGATGCCGACAAAGAGGATCAGGTAGAGAAGCATCTACTGGCCGTTCCTTTCAGGCACGGCGAGGCCGCTGGACCTCGCCGGCCGCCCACTCACGCTGCCTTCGCTTTCGGCTTGGCAAGCATCGACTTGAGATTTGCGACGAAGGACATGGATCCGGCCGCGACCTTGTCGCCGTCCGTCTCGGCGCCTTCCTCGCTGGCATGGCTGAGCACCATGTTGACCAGCGAGTTGAACGGCACCGCCAGCTTTCCGGTCGCGAGTTCCGCGAGCGGCTTGCCGAGCTTGGCCGACTGGGCCGCGAGCTTGGAATCGAACGGGAAGAGGATATCCACCGGCCGTTCGATCGACTGCTCGAAGTCCTTTTTGTTGATCTCGAGCGCTCCGCCCGTCGGCACGCCGTTGGCGACCACGATGACCTTGGTCTGCGGGGCGTTGGACTTGAGCCAGGCAAGAACCCGGATCGCGTCGCGGGTCGCTGCCAAAGTCAGCTCGGCCACGATAACCGCGACATGGGCGTCGTGCACCAAATGCGGGTGCTGGATCAGCATGTGCCGGGGAAGGTCCATGACCGTCGATTCGAAGGCGTTGCGCATTTCCTCTTGGAGATGGAAGAAAGCGCTGCCGTCGGTGATCAGCGGCTGATGGATCGGAGCCTCGGCCGACAGGACCGAAAGCCGCTCATTGGCGCGAACCATCGCTCGCTCGATGAACAGGCCGTCGATCCGGCTGGGATTCTCGATCGCATCGGTAAGGCCGCGGCCCGGCTCCAGGTCGAGCGCCAGGGCGCCGGTCCCGAAGTGGATGTCGAGGTCGAGGAGGGCGGTCGTGCGGTGCGCGCGCTCGCCCAGCATCCAGGCCAGCGAGGTCGCCATCGTCGAGGCTCCAACTCCGCCGCGCACTCCGATCACCGCCGACATGACATGCGGCTTGTCGCCCTGCGCTTCGCCGCGCGGTCCCGACAGGATCATCTGCGCATTGGCGAAGCTGTCCCTGAGCTGGTCGACCGTGAACGGCTTCAGCAAATAATCGTGAATGCCGCTCGATACGAGGTCGCGATAAAGCCGCACGTCGTTGACCTGGCCGGCCGCGATGACGATCGTGCCCGGCTCGCAGACTTCGGCAAGGCCGTTGATGTCGTTGAGCGGATCGGCCGATTCCGACAGATCCACGAACAGGATGTTGGGGCTCGCCGAGACGGACAGCGACTGGACGGCGTTGCGAAGCCCGCCCTTGTTGACCTTCTCGGGGCTCCAGCCGTGCTCGACCGCAACCGGCCGAAGCATGTCGGCCGTCGCATCGTCGCAGACGAAGGCGGAAAACGGATCGCGCAGCCCGGCGCGTGCCTGGAACGGTGCGTTCATTACTCTTCTTCCTTCCTCGTGCTGATGTCCTGCAGTCCCTGCTCACCGCTGGGCGCTGCCCGGCGATAGGATTCGACGGCCTTGGCGGCGGTGGCTGCATCGCCCACCGCGCCGCCTTCGCGGCCGTGGAACAGGTCTTCGGGATTGGCGACCATGGCGGCCAGGTTCGAGTTCACTGCGCAGCCGAAGTTCGACATTGAGCGGTTTTCGAAATTTGGTTGCGACGGGGTGGCCCAATTGGGGCAGCCGGGCACCTGCGCCCGAGTGCGGCTGACCACCACCCGGACCATGTCCGGAGCAACGGCGCCGGCGGTTACCGGAGCGGCGGCATTGACCATCAATCCGTAGCGGCCGGCGATCTCCGCGACCTGACTTCGCGCCGGTTCGGCATAGCCACCGTCAACGTAGATCGAGTCGCCGTAGCCAAGGCCGAGGCCCTGGAACCAGGAGTCGAGGCGAGCGAGCTCGGCCGGCGCGACGAACCCGCCGGGAGCCGCCAGGTCGACGACGTACATCGAGCGGGCGAGGCCGGGCTGGTTGACCGACTGCAGGCCCCGGTCCGCCGTGTCCGCGCCCGGAGTGGCGCAGCCGGCGACGGCGGCGACGAGCACAAGGCCGATCAGGTTCCTACGCATGTCCGAATCCTTTCTCATCGCGCGGCTCACAGCTTGAAGCCCGGCGCTGCGGTTGCAGACGAGGTGCTTCCGACAGCTGGGGCCGGCGTGATTGCCTGAGCGGGAGCTCCGCTCACGCCTTCGTACGACTGGCCCAGGAACACCCTGCTTGCATCGGTCGGCGCCCGGTAGCCGTCGGACGGCAGCGCCATGCGCCCGCTGACCGGCCGCACCAGATAGGGAGTGACGATGATCACGAGCTCGGTTTCCTGGCGACGGAATTTCGTCGAGCGGAACAGGGCACCGATAATCGGCAAATCGCCGAGGAACGGCGCCTTGGTGATCGAATTGGAATTGGAGTTGCGAAGCAGCCCGGCGAGCATGAAGCTCTGGCCCGACCCGAGCTCGACCGTCGTTTCGGCGCGCCTGGTGGTCAGCGCCGGGACGTCGAAGCCGTTGAGGCGGATCGAACCGGCCTCCGAAAGCTCGCTCACTTCCGGCCGGACCCGCATCGAGATTCGGCCGTCGGCAAGGACGATCGGAGTGAAGGCCAGCGAAACGCCGAACTGCTTGTATTCGATGGAAACCGAGCCGAGCGACTGCGAAATCGGGATCGGGAATTCGCCGCCGGCAAGGAAGCTTGCGGTTTCGCCCGACAGCGCGGTCAAATTGGGCTCGGCAAGAGTCGTCACCAGCCCGTCGGTTTCGGCAAGGTCGAGGGCGCCGATCAAATCGAGCCCGAACAGGCTTCCCTTGGCGCCAAGGGAGGTTCCGATGCCCAGCACGTTGGCGACCGAGAAGGGCGAACCGGACGCCGGAACGATCCCGCTGCCCTGGTTGATTCCGAACTTGAAGCCGCTGCTCGGATCCTGCGAGAAGAGGTTCATCCCGACCTGCTTGAGAAGGTCGCGGCTGACCTCGGCGATTTTCACCTTCAGGGTGACCTGAAGCGGGACCGCGGTTCGAAGCCGGTTGATCGGCAGGATGTCGAGGGCGTCGCCTTCTTTCTTGCCGGGATTGAGGATCGAGGTGACGATCGCCTGGGCCTGGGCCGCTTCTTCGGGAGAAGAAACGGTGCCGTTGATCACGGCGATCTGCCCGACCGGGGTGACGGTGATGTCGGTCCCCGGCATTGCCGCACGAAGCACCTGGTTGACGTTGCCGATGTTCTGGCTGACCCGGACGCTCGCGCCATAGACGACGGAGCCGTCGGCGGCGGTGGCGATCACGGTCGCTTCACCGCTGCCCTTGCCGAAGATGTTGATCTGGCGCGGCGAGTTGACGAACACGTCCGCGACCTCCGGGTTCGACGTCCAGACACTGGCGACGCTCCTGGGAAGCGTCATCATCTGCCCCTCGCCGGTCGACAGCACGAGCTGCTGGGTCGGCTTATAGGCTCCCTGGGCGAAGGCCGGACTTGCCGGCGCCACGACCGCCGGGACGGCGAAGGCCAGTACAGCGAGCGCGGTGCCGAGGCGTGCGCGACGCTTGAGGTTGCGACTTGTCATTTAGCGAGCTCCCACGGGGACGACGGTGACTTCATTGCCGCGAGCGACCCGAACCACCGGACCGCTCGGCACGGCGGCCGCCGCCGGAGCGCCTGCCGGGGCCGAGGCGGAGGACGCGGCGAGAGCGGGCGCAGCCGGCACCGTTCGGCGCTGGAAGCGCGACACGTCGCCGCCCGTTGTGAAGGTGGTGTTCGAATCGGTCGGTCGATTGGCGAAGGCGTTGAGCAGCCGGCGCTCGTCGGCAGGCCTGGTTCCCTGCGGGACCTTGACGTCGCCCGAGGCTACCGCCCGCTCGAGCTCCGACGTCTGGTCGGCGATCGAACGAAGCGAGAGACTCAGCGAGCCGACGCTCTGGGCGACCGCGATCTTCTCGGCGATCCGCGGAGTGACCTCGATGGTGACGTTGGAGAAGGCCTTGACGACGGTCTTGCCATCTTCGTCCTTCTCGGTGATCCGCTGGTCGGTCGCGAGCACGCGGATATTGCGGACGATCGTTTCGGACACCTTGAGCGACGAGCCTTCGCCGCCTCCTTCGACCTCCTGGGTCAGGACGAGATCGACCCGGTCACCCGGGAACACGAAGCCGGCAACGCCAGCGGCCGCGTTCACGGGAACGGTGATCGCGCGCATTCCGGGCCCGAGGGCGGCGGCCAGGAAGCCACGGTCCTGCGGCCCGACGAGGGCTCCGCGCGACAGCGGCTGTCCGGCCATGACCGGGTAGCGAACGACGGTCCCGAGCAGCGAGGCGGCATCGGTATCCGGCGCGCCCTGAAGATAATGGGCCGGCAGGACCGCATTCTGCGGCCAGGTCTCGAAACCGATGCTGGTCGCATCGATGATGGTGCCGACCGTAAGAGCCTTCTTGGCGACAAGCACCTTCGGGCCATGGGCCTCGGCGGCTGCTGTGGCTGCGGCGGCATCTTGCGCGCCGGCTCCGGCAAACATGTTCTTTGCCATGATTGCGGTAACGGCCGCGACCATGAGCGCTCCGACAAGAAGCATGATTTTCTTAAAATCCATGGCGATTAAGCCTCCCCTGCGGGCACCCCCGAATGAACACACACATCAGGCAAATTGGTTAAGAAAGCGTTGGGCGAGAATGGCGAGACCGCCGATTGCGATCGCAACTCCGTAAGGAACTTCCGGGCTTCCGGGCCGGGAGCGGAGCTTGTGAGCGGCAAGGACAAAGAGCGTGAGCACCCCGCCGGCGACCGACATCCAGACCAGGAAATGCAGGGTCGCCTGCGGCGGGAACCACAGCGCCAGGGCTGCCGCCAGCTTGACGTCACCGCCGCCCATCATGCCGATGTAGAAGGCGGTCGCCAGCAGCGCGAAGACCCCGGCCGCCACCCCGATCTGGATCGCTGCACCGGACGGAGCGAGGCCGCTCGACCACCAGAAGGCAGGAGCGAGCATCGCGACGGCGAGGTTGAGCTTGTTCGAGATGGTGAAGCTGCGCACGTCGATGACCGCCGCCACCACGAGCAACGAGGCGAGAGCTGCGAGCAAAGCTTCGGTGAATCCGAGATTCATCATGCCCCCGTGGTAGACGCCAGGGCTTTCCAAACCGTAACCAAGCCGAACAAATGAGTGAATTCGATGTTTTGATCGTCGGCGGCGGGATCGCCGGGGCGAGCCTTGGGGCGCAGATTGCGCCGCATCTGCGGGTGGCGATCGTCGAATCGGAGAGCCAATGCGGCTTTCACTCGACCGGCCGTTCGGCGGCCTTCTACCTGGAAAGCTATGGCGGGCCGGTGGTCGCAAGGCTGACCGCCGCCTCGCGTGCCTTGCTGGCCTCGCCGCCGCCCGAATTCGCGGACCAGCCGTTCCTCCGGGTTCGCGGCGCCCTTCACCTTACGCACGACGAGCTTCCCCGGCTTCCTGAAGGGATCGAGGGCAGGCCGATCGAACGGCCCGAGCTCGAGCGGCTCGTCCCGGGAATCCGGCCCGATTGGCGTCGCGCCCTCTACGAGCCTGGCTGCGCCGACATCGATGTCGCGGCCCTCCACTTAGCCTATCTGCGCAAGTTCCGCCGGGAAGGGGGCGAGATCCGGACCGGCGCGAGGTTTGCTTCGGCGCAGCGGCACGGCGGTCGCTGGAAAGTGCGGATGCAGGACGGGGCGGAGCTTGGCGCCGCGATCCTGGTCGATTCGGCGGGCGCCTGGGCCGACGAGGTGGCGCTCGCGGCCGGGGTGAAGCCGCTCGATATCGCGCCCAAGCGGCGGACCATGGTCCAGCTGAGGGTCGGGCGATCGGGGCTTCGTTCGCTGCCTTTGGTCGGCGACTGGGCCGGCACATTCTATTTCAAGGGCGAGGGTGACCGGACAATCTGGTTGAGCCCCCATGACGAAATCGACAGCGATCCGTGCGACGCGGCGCCCGGGGAAATCGACGTGGCAATCGCCATCGACCGGTTCGAACGAGTGGTCGATTGGCCGGTCGAGGCGGTCGAGAGGCGCTGGGCGGGGCTCAGGAGCTTCGCCCCCGACCGGCTGCCGGTCTATGGCTTCGACCCGGAGTGCGACGGTTTTTTCTGGTGCGCGGGCCAGGGCGGCTTTGGAATCCAGACCGCTCCGGCGGCGGCGCAAATGGCCGCGGCCGTCCTGCTCGGCAAGGAACCGGAGCAGGCGGTCGCGACCATCGATCCCGCGCCCTTCTCCCCGGCGCGCTTCCGCTAGCTCAGAAGAGCTGGGAGAGGATCGCCAGCAGGCCGACGAAAGAGACCAGCCAGATCAGGGTGCGAAGCCAGGGAATGCCGATCACATAGACGATTGCATAAGCGAGCCTGCCCCAGAAGAAGAGTTGGGCGCCGAGCAATGTCGTCTCGTTCAGCCGGCCCAGCGCATTGGCGACCAGCACCAAAATCGCGAAGACGACCAGGCTTTCGAGCATGTTGAGGTGCGCCCGGCTCGCCCGCTGGGCCCAGCCGGTGAGCGGCGGCAAGCCCTCCCGGTTGCCGGCGAGCGCCGGAAGGCCGAGCTGCGACTGCGCCCCGACCAGGGCAACGAGCATCTGCGCCAGCGCCAGCATGGCCGACCAGACAAGTAGCTGAAGTTCGATTGGCATGTATCGTCTCCCCCCGTGTCGTTACGCCTGCGAGATTATCACAAATTCGCGCTCGGGACAGCAGGAGAAGTGGCTAGTCGCGCTGCGCGTCGGCCTGCGCGCAGGCCAAAGCATCGACCCGCTCGTTTTCCGCATGGCCGCTGTGGCCGCGGACCCAGTGCCAGTTGACCTCGTGCCTGGCCGCCGCCTCGACCAGCTCCTCCCAGAGATCGGCATTCTTCACCGGCTTTCGGCCGGCGGTCCGCCAGCCGTTGCGAAGCCAGCCGTGAATCCATTTCGTGATGCCGTCGCGCACGTAGCTGCTGTCGGTGAAGAGCTCGACCCGGCAGGGGCGCTTGAGCGCTTTCAGCGCCTCGATCGCGGCGACAAGCTCCATCCGGTTGTTGGTGGTCTCGGGATCGCCGCCGCCGATCTCCAGCTCCTTGTCGTCGGTGCGCAGAAGCGCGGCCCAGCCGCCCGGCCCCGGATTTCCGCGGCACGCGCCATCGGTAAAAATCTCGACGACGGGAAGGTCAGCCATTCACTGGCGCGAGCTCGCGCGGAAGCTTGAACACCATCCGCTCGGGACTGTGGTCGGCTTCCTGCTCGGTCACTTCGAAGCGGGTCTTGAGCGCATCGATGACCTCCCGGACCAGCACTTCGGGGGCGGAAGCCCCGGCGGTGACCCCGAGGGTAAGCGGCTTGCCGAGCCAGTCCCAGTCGATGTCGGCGGCGCGTTCGATCAGCATCGACGGAACGTCCATCCGCTCGGCGACCTCGGCCAGGCGAAGCGAATTGCTGCTGTTGGGAGCGCCGATGACCAGCATCCGGTCGCAAAGGGCCGCGATTTTCTTGACCGCCGCCTGTCGGTTGGAGGTCGCGTAGCAGATGTCCTCGCTGCGGGGCGCGCGGATGTCGGGGAAGCGCGCCTTGAGCGCCCCGACGATCGCCGCCGTGTCGTCGACCGACAGGGTGGTCTGGGTGAGGAATGCGAGCCGGGCGGGATCGCCGACCTCGACCGTTTGGGCGTCGGCGACCGTCTCGACCAAAGTCATCGAGCCTTCCGGGACCTGGCCGAAGGTTCCGATCACCTCGGGATGGTCGGAATGGCCGATGAAAAGGATGTGGAAATCGTCCTCGATCAGCCGTTCGGCCTGGCGATGGACCTTCGAGACGAGCGGGCAGGTGGCGTCCACGAAGGCCAGGCCGCGTTCCCGGGCATCGGCCGGAACCGCCTTGGGAACTCCGTGGGCGGAGAAAACCACCGGCCGGTCGTCGGGGACCTCGTCCAGCTCGTCCACGAACACCGCGCCCAGAGATCGAAGCCGATCGACCACGAAGCGGTTGTGGACGATCTCGTGGCGAACGTAGACGGGCGCCCCGAACCGCTCGAGCGCGAGCTCGACGATCTGGATCGCCCGGTCGACTCCGGCGCAAAAGCCGCGCGGAGCTGCGATGAGCACGTCAAGGGGAGGTCGGCTGCCGGCCATTTCGCGAGGCGATGTAAGCGCTCGCTTGCAGCAATGAAAGGCGCTTCCTATGAGAGCGGACGTTCCAGCGACCGCCCAAGGATATGTCAGTGAAGGTTTTCATCTCCTCGATGATCGTTCTCGTCCTGCTCACCGGATGCTCCCGGCGCGGCAACCTCGAGGAAGGCGGCATCTATACCGTCAGAAGCGCCTGCCCGCAGGTCGTCATCCCGGCCGCGACCGGCGACGTCACCCTGTTCGACCCGCCGGCAAGCAGCGCGGCAGCGGCGATCGATATCGCCGCCGCGATCACCAATCTGCGCGAGAATTGCCAGGACACGGGATCGGAGATCATCTCGACCGCCACCTTCGACGTCGTCGCGACGCGCCGCGACCCCTCCCCGGCGCGGCGGGTGCTGCTTCCCTATTTCGACGCGGTCATCCAGGCCGGCGACCGGGTGGTCGCAAAGAGGATCGGCCAGGTGGCGCTCGATTTCCCGGCGGGAAGCCTGCGGGCCCAGACCTCCGCCCAGGCGACGGCGCGAATCTCGCGCTCGGCCGCAACCCTTTCCGAGGAGGTCCGCGAGATATTGACCCGGCGGCGACGGGCCGGCGAGCTCGAGGCGGCGGTCGACCCGCTGGCCGATCCCGCCGTCCGCGAGGCGGTTGCCGCGGCCAGCTTCACCCAGGCGATCGGCTTCCAGCTGACGCAGGAGCAGCTGCGCTACAACGCCACCCGATAAACGGTCTCCCCTGAGAAGCCGACCCACCTGAGAAACCGACGTTGACTCGGGCAATTTGGGAAGCCAAGGCAGTCGCCGTCGCCGGCGGGTAACCGTCGGGAGGCCGCGCGGGAGAGTTCGCCAGATGTTTCAGGCATTTGGCGGCGCCGAAGGAGCAACCGCCCCCGGAATCTCTCAGGCTTAAAGGACCGCGCGCGCCTGACAGTCTGGAAAGTGCCTCGGCTCAACCGGCCGAAGCCGCCGAAGGGGCAAAGCTCTCAGGCACAGCGACAGAAGGGGGTGAGGCGCAAGCGGCGAAAGTCGCGGCCAAACTGTCGCGAAAGGCACGTTCATGAGCCGAGAAGTCCGCAACGGCCCGACCGACCCGCAGCCCCAGGCGCTTGCCCTCGACAACTGGCACCGGGGCAAGGGCGCCCGGATGGTCGAGTTCGCGGGCTATGAAATGCCGATCCAGTACGAAGGGATCATGGCCGAGCATTTGTGGACCAGGGAAAATGCCGGTTTGTTCGACGTCAGCCACATGGGCCAGCTTTTCGTCCACGGCCCCGAAGTCGACACCGCGCTCGAAATGATTCTGCCGAGCGACCTTGAAGGTCTTGGCGACCGAAAGCTTCGCTATTCGATGATCCTGGACGGCAGCGGCGGGATCATCGACGATCTGATGGCAGCCCGCCGAGGCGAGGATTTCTACATCGTCGTCAACGGGGCGACCAAGCAAAAAGATATCGAGATCATGCGCCAGATCCTGCCGGCGCCGATCCATCTCGACCATATGAAGGAACAGGCGCTGCTCGCGCTCCAGGGGCCGAAGGCGGCCGAGGTGCTCGAAGCGATCGTCCCGGGCGTGGCGGAGCTGACCTTCATGGAAGGCAATGCCTTTCACGCTCTGGGCCGGCCGTTGTGGATCAGCCGGTCGGGCTATACCGGCGAGGACGGGTTCGAAATCTCGATTCCGGCGAGCGCCGTCGAGCAGCTTGCCGAGGCGCTGGTTGCCGACGATCGAGTGAAGCCGATCGGCCTTGGAGCGCGCGATTCGCTGAGGCTGGAAGCGGGACTGCCGCTTTACGGCCATGACCTCGATACCGACACCACCCCGGTGATGGCCGGGCTGACCTTTGCGATCCAGAAGCGGCGCCGGGCCGAAGGCGGCTTTCCCGGAGCGGCCCGGATCCTGTCGGAAATCGACAACGGCCCGGTGCAAAAAAGAATCGGCTTCGAAATCGAAGGACGCCAGCCGGTGCGCGAGGGCGCGTTGGTGCTGGACGGCGACGGCAATGAGGTCGGCAGGATCACCAGCGGCGGCTTTTCGCCCTCGCTTCAGCGGCCGATTGCAATGGGCTATGTAGCAAGCGCCCTTGCCGAGCCCGGAACCGGGCTCAAGCTTGGCCAGCGCGGCAAGCTGTTCGATGCCCGGGTCACCTTAATGCCGTTCGTCCCTCACCGATATCACCGCAAGGGAGCTTCCAGATGAGCCTCTATTTCACCAGCGAGCATGAATGGATCAGGGTCGAGGGCGATCATGCGACCATCGGCATTTCGGACCACGCCCAGCAGGCGCTCGGCGACATCGTTTTTGCCGAGGTCCCGGAGGCCGGCAAGACGCTGAAGAAGGGCGACGAGGCGGCGGTGGTCGAGTCGGTCAAGGCGGCCTCGGATGTCTATTCGCCGGTGTCGGGCGAGGTGCTTGAAGGCAATTCGGCGATCGTCGACGACCCGTCGCTGGTCAATACGGATCCTCAAGGGGAGGGCTGGTTCTTCAAGCTCAAGCTTGCCGACAGCCAGGAGCTCGACGGGCTGATGGACGAGGCCGCCTATCGTGACTGGGTGAAGACGCTCTGAGCGACCCCACCGCCTCGACCAGCCGCTGGGATGCGGGCGATTATGTCCGCGTCGGCGGATTCGTCGCCGAGCTTGGCCAGGCGGCGCTCGACCTGCTCGACCCGAAGCCGGGCGAGCTCATCCTCGATATCGGCTGCGGCGAGGGCGCGCTTACGGCAAGGATCGTCGAGCGCGGGGCGAAGGTGATCGGCTTGGATTCCAGCGAGGAGATGATCGCCGCGGCCAGGGCCCGCGGTCTCGACGCGCGGCTGGGCGATGCTGCCCGAATGGACTTCGAGGGCGAGTTCGACGCGGCTTTCTCCAACGCCGCCTTGCACTGGATTCCCGACAAGGCGCGCGTCGCCAAAGCGGTGTTCGGCGCGCTCAAGCCCGGCGGGCGTTTTGCCGGCGAGATGGGCGGCAAGGGCAATCTCGCGCAGCTCCGCGAGGCGCTGGACCTGGAACTGATCAGCCGAGGCTATTCGCCGCCGCCGCAAGCAACCCATTGGTATGCGTCGGCCGAGGATTTCGCCGACCTTTACGAGGAGGCCGGCTTCGACGAGATCGACGCCAGGCTCATCGACCGGCCGACCAGCATCGAGCATGGAATCGCTGCCTGGGTCACCACCTTCCGCCGCGGCTGGCTGGATCGCGCGCAAGTGCCGGACGGCGAGCGCGCCGAAATCGCTCTGGCGGTCGCCGAGCGCTTCGGCTCCGACGTCGCGGACTATGTCCGCCTTCGCTTCATCATGAGAAAGCCCCGCTAGAATGCGTTATCTGCCGCTCTCCGATTCCGACCGTCGCGAAATGCTCGAAAAGATCGGCGCGAAGTCGATCGACGATTTGTTCGTCGACGTCCCCAGGGAGGCCCGGCTCGACGGGCTGATCGACGGTCTGCCCCTCCATGCTTCGGAGATCTCCGTCGAGCGGCAATTGGGAGCGATGGCGGGCAAGAACATGGTCGCCGGGCAGGCGCCCTTTTTCCTGGGCTGCGGAGCCTATCGCCATCACATCCCGGCGAGCGTCGACCATCTCATCCAGCGCGGCGAGTTTTTGACCAGCTACACGCCCTATCAGCCGGAAATCGCGCAGGGCACCTTGCAGGTGCTGTTCGAATTCCAGACCCAGGTGGCGCGGCTGTTCGGCTGCGATGTCGCCAATGCGTCGATGTACGACGGCTCGACCGCCTGCTGGGAAGCGATATCGATGGCGGGACGAATCACCCGTCGGAAGAAAGCGATCCTCTCGTCGGGGCTTCACCCGCATTATGTCGGCGTTGCAACGACCATGGCGAGCTTCACCGGCGATGCGCTCGAGACGGCGATCCCGGAGCTGGCGGCAAAGACCGATGCCGAGCGGCTGATCGAAAGGATCGACGAGGAGACCAGCGCGGTCGTCGTCCAATATCCCGACATCCTCGGGCGGATCGCCGATTTGGCGCCGATTGCCGAGGCGGCCCATGCCAAGGGCGCGCTTCTGGTCGCGGTGGTCACCGAGCCGGTGGCGCTCGGGCTGATCAAATCGCCGGGCGAGATGGGCGCCGACATCGTCGTCGGCGAGGGCCAGAGCCTGGGCGTCGGGCTCCAGTTCGGCGGGCCCTATGTCGGCCTGTTCGCCTGCGCCGAGAAGTTCGTCCGTCAGATGCCCGGCCGGCTTGCCGGCGAGACGGTGGATGCGACAGGCAAGCGCGGCTTCGTTTTGACCCTGTCGACTCGCGAGCAGCATATCCGCCGGGAGAAGGCGACCAGCAACATCTGCACCAATTCGGGCCTGTGTGCGCTCGCCTTCACCGTGCACATGACCCTGCTGGGCGAGAAAGGCCTTCGCCGGCTCGCTTCACTGAACCACGCGCGCGCGTGCGAGGGTGCCGACCGGCTGGCCGCGATCCCCGGGGTGGAGTTGGTCAACGACGGCTTCTTCAACGAATTCACGCTCCGGCTGCCGGTCGAGGCCCGGCCCGCGGTCCATGCGATGGTCGAGCGCGGGGTGCTTGGCGGAGTGTCGCTCGGGCGGCTCTATCCGGGTGTCGGCGAGCTTGAGAAGGGGCTCGTCATCGCGGTTACCGAGACCGTTACCAACGAGGATGTCGATGCGCTGGAATCGGCGCTCCGGGAGGTGTGCCGGTGACGGTCAATCCTTCAGGGTGGCGGCCGACCGCGAGCGGCGCGAGCGCGGCCGGCGGCGAGACGGTGACCGGAAACCGCGCGTTGATGCTCGAGGAGCCCTTGCTGTTCGAGCGCGGCCGGCTCGACCAGACCGGAGTCGATATTGCCGAGGCAAAAGTCACCGGGGCCCGGCTGGGCGGGCTCGAGCGCAGCCGCGACATCGGCCTTCCGGGCCTCAGCGAGCCGGAGGCGGTGCGCCATTACACGCGCCTTTCGAGGCAGAATTACGCGATCGACCTGGGCCTGTTTCCACTCGGGTCGTGCACGATGAAGCACAACCCGCGGCTCAACGAGAAAGTGGCGCGGATGCCGGGCTTTGCCGACATCCACCCGCTCCAGCCGCAAGAGACGGTCGAGGGCGCAATCGAGGTCATTCACTCGCTCGCTCAATGGCTGATCGATCTCACCGGGATGCACAGCGTCGCGATGAGCCCCAAGGCCGGCGCTCACGGCGAGCTGTGCGGATTGTTGTGCATCCGCTCGGCGCTTCAGGACCGGGGCGATCCGCGAGCGGTCGTTTTGGTGCCCCAGAGCGCCCACGGCACCAACCCGGCGACCGCCGCCTTCGCCGGCTATCGGGTCGAGAGCATCCCGGCCAACAAGGCCGGGCGGGTCGATCTCGATGCGTTGAAGGCGCGGCTCGGGCCGGACGTGGCTGCGGTGATGATCACCAACCCCAACACCTGCGGCCTGTTCGAGCCGGACATGAAGGAGATCAGCGACGCGGTCCACGAGGCCGGCGGGCTGGTGTATTGCGACGGCGCGAATTTCAACGCGATCGTCGGCAGGGTCCGCCCCGGCGACCTTGGAATCGACGCGATGCACATCAACTTGCACAAGACCTTCTCGACCCCGCATGGCGGCGGCGGTCCCGGGGCCGGGCCGGTGGTCCTGTCGGAAGCGCTCACGCCCTTTGCCCCTCTGCCGTTCGCTTCGAAGATGGCGGACGGATCCTATCGGCTGGTCGAGGAGGAGAATGCAGGCGAGATGCACCCCAAGGCGTTCGGAAGGATGACCGCCTTCCACGGCCAGATGGGCATGTTCACTCGCGCTCTCGCCTATATCCTGAGCCACGGAGCCGACGGGTTGCGCCAGGTCGCCGAGGATGCGGTGCTCAACGCCAATTACGTCCTTCGCCAGCTCGAGGACGTGCTCGACGCTCCGTTCGCGAAGAGCGGCCCGTGCATGCACGAGGC
>DATKAY010000167.1:0-11410 GCA_035514495.1 Sphingomicrobium sp. | reverse complement strand
GACGGCTGGGAGGGCCCGCTCGACCTGCTGCTGAGTCTCGCCCGGGCGCAGAAGGTCGATCTCGCCCAGATTTCGATCCTCCAGCTCGTCGAGCAATATCTCGCCTATCTGAACGATGCCCGGGCGCTGAAGCTGGAGATCGCCGCCGACTATCTCGTGATGGCGGCCTGGCTCGCCTATCTGAAATCCTGCCTTCTTCTTCCCAAGGACCCGCAGGCCGACCCGAGCCCCGAGGAGATCGCGCTTCGGCTTCAGATGCGGCTCCAGCGGCTCGACGCGATGCGCGAGGCGGGCGCGAGGCTGCTTGGACGGGACCGGCTCGGCCGCGACGTCTTCGCTCGCGGCGCTCCCGAAGGGCTGAGGCTGGTGCGCAAATCGGCCTGGCAGGCCACGGCCTTCGACCTGTTCGCCGCCTACGGGACGGTCAAGGCGCGGACCGCGCCGCCGATGCATGTCGTCCATCCCCGGTCGGTGATGACTTTGGACGAGGCGCTCGAGCGGTTAGGCGGGATGCTCGGCATGGCGATCGACTGGACCGACATCGAGGCTTTCCTCCCGGTAACGGACGATCCCCAGCTTCTCCGCTCGGCGCTCGCCTCGAGCTTCCTTGCAGCGCTCGAGCTTGCCCGGAAAGGCCGGCTCGACCTTGAGCAGGACGAGGCCTTCGCCTCGCTGCGGATCCGGGCCGCGGCCTGATGGACGAGTTCGTCCGGGCGGTGGAAGCCACAATTTTCGCCTCCGCCGAGCCGCTTGGCATCGCCGACATCGCCGCCCATGCGCGGCCCGAGGGCGGGGACGGCGATGTCGCCGCCGCTCTCGCCGAACTTGCGAAACGCTATCAAGGCCATGGGATCGAGCTGGTCGAGCGGGGCGGGCGCTGGCATTTCCAGACCGCGCCCGACCTTGCCCACCTTCTCCGGCGGACCCGGGAGGAGCCGCGCAAGTTGTCCCGGGCGGCGACCGAGACTTTGGCGATCATCGCCTATCACGAGCCGGTCAGCAGGGCCGAGATCGAGGCGATCCGGGGCGTTCAGATCTCCAAGGGAACGCTCGATGTGCTGATGGAATCGGGCTGGGTCCGGACCGCCGGTCGGCGCGAATCGCCGGGCCGGCCTTTGCTCTATGCGACCACGCCCGACTTCCTCACGCACTTCGGCCTGGGCTCGCGAAAGGACCTTCCGGGCATCGAGGATCTCAAGGCGGCGGGGCTGCTCGACCCGCTGGACGAAAACGTCTTTCGCTCGCTCGACGAACCGGAACTGGAAAGCGAGGACGAAGGAGACTAGATTCCCTTGCCTATGGGAGACAATCGATGAGTCCGGGTATCTGGCAAATTCTGATTATCGCGGCGCTTTTGCTGCTGTTTTTCGGCCGCGGCCGGATTTCGGACCTGATGGGCGACCTCGGCAAGGGGATTACGAGCTTCAAGAAGGGGCTGTCGGAGGACGAGGAAAAGCAGGCGCGGGAGAAACGCTCGCTGCCGCCCCAAAACCAGCAGCCGGAGCGGCCGATCGACGTCACCGCCGAGCCGGCGCCGGTCGAACCCCCTTCTAAAGACGAGCAGCCGCGCGGCTGAACGGGAGTGCCGGGCCGATGTTCGGCATCGATTCCACCGAGCTCATTGTCGTTGGCATTGCCGCCCTGATCTTCATCGGGCCGAAGGAGCTTCCGGCCGCGCTCCGGACCATCGGCCGGTGGGTTGGAAAAATCCGCGGCATGGCGCGCCATTTCCAAACGGGGGTCGAGGCGATGATCCGCGAGGCCGAGCTGGAGGAAATGGAGACCAAGTGGCGCGAGGAGAATGAGCGCATCATGCGCGAATATCCGGCGCTCCCCGCCGACAGCCCGGAGACGGACGAACCGGGTCTTCCGCTCGGCGACAAGCCGTCTCCCGACGACACCCCGCCGGCCCCCCGGCCGCCTGACGCGCGCGATCTGCCGTGAAGGACGTCGATGAAAGTAAGGCCCCGCTGATCGATCATTTGATCGAGCTCAGGAGGCGGCTGCTGTGGTCGATCGTCGTGCTCGTCCTGCTGTTCATCGGGGCCTGGAACTTCGCCGCCGAGATCTTCGGCTTCCTTGTCCAGCCTTTGCTTGCGGCAGGTCAGGGCCGGCTGATCTTCACCGACGTCTTCGAGGCCTTTTTCGTCGACGTGAAAGTGGCGCTCTTCACTGCTTTGATGCTCGGCTTCCCCTTTTTCGCGATCCAGATCTGGAAGTTCGTCGCCCCCGGCCTCTACGCGCAGGAAAAAAGGGCGCTGCTGCCCTTCCTGATTGCAACCCCGCTGTTCTTCATCGGGGGAGCGGCCTTCGCTTATTACATCGCGATGCCGACGGCGCTTCATTTCCTGCTTGGCTATGAAGGGGAGGTCGGCGGAGTCGAGAAAGACGCGCTCCCGGGAATCGGCAATTATCTGAGCTTCTCGACCCGATTCCTGTTCGCTTTCGGAGTCGCCTTCCTTTTACCGATCCTGCTGATGATCCTGGAACGGGCCGGGCTGGTCACCCGCGAGCAGCTGGCGAAGGGCCGCCGCTATGCGATCGTCGGGGTATTCACGCTTGGCGCGGTGCTCACTCCGCCGGACGTCATTTCCCAGTTCATGCTCGCGATCCCCCTTTACGCCCTCTACGAGCTGGCGATCGTGGCGATACGGCTGACCCACTGGCGAGCCGCGAGGCGCGTTCATGAGGCTGTCGATCCGGATGACGGAGAAAATTCGGGCCCGGAATCGCCACCGGGGGGGGGGAGGGTTGGCGATTCCGGGCCCAGTTAAACGGATAGCGAGAGCGGGGGGGCAAATGTCACTATCCGACTGCCTTAACGCCCTTTCTTTTCCACCGGTTCCGGAAGCGCCGTCATTTTTTTTCGCCGGCGCCGAAACGATCGCACTAAAGCGCTGGAAACACCGGGAGGTCGACGCTGTAGCGACCCAGCTTGCGGTCCAGCGTCGAGCGCAATTGCTTGGCCAGGCCGGCGATGATCCGCTCGAACTGGACCTTTTCCGGATCGTCATCGGATTCGGGGTTCAGGACCGGGCTTCCAAGCGTCAGCCGGGCGGTCAGGTCGCTGGCCCGCCGGACCGAGATCTCGACCGGCTGGTCGGGCCGGTGGAGCATCGCGAACTCGACCACCTCGGTGATCAAGAAAGCGGTCGAGACCGCCACGTCCTGGGTCGTGTGGAGCGGCTCGACCTCCAGCTCGATGGTCAGCTCGCGCGCCGTGTCGGGCGCTCCTGCGCGAAGCTCGGCCCCAAGCTCGGAAAGGAGCGGGCGAAGCGACAGGCCGCGGCTCTCCTCCATCTCCGCATAATGGTGACGGTGGACGATCGCCAGCGCCCCGACCCGCCGGCCGATCGAGCCATAGGCCGCGCGCGCGGCGGGGGTTTCCGCGGTTCGGCCGTGGATGCTCAGAAGCGAGGCGATGACCTGGAGGTTGTTCTTCACCCGGTGATGGACCTCTCGGACCAGCCTTCGCTGCCCCTCCAGCGCCGAGAGCATCTCGCCTTCGGACTGCTGGACCCGGGTCATGGCTCGGGCAAAAGCGTCGCGCAGCTCCTGGATCTCCGTGGCCGGCCCGAGCCTGGTCGGAAGCTCGCGCGCTGGCTCTCCGGGCTCATATTCCGAAACCGCCATCTGCAAGCGCCGGAGCGGCTTGATGAGCAGCCGGTGGACCATCAGCCAGGTCATCAGCGTCGCGATGAACCACATCAGCACCGGAAGAAGGATCGCCAGTCGGTCGCTGGTGGTGATCGCCGGGACCTGGCCCTCGACCTGGATGGAGAGCTGGTCGTTGGCGATCGGCCAGCTGGTCGCCGAAATCCTGTGGCCGGGCGGCGCCTGGCCCGCGTTCCTCAATATCTCGATCCGGCGCTCCTTGTCGGTGATCACCAAATCATCGATCTGGCGGCCGGCCTCCGATGCCGCCGCCCGCAGCTCGGCGGGGGAAATGGTCGTGGTCGCCATTCCGCCGACCACTCCGGCCTGGACGATCAGCCTTGTCCCGTCGGGGGAAATCCGGAGCTGGATGTCGCCGGGGGCAAGGAGCGCAAGCTCGCCGGTCTCGCCAAGATCGCCGACGCTGCACAGCTCGCCGCCATCGGCCGAGTGAAGCCGGAATTGCTGGGCGACCGCGGGAGCAATCGACAGCGAGCGCTGGATTCGCTGGCAGGGCTGCGGGGCACCGACCCTGCCGTTGGCCGCGACCCGAAGCGCCATGACGTTGCGGGCAGCGAGGCTTTCGATCCCGCGAGCCGCTATCCGCGCCTGCTCGTCGGACTGCGCCTGGAGAGCGGCCGATGCCTCCCGGATGCCGCTTTGGGCGACCACCACCAGGCCCACTCCGATCGGCAGCAGCACCGCCGTCAGGATAAGCAGCAGCTTGGCTGGAGTTGAGAGCCTTGCGAAGCGCTCGGCGGCAGTCATCGGTTCAGCTCCGCCGGGCGGGCGGCTCAGCTGAGCTTGCCGAGCAGCGCGGTGAAATCGTCGGGAACGTCTTCTCGAAGAGTTTCGTCGTAGACGGATCGAAGCGCACGGCCGATATCGCCGGTTCGAGCGGTGCGCTTGCGCTTCGGGGGCGCCGAAACCTTGCTTGGGGTCGGCGAAGCCTTGCCCGGGGGCGCCTTGCTCGCTGGCTCCGCTCCCGGCTTGCCCTTTCTCGCCCTTCGGCCAGGAGCTTCGTCCACTTTTCTTTCACTCAACCTATCTTCCCCCACGCGCGGGTACGGGTGTTCATGTGCCTCAAACGAGGGATTGAGACGCGGCCGCGGAAATACCGCTACGAAGCGCCAGTGCACGCCCTATCCCTGACGCTCTCCCATCGTCAACGGCCTGAAACTCAACAGCCTGAATCGATGACCCCTCGAACACGGCGGAAACCAAATGGCTGGTGCTTTGTTCCACTCCCTGACGAATTCCTGTGGGGGAGAAGCTCGGGACAAGCCCAAACGATCCTTCCCGGGGTTGCAACCAGGCCGGTGCCTCCGCAAAAGGCGGAACGCGTCTGCTGTTAGGAGATAGATATTTTATGTCGCTTGGACAGGAACTCGCACCCCATCTGCCCTTCCTTCGCCGATATGCTCGAGCGCTGACCGGAAGCCAGACCCATGGGGATGCCTTCGTGCGTGCCACGCTCGAAGCGATCGTTGCCGAGCCCGACGAGTTTCCCCGCGACGTCGATCCCCGGCTTGGCCTGTACAAGACCTTCCACGCGATTTGGTCGACCGCCAATGTCGAGGAGGGAGAGGAGCCGTCAAGCGACATTCCCGGTGCTGAAGGGATCGCCCATGCGCGGCTGTCGAAAATCACGCCCTTGTCGCGCCAGGCGCTGCTTCTGACGTCGCTGGAGGGGTTTTCGTCGGACGATGCCGGCTATCTCATCGACGCCAGTTCCAAGGAAGTCGATTCGCTGGTCGCCGAGGCGCTTTCGGAGATCGAGCGGCAGACGCTGACCAATGTCCTGATCATCGAGGACGAGCCGATTATCGCAATGGACATCGAAACCATCGTCCGCGACCTCGGCCATAACGTCACCGGAGTTGCGGTGACCCGCGACGAAGCGGTCTCCATGGCCCGGCAGGACCCGCCGGGGCTGGTGCTCGCGGATATCCAGCTGGCCGACGATTCGAGCGGGATCGATGCGGTTCGCGACATCCTCGCCGAATTCTCCGTTCCGGTGATCTTCATCACCGCTTTCCCCGAGCGGCTGCTGACCGGCACCAGGCCGGAGCCGACCTTCCTGATCACCAAGCCGTTCCAGCGCTCGACCGTGAAGGCGGCGATCGCCCAGGCGCTCTTCTTCGACGCCGCGACGGTCCCTGCCTGACTGACAAAGGGGCCTGATCGCTTCAGGCTTGCCCAGGACAGCCCGGGCCCCGCATTCGTTGCGCGCCGGGAACATGAATCCTGACCCGGCGTTGGCCTGATGAACTTTCCAAACGTGAACGCCAAACATGAACGAAAGCCCGATGAAAGAACCAACAGAACATGTGACCACCACCGAAGCCCGAGGTGGGACGACCCGGCACATGGCCCGTCACGCGCTGATAATCGGCACCGGGCTGACCGTCCTGATTTTCGCGATCATCTTCTTCATCGGCGCTTCGTGACAGCGAGCCGATGGTAAATAGTCGGTTCAGCGCAGGCCGCCCAAGGCGGTTGGCGTGCAGGGTAAATGGTGGGGCATGATGACCGCGAAGAACAAAAATGACGAAGCGGAAAGCAAGGTCCCGGACGAACCGGTTCCGCTGCCGGACCCCGAATTCAAGGAACAGCTTGCGGGGGTGATTCCGCACCTTCGCGCCTTCGGGCGGTCGCTTTCGGGAAGCCGCGACCTCGCCGACGATCTTGTCCAGGAGACTTTGCTCAAGGCCTGGGCGGCGCGCAAGCGCTTCCAGGCCGGCACCAACATGCGCGCCTGGACTTTCATCATCCTTCGCAACCTGTTCCTCAGCCAGATGCGGCGGGCGCGATTCAAGGGCGAGTGGGACGAGCTGACCGCGTCCAAGATCCTCGCTGCTCCGGCAAGCCAGGACAGGCATATCGAGCTCGCCGACATGCAGCGCGCGCTGACCCACCTTCCGCAGCCGCAGCGCGAGGCGCTGATCCTGGTCGGCGCCGGCGGTTTTGCCTATGAAGAAGCGGCGGAAATCTGCGGATGCGCCGTCGGGACCATCAAGAGCCGGGTCGCCCGCGGGCGAGTCGCACTCGAAGCGCTTTTGTCGGGCGGCAAGATGCCGTCGAGGCGGCAGCACAAGCAGGATCCGAACAAGTCGGCGATGCAGACGATCATGGGAGAGGTGGACGATCTGAGCCGCAACCTCTGAGCGGCCGGTTCATCTCCTGGGCAATCAGTTCAATTTTCGAAGCAACTCATCGAAGTCGCGGTCGGAAGGCTCTTTTGCCGCGGCCTCAAACGCATGGCGAAGGGCCGCCATCACACCCAGATGCTGGGGTGGCAGGTCGATCCGTATCGGCCGTCGGTTCACGTCGATCATATCTATAAACTTCTTGTAGCTCATTGCTGACCAGAACGAGCGAGTTGAGGTGGAAGTTTCCTCGTGCCTCCGTTTCGGGCATGGATCCGCCCGGTGAGCCGCCGATCCGTCCCCGACGCCCGAAGCCATGCGGTGGAGCGCGCAAGCGCCCATGCGCCCTTCCTTCGCGAAGCCATTTCGGCGCGAGCCGACATTGTCGAGACGTTCCTGGCCGACGGAGCCGGTGCAGCGGCAGCCGCCGCCGCCCGAAGCGAGGGCGATACCGCCGAGGCCGAGCTTCGCCGAGCGCGGCTGGCGCTGGCGCTGGCCGTGGCGCTCGGCGACCTTGCCGGCGAGCTTGAGCTCGAAGAGGTAACCAAGCTGCTGTCGGATTTCGCCGACCGAAGCATCGAACGGGCGATCGAGGTCGCGATGGGCGAATTGTTCCCGGAATCCGAGGCCCCAGAATTAGCGGCTCAAGGATTTGCGGTCATCGCGCTTGGCAAGCTTGGAAGCTTCGAGCTCAATTTCTCATCCGATGTCGACCTTCTTCTTCTGTTCGACCCGGACAGCTTGCCAAGGCGCGAGCGCGACGAGCCCGGCCATTCCGCCGTCCGGATCGGCCGCCGAGTGATCGAATTGCTCCAGAAACGGACCCAGGACGGCTATGTCGCGCGGGTCGATCTGCGGCTCCGCCCGTCGCCGGAGGCGACCCCGATCGCGCTGCCGGTGAACGCCGCCATCTCCTATTACGAATCCTCCGCCGTCGGCTGGGAGCGCGCTGCCTTCATCCGGGCGCGCTGCTGTGCCGGCGACCGGGCGGTCGGGAATAGCTTCTTGAAGGCGGTCGAGCCGTTCGTGTGGCGCCGGGCGCTCGACTTCGGGGCGATTGAGGAAGTGCGCTCGATCAGCGAGCAGATCCGCGACCATCACTCGAGGGGGCAGAAATTCGGGCCCGGCTTCGACCTCAAGCGCGGCCGCGGGGGAATTCGCGAGGTCGAATTCTACGCCCATGCGCAGCAGCTGGTGCATGGCGGCCGTGAGCCTGAGCTAAGGGCTCCGGCAACGCTCGACGCGCTCGCCGCGCTTGCCAAGGCCGGCTATCTCGACCCGGAGCTGGCCGGCGAGCTGGGCGAAGCCTATCGCCGGCTTCGGACCGCCGAGCACCGGGTTCAGATGGTCGAGGACCAGCAGACTCACCTGATCCCGGCGAGCGACGCCGCGCTTGCCAATGTCGCGGCGCTTCACGGCTTCGAGCGCGGCTCGGGCCTGCTGGACTGGCTGCGCCCGTGGGTCGAGCGTGTCGGATCGAAGTTCGACGAGCTCGCCGGAGCAGACCGCGAGCGGCTTGCGGGCGATCCCGAGCGGCTTCGCGGCGAGCTTGAGAAGCTGGGATTTGCCGAGCCCGAGACGGCCGCCCGGCGAGTGGAGGAATGGCGTTCGGGACGGCCGCGGTCGCTTCGCTCGTCGGCGGCGAAAGAGGCGTTCGAAGCGATGCTCCCGGCGCTTGTTCGAGCGATCGCGAGGAGCGACGATCCGATGCGCGCGCTCAACCGGCTCAGCGACGTGGTCGAGCGCGTTCCGAGCGGGGTCAATCTGTACCGGCTGCTGGAGGCGAGGCCGGCGCTTTCGGTCCTGCTGGCGCGCATCCTCGCCCATGCGCCGGCGCTTTCCGACCAGCTCGCGCGCCGGCCGGAGCTGCTCGACTCGCTGCTCGATTCCTCCTGCTTCGAGCCGCCGCCGCCGGCCGCCGAATTCGCGCAATTCCTGGAAGGCGAGATGGAGGGGCGGCCCTATGATGTCGCGCTCGACCGGGCGCGCCGGATCATCAACGAGCGCCGGTTCGCGCTTGGAGTCCAGCTGATCGACCTGTCCGAGCCTCCGCTGAAGGTCGGCGAGGGCTATGCGCAAATCGCCGAGGGGGCGCTTGTCGCGCTTGCCGACCAGGCGACCGCCGAGTTCGAAACGGCGCACGGCCGGTTTCCGGGCGCCGAGCTTGTCGTGCTGGGGCTCGGGAGGCTCGGCGGCCAGGTGCTGACCAACGCGTCCGATCTCGACATCATCTATCTTTTCACCGATCCGAAAAGCGAGGCCTCGACCGGCCCCAAATCGCTCGGCCCGGCCGATTATTTCAACCGGCTCGCCAACCGGATCAACGCCGCGATCAGCGTTTCGACGCCGTCGGGCCCGCTGTACGAGGTGGACACGAGGCTGAGGCCGCAGGGCGCCCAGGGGATGCTGGCGGTGTCGATGGCCGCTTTTGCCAAATACCAGCGCAACGAGGCCTGGACCTGGGAGCATATGGCGCTAGCGCGCGCTCGGCCGGTCTATGGATCGAGCCAAGCCCGCAACCAGGCTTCCGCCCTCATTTCGGAAATTCTGGAGCAGCCGCGCGAGCCGGCCAAGCTGATCGCCGACGCGGTCACGATGCGCGAGGAGATCGCCCGCCACAAGCCGCCGGCGGGCCCGCTCGATGTGAAGCTCGGCGAGGGCGGGCTGGTCGATCTGGAATTCGCGGTCCACGCGCTTCAGCTGATGCACCGCAAAGGGCTGCACCCGCGGCTGGAGAGTGCCGTCGAGCAACTGGCCGAGGCCGGCTTGATCCCGGCAAAAATTGCCGACGCGCAAAAATTGCTTACCGCAATGCTGGTGACGATCAGGCTCATCGCGCCCGAGAGCGCGAGGCCGACGGCCGAGAGCTGCGAGCTGATGGCGAGGGCCTGCGGCGCCGATAACTGGGACGAGCTTCTTGCCCGGCACGAAGAGGCGCGCCAGAGCGTTGCAAACCTATGGTCCGAAGTGAAAGGGGATAATTCGAATGATCAGTAAAGGCGATCGCGCCCCCGACCTCGATCTTGCCGCCAGCGACGGCCGAACCGTCAATCTCGCCGATCCGGGCAGGCCGCTGGTGCTCTATTTCTATCCCAAGGACGACACGTCGGGCTGCACCCGGGAAGCGCAGGACTTCACCGCGCTGGCCGGAGAGTTCGAGAAGGCCGGGGTGCGGGTCGTCGGTGTCTCCCGCGACCCGATGAAGAAGCACGACAAGTTCATCGACAAATACGCTCTGAAGGTGCCGCTTGCCAGCGACGAGGACGGGCGGCTGTCCGATGCCTTCGGGACCTGGGTCCAAAAATCGATGTACGGCCGCAAGTATATGGGCATGGAGCGCTCCACCTTCCTGATCGGCAAAGACGGCAAGGTCGTGGAGGCCTGGCGCAAGGTGAAGGTTCCCGGCCATGCGCTCGAGGTGCTCGAGGCAGCGCGCGGGCATGTTTCGGCCGTTTGAAAGCAGTGCGGCGGCGTGATAGCGCCGGCCTAAGTCGAAAGGAGCAGCAAGGTTGGCCGAGTTCACGCTTCCGCGGAACAGCAAGATCTCCAAGGGCCGCACCTACAAGACCGAGCCCGGTGACAGGCTGAAGACGTTCAAAATCTACCGGTACGACCCGGACAACAGCGCCAATCCGCGCTGGGACGTCTATACGATCGATCTCGACAAATGCGGGCCGATGGTCCTCGACGCGCTCATCAAGATCAAGAACGAGATCGACCCGAGCCTCGCCTTCCGCCGCTCCTGCCGTGAGGGCATTTGCGGGTCGTGCTCGATGAACATGGACGGGCGCAACGGCCTCGCTTGCACCACGCCGATCGCCGACGTCAAAGGCGAGGTCCAGATCACGCCGCTGCCGCACATGGAGGTGATCAAGGACCTCGTCCCCGACCTTAGCCATGCCTATGCGCAATATGCGTCGATCGAGCCGTGGCTGAAGACGACCACTTCGCCGCCGTCCGCCAGGGAAAGGCTGCAATCGCCGGAGGACCGGGCGAAGCTCGACGGCCTTTACGAGTGCATCCTGTGCTTCTGCTGCACGACGAGCTGCCCGAGCTATTGGTGGAATGCCGACAAGTTCCTCGGGCCGGCGGTCCTGTTGCAGGCCTATCGCTTCATCGCCGACAGCCGCGACGAGGCGACCGGCGAGCGGCTCAACCAGCTCGAGGACCCGTACCGGCTGTACCGCTGCCACCAGATCATGAACTGCGCGAACAACTGCCCGAAAGGCCTTTCGCCCGCCAAGGCGATCGCCGAGACCAAGCTACTGATCGCCGAGCGGACCGCTTGACGGATCGCGCCCACCAAGGACATCGGGCAGCATGAACGACGACGGCGACCGCTTCGGCGCAGAGGGGCTCGAAGACGTCGGCCTTCCGGCCGGAGCGACCCAGGATCCCGACAATCCCGGCTGGTACAGCTGGGGCGATTTTCCGGAAAACTCTTTCGCTGCGGCGACCGGGCGGCTGCTGTTCCGGCCTGACGGGCCGGGGCGGGGCATTTGCCGGATGTTCCCGACGACAAGCCACCAGAACATGGGAGGCTCGCTCCACGGCGGAGCGGTGATGAGCTTCATCGACATGAGCCTGTTCGCCGGCGGGCGCTGCGC
>DATKAY010000166.1:0-2690 GCA_035514495.1 Sphingomicrobium sp. | reverse complement strand
GGCGCGGAAATGCTGCGCCACGGCGGGAGCGCTGCCGACGCGGCGCTCGCAACAATCGTCGCGCTGACTGTCGTCGAGCCGCAGAGCTCCGGCATCGGCGGCGGCGCCTTCCTGGTCTACTCGGACGAAGGCGCTGCGCCGGTCACCTACGACGGCCGCGAGATGGCGCCGATGGCGGCAGGACCGTATTGGTTTTTTCGCGATGGAAATCCGATGGAAACGAGCGGCGCGAAACCAGGCGGCAAGAGCGTTGGTGTCCCCGGCAATCTGGGGCTGATGGCCCTCGCACACCGCGATCAGGGCCGGCTCCCCTGGGCGGAATTGTTCCGCCCGGGGATTCGGCTCGCGCGCAACGGCTTTAGCCTCACTCCGCGGCTCCACCGCTTTCTCATCCGCAACAAGAAAACCGGCGCGCTGTCGGACCAGGGCCGCGCTTTGTTCTACGACGCCGCCGGAAATCCGTTGCCGGTCGGCACCATTATCCGCAACCCGGAGCTCGCGGCCTTTCTCGAGCAGCTGGCGGCGCAGGGGCCGGACGCCTTCTACGTCGGTCCGAACGCCCAGGCGATCGTCACGACTGTCAACGGCGCCCGCGAGAATCCGTCACAGATGGCGCTCGGCGACCTTGCTTCCTACGAGGCGAAGCAGCGGCCGGCGGTCTGCGGCGAATATCGCCGCCACCGGATCTGCGGAATGGGCCCGCCGGCGTCCGGCGGGACGACGGTGTTCGCAATCGTCAAGCAGCTCGAGAGGTTCGATCTCGCGGCGCTGGGGCCGCAGTCGCCGACCGCTTGGCACCTGCTTGCCGAATCCATGCGCCTCGCTTTCGCCGACCGGGGCCGCTACCTCGCCGACCCGGACTTCGTGCCGGTGCCGGTCGCGGGTCTGGTTGATCCAGCCTACCTCGCCAGCCGCTCCGCGCTGATTGCGCCCGACCGCACGCTCGCGAAGGTCGCCGCCGGCGTTCCACCCGGCGCGCCGATGGTTGCGCCCGGTTTCCAGCCTGCCGAAGAGGGCACCTCGCACTTCGTTGTCGTCGACCGCTGGGGCGATGTGGCGTCGATCACGTCGACCATCGAAGGCCTTTTCGGCTCTGGACTGGTCGTCAACGGCTATTACCTCAACAACGAGCTTACCGACTTCAGCTTTGTGCCGGTCCGCGACGGAGTGCCGGTCGCAAACCGGGTGGAGCCGGGCAAAAGGCCGCGCAGCTCGATGTCCCCGACAATTGTGTACGGCCCGGACGGGCGCGTCCGGCTCGCCGTCGGCGCCGGCGGCGGCGCAAACATCATCGCCCAGGTCGCCAGGGCCATCATCGGAGTGATCGACTGGAACCTGACCGCTCAGCAGGCGCTCGAGCTTCCGGTATTGTTCGCCCCCGGCGACACGGTCGAGATCGAGGAAGGGTCGGCGCTTGAGGTGATGGCGCCGCAGCTTCGTGCCCTCGGCCATAAGGTGCAAAGCCGCGAACTGCCTATCAAAGGCAACGCGATCGAGTGGCGCGACGGTCGCTGGGTCGGGGCGGCGGATACGCGCACCGAAGGGGTCGTGGTTTCCGAATGAATGGTCCGCGTCAGCTCGAGCATTTCGACAATCTGGTGCAGATGTTCTTCGCTCGCGCTCGCAAGAAGGGAGACGCGCCGTTCCTCTGGGCCCGCCGGGACGGCGAGTGGCGCTCGACGAGCTGGGCCGATGCCCGGCAAAAGGTGATCGGGCTCGCTTCGAGCCTTCGACGTCTCGGGCTGGAGCCTGGCGACCGGGTGATGCTGGTCAGCGAGAACCGGCCGGAGTGGCTGATCTCGGACCTCGCGATCATGGCGGCCGGCTGCGTCACCGTTCCGACCTACACGACCAATACCACGCGCGATCACGGCCACATCCTCGGCAATTCGGGCGCCAAAGCGGTAATCGTCTCGACCCGCAAGCTGGCCAAGACCCTGATTCCGGCAGTGCTGACCTCGACCGATTGCCATCATGTCATCGGGTTCGAGGACGTCGCCGCCGGGCAGACGCCGGACTGGATGAGCAGCCATTTATGGGAGGAGCTGGCGTCGGGCGACGGCGATCAGGCCGCGGTCGAGGACCGGGTGGACGAGATGAAGCGGGGCGATCTCGCCTGCATCATCTACACCAGCGGCACCGGCGGAGCGCCGCGCGGAGTCATGCTCCATCACGGCGCGATCCTCCACAATGTCGCCGGAGCGACCGACATCATCTCGTCGGATTTCGGCTGGGGGGACGAGGTCTTCCTGTCTTTCCTGCCGGCCAGCCATGCGCTCGAGCATACCGGCGGACAGATGTTCCCGATCGGCATTGGCGCCCAAATCTATTTCGCCGAGAGCCTCGAGAAGCTCGCCGCCAATATCGAGGAAACCCGACCGACAATCATGATCGTCGTGCCGCGCCTGCTCGAAATGCTGCGGGCGCGAATCCTCAAAACCCTGGAGGGAAAGGGCGGCGTCTCGAATTATTTGTTCAGGCGCGCGCTCGAGCTTGGCGAGGCGAAATACGAGGGCAGGCTAAAGCCCTGGGACCTGCCGATGGACAAGTTTCTCGACCTGACGCTTCGGCGCAAGCTTCGGGCCAAGGTCGGCGGCCGGACCAAGGCCTGGGTCTCGGGCGGAGCCCCGCTCAATCCCGACGTCGGAATCTTCTTCCAGTCGCTCGGAATCCCGTTCCTCCAGGGCTAC
>DATKAY010000165.1:0-4211 GCA_035514495.1 Sphingomicrobium sp. | reverse complement strand
CTCCATTGACCGGCAGCCGGGGCCGTTCATGAATTCCAGCGCACCGTCCACGCCGATCACCTTGATGCAGTCGGCGCTGGCCTCCAGCACGCTTTGCTGGAATATCTCGGTTTCGTGCAGGCTCCGTTGAGCGCAGACCTGGTCATGGATATCGGTGCAGGTGCCGTACCAGCGTACGATATTGCCGCCGGTGTCCCGCTCCGGCAACGCGCGCCCCAGGACCCAGCGATACTCACCCGAGTGATGACGGAGGCGATATTCGATTTCATAGGGCTCGCCGGTCTTGAGCGAGCGATTCCAAAGTTCCCAGGCACGCTCTTGATCGTCGGCATGAAACATGTCGTTCCAGGCCTCACCGTCGGTCGATCCTTCCGTCACGCCGGTAAATTCGTACCAGGTCCTGTTATAATAATCATGCAATCCGTCAGGCAGCGTCAGCCACACCATCTGCGGGATGTAATCCAGAGTCTTTCTGAACCGCGCCTCCCGCTCCCGAAGCGCTTCTTCGGCGCGCTTGCGTTCATCGACGTTCCGGAAAAAGACCGTGATTCCTTCGTCGATCGGCGCGGCATAGACCTCGTACCATCGGTTCAGTCCTGGCATGAACGCTTCCACGTGGCGCGGCTCGCGGCTCGCCATCACGTCCTGATAGGCGGGCCAGAAGGGCGTCACGGCAAGAAGGGGGTAAGCCTCGAGAATCCTCTTCCCCAGCAAGTCTTCCGGGGGGCCGAGTTCCGCCTCGGCGCGCCCGTTGAGGAAGGTGAATCGCCAGTCGCGGTCCAGCGACAGGATGCAGTCGGACGTGCTTTCAAGCACTTGCGCCAGCGCCATTGCGGCGCGGTCATGACCCACATGCTCCGTGTCGGTTGCCCGGCCGCGCTTACCCACCATACTCTCCGCTGACTGATGCAGACGAATGGGCGGACAAGGTTTACAAGGCTTTACATCAACTTCCCTTATGGAAGTAACGCCTTGCGGCGCCGACTGGACGATCGGGAATGCCGCTGGGTTGGAACCGGAACGGACCGGCTTCAGCTCGCTCGGCTGACAGGGCCGACGGAAGGCGGCGAGCGCGCCCGGCTTGGCTCCAGCCACTCCTCGACGATCGCGGCAATCCGCTGGCCCGCGCGGCCGTCACCGAACGGAAGCGACGGGGCGGGGCGCGAGCGATGCAGGCGCTGCTTCACCGCGGTCAGGATGATGCCGGGATCGGTGCCGATCAGCTTAAGACTGCCGCAGGCGATGGCTTCGGGCCGCTCGGTCTTTTCGCGAAGGATGAGCAGCGGCACTCCGAGCGCGGCCGCCTCTTCCTGCATTCCGCCGGAATCGCTCAGGATCAGGTCCGATCCAAGCATAGCCGCGATCGCGTCGCGGTGGCCGCAAGGCGGCCGAAACGCGATTCCCGACTGCCCGAGCAGAAGAGTGCGAAGCCGGTGCGAAAGCGCCGGATTTGGGTGCAGAATGATTTCCACTTGGGCGATGTCCTGAGCGGCGATCGATCGAATCGCGGCGGCGACACCGACGATCCCGTCGCCCCAGTTTTCCCGCCTGTGACAGGTGACCAGGAGGCGGGGCGGCCCATCATGTGGAGGGGCCGCCGGCGCGTTCAGCCCGAGAACCGCGTCGATCCCGGTATTGCCGGTCACATGGATCGTCCCGCGCACCCGCTCCCGGCGCAGGTTCGCGGCGCTCAGCTCGGTGGGCGCGAACAACAATTGCGAATTGGCGTCGATCGCTACCCGAAATTCCTCTTCGGGCCAGGGAAAGCGACGATCGTGGCTTCGAAGCCCTGCCTCCACATGGGCGAGGCAAATGCCGGCAAGGGCAGCTGCAAGCGCTCCTCCGAACGCGCTCGACGTGTCGCCCTGGACGACCACCAGTTCGGGACGGATTCCGGCAAGGACCGGGGCAACGGCCCGGGTGACGGCTTCGACGTGCAAGTGCGGATTGTCGCGACCGCGACAGTCGAGGCGGACGTCGGGATAAGGATCGAGCCGGTAGTCGGCCGGCCGCGGCAGCGGGTGCTGCCCGGTGAAGATCAGCAGCGGCGGGAGTCCGCGTTCGGCCAGTGCCGCCGCGACCGGGGCGAGCTTGATGGCTTCGGGCCGGGTGCCGACGACAAAAACAACGGAATTGGGCAGTCTTCCCCCTAGCTCGGCGGGGCGACAATGCCTCCGGCAGCCTCAGGACTCAACGGAAATTGTCGGCGTAGGCCTGGATCTTCAGCTTCACCGGAGTGGCCGGCACGAGATGAAACTCGAGGCCCTGCCGCTGCGCATAGGCGATCGCCTCGTCCTTGCTTTTGAAAGTGAGGCGCACCTGCGCTTTGGTGTCGCCCGAGCCGTTCCAGCCGGTCAGCGGGTCGGGGCGCTGCGGCTCGCTGCGCTCGAACTCGAGCAGCCACAGGCCCGCATTGGCGCGGCCGGACTGGGTCGTCCGCCGGTCGATCTCGGAAATTCGCGCAACGGGCATGGCCATTCGAGTGGCAAAGGCCGCCAATCAAATCAAGCTCCGGCTCAAGTAATTCCCGCGATCGACGCACGGCGGCCCAGGGCCCGCTTCCACAGCGTTGCGTCAAGCACCGGGTTGCGTTTCGCGCTTCCCTAATAAGCCCGCGAAATCGCGAACTCGACCGCCTGGACGAGAGCGGTCTTTGCCTTGCTGGACGGAAAAGGCGCCAGTGCGGCGACGGCCCGGCGGCCGTACTGGCGGGCGGTCTCGATGGTGTCGGACAGCGCACCGGTCGACCGCATCAGCCCGATCGCATGGGCGAGGTCGGCCTCGCCGGCCTGCTCGCCCGAAACGGCGGAGCGCCAGAATTCGCGTTCCTCGCCGCTGCCGCGCGCAAAAGCGAGGATCAGCGGAAGGGTCATCTTGCCGTCGCGGAAATCGTCACCGACGCCCTTGCCCATCACCTCAAAGTCCGACGCGTAGTCGATGACGTCGTCCATCAGCTGAAAGGCGGTGCCGAGGTGCTTGCCGTAGCTGTCGAGCGCAAGCTCGCAATCCTCGCCGGCCTCGGCGATGACCGGCGCAACCCGGCAGGCGGCGGCGAACAGGGCCGCCGTCTTCGCGCCTATGATCGCCAGATACTGTTCTTCGTCGGTCTCGATCTGGCGCTGGGCCGTCAGCTGCTCGACCTCTCCCTCGGCGATGACGCTGGAGGCGGAGCTCAGGATCGTGAGTACTTTCAGGCTTCCGTCCTCGACCATCAGCTCGAAGGCCCGACTGAACAGGAAATCGCCGACCAGGACGCTCGCCGGATTGCCCCAGATGACGTTGGCGGTGCGCCTGCCCCGGCGAAGCCCGGAGCCGTCGACGACGTCGTCGTGAAGCAGGGTGGCGGTGTGGATGAACTCGACCGCGGCGGCCAGCTTGTGGTGACGGGTGCCGGGATAATCGAGTAGCTTGGCGCAGGCGAGGGTGAGCATCGGGCGCATGCGCTTGCCGCCGCCGGCGATCAAATGCCCGGCGAGCTCGGGGATCAGAGCGGCCTTGCTCTGCATCCGCTCGAGGATGACGGCGTTGACGCCGTTCATGTCGTCGGCGACGAGCTGCATCAGCGGCTCCAGCGACGGCTCGCGGCCGGGGTTCAGCGGGAGAACATTGGCGCTCATGTCGGGGTCGCACTAGCGGCCGGGAAGGGCATTTCCTAGCCCGCCGGCAGCGTGAGCCGGGCGAGCAGGCCGCCGAGGTCCTCGCTTTTCTCGAGGCTCACCCGGCCGCCGTAGATTTCGGCGACGTCGCGGACGATCGCCAGCCCCAGGCCGGTGCCGGGCTTGCCGGTGTCGAGCCGAGCGCCACGGGCGAACAAGGCTTCGCGCTCGCGCTCGGGGATTCCCCGTCCGTCGTCCTCGACCGAAATATCGACCGTCGGCGCATGGCCATCGTCGGAATGGCTCTCGACCGTGACGAACACCCGGCCGCGGCCGTATTTCGCGGCATTTTCAACGAGGTTGCCGATCATCTCGTCGAGGTCCTGGCGCTCGACTCGCGCCAAAGCGGTGCGGTCGCCGGCAATGTCGAGAGTGACTCCCTCGTAGAGCCGGTCGACGGCGCGCTGGACGGCTTCGACGCTCGCCCAGACGCTTGCCCGCGACTGTCCAGCGGTGCGCCGCCCGATCGCCCTTGCGCGGGCGAGATGGTGGTCGACTTGGCGCCGCATCACCGAAGCCTCCCGGATCACCGTCCTGTCGAGATCCTCGGCATGC
>DATKAY010000164.1:0-24795 GCA_035514495.1 Sphingomicrobium sp. | reverse complement strand
CGCGGGCCCTGGGTGGTGAAGCGATACTTCAAGGACGACGCGGACTCGACCGTCGATGGCGGCTGGTTCGACACCGGCGACGTCGCCGTGCTTCACCCCGACGGCACGATGCAGATCACCGACCGCGCCAAGGACGTGATCAAGTCGGGCGGCGAATGGATCAGCTCGATAGACCTTGAGAATGCGGCGGTCGGCTGCCGCGGAGTAGCCGAGGCTGCGGCGATCGGAATCTCGCACCCCAAATGGGACGAGCGGCCGCTGCTGCTGGTCATACGCTCGGAAGGGAGCTCCGTCACCGAGGAGGATATCCGCGAGCATCTGCGTGGGGTTGTGTCGAGCTGGTGGCTGCCCGACGCGATCGAGTTCGTCGACGAGCTGCCGCACACCGCGACCGGAAAACTTTCGAAGCGGACCCTTCGCGACCAGTACCGCGACTACCGCTTCGAGGGTGCCGAGGCGATGGTCGGAAGGGATTAGCTGCCGCGGCACGAAAAACACCCGTTCGTTCTGCGCGATGTCGAAGGGCGCTGGCAGAACATTTGAGTGACGCCTTTCGACTGCGCCTCCTTTGGAGGCTCCGCTCAGGACGAACGAAAGCTGGCACTTGCACCGGTGTCGCGCAGGGGCATGGGGTAGAAATGGCGGCCGCCCTGCACTAACTCGCGCGGCAATTCCCAACTCTCTTCTGCGAAGGACACCGCGCCGCAATGGCCGCCCAATACAGCTTTGTAATGAAGGGCCTGACCAAGGCCTTCCCGGGCCACAAGCCCATCCTCAACAACATCCACCTGCAATTCTATCCCGACGCCAAGATCGGAATCGTCGGCCCGAACGGCTCCGGCAAGTCGACGCTGATGAAGATCATGGCCGGCAGGGACAAGGAATTCAGCGGCGAGGCCTGGGCCGGGGAGGGAATCTCCGTCGGCTATCTCGAGCAGGAGCCGCAGCTCGACCCGGCCAAGACCGTCCGCGAGAATGTGATGAACGGAGTCCGCCCGGTCGCCGACATGATCGACCGGTTCAATGCGATCTCGGCGCAGATGGCCGACCCGCCCGAGGATTCGGATTTCGACGCGCTGATGGCCGAGATGGGCGAGCTCCAGGAGAAGATCGACGCGGTCGACGGCTGGACCCTCGACAACCAGCTCGAGATCGCGATGGACGCGCTTCGCTGCCCACCGGGTGAGTCGGAAGTCACCCGATTGTCGGGAGGCGAGCGCCGCCGGGTTGCGCTGACCCGATTGCTGCTGGAAAAGCCGGACATCCTTCTGCTCGACGAGCCGACCAACCATCTCGACGCCGAGAGCGTTCAGTGGCTCGAAAAACATCTGGTCGATTATCCGGGCAACGTCATCCTCGTCACCCACGACCGCTATTTCCTCGACAATGTCGTGAACTGGATCCTCGAGCTCGATCGAGGCCGTTACTACGTCTACCAAGGAAACTACTCCACCTATCTGGAAAAGAAGGCGAAAAGGCTCGCCCAAGAGGAGCGCGAGGAGACCGGTCGACAAAAGGCCATCGCCGACGAGCTCGAGTGGATTCGACGTTCGCCAAAGGCCCGCCAGGCCAAGTCGAAGGCGCGAATCCGGGCCTTCGACCAGCTGGTGAAAAGCCAGGAGAACCGCGCCCCCACCAAGGGCGAGATCCTGATCCAGATGCCCGAGCGACTCGGCGACAATGTGATCGAGGCGAAGAATTTGACCAAGGCCTATGGCGACAGGCTGTTGTTCGAGGATCTTTCGTTCAACCTCCCGCCCGGCGGGATCGTCGGAATCATCGGCCCCAACGGAGCCGGCAAGACGACCCTGTTCCGCCTAATCACCGGCCAGGAGGAGCCGGATTCCGGCAGTATCGCGATCGGGCCGACCGTCCACCTCGGCTATGTCGACCAGAGCCGCGATTCGCTCGACCCGAAGCACAACGTCTGGGAGGAGATCTCCGACGGGCTCGACGTCTTCAAGCTCGGCAAGCACGAGATGAACACCCGCGCCTATGTCGGCGCGTTCAACTTCCGCGGCCCCGACCAGCAGAAGAAGGTCGGCCAGCTGTCCGGCGGCGAGCGCAACCGGGTCCACCTCGCCAAGATGCTGAAGGAGGGCGGCAACGTCCTGCTGCTCGACGAGCCGACCAACGATCTCGACGTCGAGACTCTTCGGGCGCTCGAGGACGCGCTCGAGAATTTCGCCGGCTGCGCGGTAATCATCAGCCATGACCGCTTCTTCCTCGATCGGCTCGCGACCCACATCCTCGCCTTCGAAGGCGACAGCCAGGTCGAATGGTTCGAGGGCAATTTCGAGGCTTATGAGGAGGACAAGCTGCGCCGCCTGGGCCCGGAGGCCGAGCGCCCGCACCGGATGACCTACCGGAAGCTCACCCGCTAGTTCCCGCGCGCCAGCTTCGCGGCGGGTCCTTGAATGGATCGTCGAATTGGAGGGTGCGTCGAACGTGGAAAATCGCTGCCGGTGACTTCACGACGGGAGCGAAGTCGCGACGGGAGCGGGTTTTAAAGGCCGGACCTGAGCTTCTCGGCCGTGGAGGCATAGTCGCGGGCCATGTCCGTGAGAATCCTGGAGGTTTGGACGTCGGTGGTGGAACGCGCCAGCCGCATGCATCGCGCCGCCTGATCGGCGAGCGCATCAACCTGCTCTACTGTGACATCGACGATAAGGTTGACGGCGCCCTGGAGCCTGCCCGCCTCGTCGAAATATGGCGTAGGATAGGGGCGGCAGGCGGCGCGGCGTCCGTCAGGGCGCTCGACAATTATGATTTCGTTGCGGATCTCCCGCTTTTCCTTGATCGCCCTGGCCATTGGGCATTGGTCGTGGGGCATCGGGTCGCCGGACAAAGTGTAGAGCTGCCAGGTGACGCACCAGCGGTCCTGGCCGAGTTGGGGCTCACGGCCCGCGAAATCGACGCACGCCTGGTTCCAATATGTCACCGAACCGTCAGCATCGGTCGTGTAGACCGGTACCGGAAGCTCATCGAGCACCGGCCGCCAGTCGCGTCGGCCGCGTACGGCGGCAATCGCAACGTCGAGATAGTCTCGTTGCTTGGCGGGGGCGGCTATCGAGCTGCGCATGGTGCTGACCGGCGAACCTGTTTCGGGTTAGCCGCCAAACCAGCGATGCATGCTTGCGTTCCGGCCGGCACGCCGGATTCTCAAAAATCCCGAGACACAGTGTCGTCAAGGCAACACAAAAGTGCCCGGGTCCGTCAATCCCACTTTGTCACCACATCCTTAGGCACTAGCCAGCGTTCGCCTCTGTTGTCGTCGTCGCTCAAAGCATCACCTGCGCCCGGTCTTCCTGGCTCTGTTCTTTGGGATCGCGGCCGGTCAGCTTCAGCCAGGCCGCCTTGACCGCGCTGCCCGTTCCGGCCTCCCAGACGTCCGCCCGGTCGGTGTCGAAGCGGAGCAGGACGAGATCGGGATCGTCCTTACCTTGCTCGTACCAGGCGGAAATCATCACGGACCAGAGCCGGTCGATCTTCTCGCGGTCATTGTTGACGACGAGGACGCCCTTCATCGAGGCGAAGAAATCATGGCCCTTGCTTGCATAGGTCGCGATTGCGTCGGTCGAATGAGCAAGCCCTGTCACCAGCTCGTCGCTGCGGGACGCGAAAAAGTAGATCTGGCGGTCCTTGTCGATCTGGGCGGTCATCGGCCGGGTGAAGCCGCTGCCCTTCAGGCCCAGCATGACGAAGGGTGATTCCTCGAGAAAATCCCAGAATTTCGATTCGAGCTTCTGCTCATCGGTCATTGCCAATCTCCTGCTTCACAAAGCCAACACCGGCAAAGCAGCGCGGTTCCGCGCGATCAGCGCAGGCCGGATCAGCGCAGGCGCTTGACCAGCAGGCGCCCGTCCTCGCCGGGCTTGACGTCGAAATTGGGAATTGCCCGAAGCAGGTCCGACAAGCGGGTGTAGCCGTAATTGCGGGTCGCGAAGCTCGACACCGCCTTGGCGCGCTGGCCGAGCTCGGAAAGGGTCGTATAGCCCTCCTCGTCGCGCTCGGACGCCTTGTAGGCGTGGCCCAGCACCTCGAGCAGCGCCTGGTCGACCGGCCGTTTCTCGACGGTCGGCTCCGATTCGCCCTGGGCCGGCTGCTTGGCGACCAGCGCGGCGACATCGAAGAAGCGGGTGCAGGCCTGGCGGAAGCCGAGCGGCGTCTTGGCGGTGCCGAAGCCATAGACCGGGAGGCCTTCCTCGCGGATCCTCTGGGCGAGCGGAAGGAAATCGCTGTCGGAGGACATTATCCCGAACCCGTCGACATTGCCCCGGTAGAGCAGGTCCATCGCGTCGATCGTCAACCGCATGTCGGTGGCGCCCTTGCCCTTGACGACATCGAACTGCTGCATCGGGATGATCGAGTGGAGGCCGGAAAGATTGCCCCAGCCCTTGAGGCTCGGTTTGGCCCAGTTGCCGTAGGCGCGGCGGATGTTGATCGCCCCGAGCTCTCCGAGAACGAGAAGCACCTCGTCGAGGTGGTCAGGCGATGCGTTGTCGGCGTCGATGAGCAAAGCGACGTTGAAATCGCGGCTCCTGCCGTTGGAGTTGATCATCTCTTTTGCGAATCCTCACTGCCAAGCTCGCCCATCTACCGCAGTGTCGCGGAATGGCCACAACTGAACGCACGGGAGCGGCGCTGGATGAACGGCAGATGATCGATGCGGGAACGAAACGCCTGCTCGTGCACTGAGGCTCTATCGGAACTCCGTGGAATGTCTTGGAGGAAAAGGCCATGAACAGATTTGCTCTCTCAGCAGCGCTCGCCGGCAGCCTGGCGGTTACCGGTTGCGCAACCCAGCCCTACGGACACGACCCGTATTATGGCTACAACAGCCCCTATGGTCAGCAGCAGAACGACCAGGCTCGCCGTGCCGCGACCGGCGCTGCGATCGGTGGCGCCGCTGGCGCGATCGGCGGAGCGATCATCCCGGGCGTCAGCACCGTTGAAGGTGCGATCGCCGGTGCGATCCTCGGCGGAGTCGCTGGAGCAGTGATCAATAACCGGCAATATTACCGCGATACGCGCGGCTATTGCTACTATGTCGACCAGTACGGCCGGCCGCATTACGATTATAACGTAAGATGTTAAGCTAAACTGTTCAGACGGGGCGGAAGCTTTCTTCCGTCTCGTCGAGAACGCACAGCCGACCATCGGCAATCGAGAAATGGGCGCCGTGAAGCTTCACGCGCCCATTTTTTTCGCGCTCCGCGACGAAGGGGAAGGTTCGAAGGTTAGCCAGGCTGATCTTTACCGCTTCCCATTCCATCTCGAGGGTCGCGTCCGCATCGATTACCTCATGTCGTGAGAGAATGCGGTCGCGCGCCGGGTGGAGCATCGACACCCAATCGGCGATGAACCGGCCGCTGCCCGCCTGGGCTCCCTCGAACTGTCCGGTCAGCGCCGCTGCGCACCCGCCGCAGGAGCCATGGCCGAAAACCAGTATTTCTTCGACCTCCAGCTGGGTGACAGCGAACTCGACCGCGGCCGAGACCCCGTGAAAGCCCGGCGTGGTTTCGAAGGGCGGCGTGAGATTGGCGACATTTCGAACGACGAAGATTTCCCCCGGGTCAGCATCGAAAATCTGGGCGGGATCGACCCTGCTGTCGGAGCAGGCGATCACCATTATCCGGGGGCTCTGGCCCTCGGCGAGCTCGCTCCAGCGCTCGCGCTCCTGCGACCAGCCGGTTTGACGGAAGCGGCGATAGCCCTCGATAAGTCTGGTAAAGTGCGGCATCGGCGCTGCGCTAACCGCGCAGTGCAGGGCTGGCAAGCGGCCTCGCTCGTCGCTATCTGGCCTCCATGAACGCACCCGTCCCAGTACCCAAGCAGCGCAAGCCCGACTGGATCCGGGTGAAGGCCCCGACCAGCCCCGGCTATCATTCCACCCGCCGGCTGATGCGCGAGCTGGGCCTCGCCACGGTCTGCGAGGAGGCGGCCTGCCCGAACATCGGCGAGTGTTGGACCAAGAAGCACGCCACCGTGATGATCCTTGGCGACACCTGCACTCGTGCCTGCGCCTTCTGCAACGTCAAGACCGGGATGCCGCGCGCGGTCGACCCGCTCGAGCCCGAGCATGTCGCAACCGCGGCGGCCGAGCTCGGCCTGGAGCATATCGTGGTGACCTCCGTTGACCGCGACGACCTTGCCGACGGCGGCGCTTCCCAGTTCGTCAAAGTGATCGAGGCGCTTCGCAAGCGCACGCCGTCCACCACCGTTGAGATCCTCACCCCCGACTTTCGAAACAAGGCCGAGAGCGCCGTGGATTCGATCGTCGAGGCGGGTCCCGACGTCTACAACCACAATCTCGAGACGGTCCCCAGGCTCTATCCGACGATCCGCCCGGGCGCGCGCTATTACGCGTCGCTACGGCTGCTCGAGAGCGTCAAGCGCAAGGCGCCGCACATCTTCACCAAGTCGGGCCTGATGGTCGGCCTTGGCGAGCAGCGCCTGGAGGTCCACCAGGTGATGGACGACATGCGCTCGGCGGGCGTCGATTTCTTGACCATGGGCCAGTATCTGCAGCCGACGCCGAGGCACGCCAGGGTCGAGGAGTTCGTAACACCCCAGGCATTCGAGGCCTATGCGGCGATCGCCCGCGCCAAGGGCTTCCTGCTGGTCGCAGCCTCGCCGCTGACCCGGTCGAGCTATCACGCCGGCGACGATTTCAAGAAGATGCAGGCGGCGAGGGCGGCGCAACTGGAGCGTTCAAACGGCTGATGCCCCGGCATTCCGAAACCCGGTATGTCCCCTATTCTCCCGAGCAGATGTTCTATCTGGTCGCCGACGTTGCCCGCTACGATGAGTTCCTGCCCTGGGTCGTGGCGGTCCGGATTCGCTCGTCGAGCGAGGAAGAGACGATGGCCGACCTGATCGTCGGATTTTCCGCCTTCAAGGAGCGGTTCACGAGCCGGGTCCTGAAGGAGAGGCCGGAGCGGATCACGGTCGATTACATCGAGGGCCCGCTCAAGTTCCTTCACAACGAGTGGTGCTTCGAGCCGGCGGCCGATGGCGGCACGAAGGTGCATTTCTCGGTGGATTTCGCCTTCCGGTCGAGATTGTTCGAGACACTTGCCGGGCAGATGTTCGACCGGGCGCTTCGGCGCATGATCACCGCGTTCGAGCAGCGTGCAGCGGCCCTCTACGGCATCAACAATTCGAGCGCGCAGAGCGCCGCCTGAAGGCGCACTGCGGCGCGGTCTTTCTCGTCGAAGATCTTCTGGTCGGCGACGATCTGCGAAGGGTCGGCCCCGCGCTCGGCGCGGGCGAAGACGACTGTTCCGACCGGCTTGGTCGGAGTGCCGCCCCCGGGTCCGGCAATCCCGGTGATCGCCACCGCGACATCCGCCTTCGACGAGGCGAGGGCCCCCCGGGCCATGGCCCAGGCCGTAGCGACGCTGACTGCTCCGAACGTCTCGACGACCTCCTCGCTGACTCCCAGGTCATCAATCTTCGAGGCGTTGGAATAGGTGATGTAGCCGGCTTCGAAGACCTCCGAGGAGCCGGGGATTTCCGTCAGCGCAGCGCAGACCAGTCCCCCGGTGCAGCTTTCCGCCACCGCCAGCCGGCGGCCGAGCTTGCGATTGGCCTCGACGACCTGTTGCGCCTTGTCGAAGAGCGCCTGCGGGAGCAGCCTCTCGGTCATTCAATCGATCTCCAGACGTACACTGGCCACGGCCTGCGCGGCGATGCCTTCCCTTCGGCCGGTGAAGCCGAGCCCGTCGCTGGTCGTTGCCTTGATGCTGACCTGGCGCTCGTCGAGCCCGAGTATCGCCGCGACCTTCCGCTTGATCACCAAGCGATGCGGGCCGAGCTTCGGTTCCTCGCAAATGACCGTGCAATCGACATGATCGATGATTCCTCCGCGCGTCCGGACCAGATTTGCCGAGTGCGCCAGGAAGATCTCGGAGGCCGCCCCCTTCCACTTCGGGTCCGAAGGGGGAAAATGCTCGCCGATATCGCCAAGCCCGGCCGATCCGAGAAGAGCGTCGGTGATCGAGTGGAGGACGACATCGGCATCGCTATGGCCGGCGAGCCCCCGTGGATGCGGAATCTCGACCCCGCCAAGCATGATCGGGCCCTCGCCTCCGAACGCATGGACGTCGAAGCCGATTCCCGTTCGCTGCACCAGCCGCGCCGCCAGCCAGTCCTCGGCGCGCCTGAAATCGGAAGCGGTGGTGATCTTCTCGAGCGCCCAATCGCCTTCCACCGCGGCGACCGACAGCCCGGCGGCCCGGGCGACATTCGTCTCGTCGGTGGGCGACTTGCCGCCCGCCCAGTTGGCATAGGCTTTCCGAAGCGGTCCCAGCCGAAAGGCCTGCGGGGTCTGCACTCGAACCACGCCGCTCCGGTCGATCGGCTCGCCGAGCCGGTCGGAAGCCCGGGCGAGGGTGTCGCCGACGGCAAGCACCGGCGCCGCGCCGTCGAAGAACTCGAGCGGCGCAAGGAGGCGATCGACGAGCTGGCGAGGGCAGAAGGGGCGGGCGGCGTCGTGGACGAGCACCGCGTCGCCGGAGAGCTCGGCAAGGCCGGCGCGGACCGAATCGGCGCGCTCGGCCCCGCCTATGATGAGCGGGCCGACGTCGAGGCCGCCGAGCGCCTCGGCCGCAAGCGCCTGCTGGCCCTTGCCGACCACCACCCGGACCGACTGGACCGAAGGATGCCGGACCAATGCTTCGACCGCTCTTCGGACGACCGGCTTGCCGCCCAGCATCCGGTACTGCTTGGGCAGTCCGCCGCCGAGGCGCTCGCCTTTGCCGGCTGCAACGATGAGGGCCGTAACGGTCATGAGGGGCGGGCTCTAGGGCGGCTTGCCTTGTCCGCCAAGGGCTCATCCACTATCTCCCGCCGACCCATGACGATGCTCAAGCCCATCCACATCGGTCCGGTCCGGATCGACGCGCCAATTATCCTGGCGCCGATGACGGGCGTCACCGACCTTCCGTTCCGGCGCGTCGTCAAGCGCTACGGCGCGGGGCTGACGGTTAGCGAGATGATCGCCAGCCAGGCGATGATCCGCGAAACCCGGCAATCGCTCCAGAAGGCGCTGTGGGACCCGTCCGAGCAGCCGGTCTCGCTTCAGCTGGCGGGGTGCGAGCCCGAGGTGATGGCCGAGGCGGCACGGCTCAACGAGCAGCGCGGCGCGGCGATTATCGACATCAACATGGGCTGCCCGGTGAAAAAGGTCGTGAACGGCTGGGCGGGATCGTCGCTGATGCGCGACCTGCCGCTCGCCGCCAGGCTGATCGAGGCGACGGTTAAAGCGGTGAGTGTGCCGGTCACGCTGAAGACCCGGATGGGCTGGGATCACTCGAGCCTGAATGCGCCGGAGCTGGCGCGAATCGCCGAAGACCTCGGCGTCAGGATGATCACGATCCACGGCCGAACGCGCTGCCAGATGTACAAGGGCGAGGCCGACTGGAGCTTCGTTCGAAGGGTCAAGGATTCGGTATCCTTGCCGGTAATCGTCAACGGCGACATCTGCTCGGTCGAGGATGCGCGCACCGCGCTGCGCCAGTCGGGAGCCGACGGAGTGATGATCGGCCGCGGCGCCTATGGCCGGCCCTGGCTGCTCGCCCAGGCAATGGCTCAGCTTGCCGGCGGTTGCGCCTGGCGCGAGCCGTCGCTTGACGAGCAGCTCGACGCCATGCTCGGCCAGTATGACGAGATGCTGGCGCTCTACGGCCACCAGACGGGCGTCAACCTCGCCAGGAAACATATCGGCTGGTACACCAAGGGGCTGCCCGGATCGGCCGAGCTGCGCAACCGGGTCAACAGCCAGGACGATCCGGCGGTGGTGGTGGCGATGCTTAAGGAGTTCTACCGCCCCTGGCTGAGCCGCGCCGCGGCCTGACTGAAGGGACTGCAATGGCCTTGCCTGCGCGAACGTCGATCGCAGGGGCGTTGATCGGGGCGGCGGCCTCGATCCTTATCGCCGCGCCCGCCGCGGGCCCAAACCAGCAGGCGGCGCTCGACCCGATTTCGCTTCGCCTGCTGGCCGCTCACAACAAGGAGCGCGCCCAGCTCGGTATCGCGCCGCTCCGCTGGGACCCGGCGCTGGCCGCATCGGCGGCGTCCTACGGCCCGGCGCTCGCCGCCATCGGGGGCCTGAAGCACTCGCCACGCGCCTCCCGGCCCGGCCAGCGCGAGAATTTGTGGATGGGCACTCGCGGCGCCTATTCGCCCGAGCAGATGGTCGATAATTGGTCGCAGGAGAAAAGATTCTTCCGGCCCGGCGTTTTCCCGGCGGTCTCGACGACCGGCGACTGGCTGGACGTCTCCCATTACACGACGATGATTTGGCCGACGACGACCAGGGTCGGCTGCGCGATCCACAGCTCGCTTTCCTACGACTATCTGATCTGCCGCTATTCGCCGCCCGGCAATATCGACGGCGTGTCGATCCCTTAAATCACCGCTGGCCATGACCGCCTTGTGGGGGCTAACCGGGGCGCTCAAACGGGGGATTGAATGGCGCTTCCAGACATTTTTTCGAAGCTTCGACTGCCGGCGATCGGAGCGCCGCTGTTCATCATTTCGAACCCGAAGCTGGTGATCGCGCAATGCGCCGCCGGCATCGTCGGCAGCTTTCCGTCGCTGAACGCGCGCCCCGCCTCGCAGCTCGACGAGTGGCTGCACGAGATCACCGAGGCGCTTGCCGACCATGATCGTGAGCATCCGGACAGGCCGTCCGCGCCCTTCGCGGTCAACCAGATCGTCCACCGCTCGAACGACCGGTTCGAGGCCGATATGGCGGTCTGCGAGAAGTGGAAGGTGCCGATTGTCATCACCTCGCTCGGCGCCCGCGAGGAATTGAACCAGGCGGTTCACGGATGGGGCGGGATGACCCTTCACGACATCATCGACGACTTTTTCGCCCGAAAGGCAGTCGCCAAGGGCGCCGATGGGCTGATCGCGGTGGCCGCCGGGGCAGGGGGCCATGCCGGACGCTGGTCACCTTTCGCGCTGGTCCAGGAAATCCGGATGTGGTTCGACGGGCCGCTGGTGCTGTCCGGCTCGATCGCCAGCGGCTCGGCAATTCTTGCCGCCGAAGCGATGGGGGCCGACCTCGCCTATATCGGCTCGCCGTTCATCGCGACTCCCGAGGCGCGATGCTCGGACGACTACCGGCAGGCCATCGTCGAGAGCGGCGCCGCGGACATCGTCAACAGCGCACTTTTCACCGGGATTCCGGGCAATTACCTGCGCTCGTCGATCACCGCTTCGGGGCTCGACCCGGACTCGCTCGACAAGCTGGATTCGCTGCCCACCGAGTTCGGCTCGGGAGGTTCGGGCAAGAGCAAGGCCTGGCGCGACATCTGGGGGTCGGGGCAGGGGATCGGAATCGTCCGCAAGGTGCAGCCCGCGGGCGACTATATCGACCAGCTCGCCCGCGAATATGCCGAGGCGAGGGAGCGGCTAGGCGCTAGCTGATCGCTTCGAGCTTGCGCCGCCAGTGGTCCGGGATGGGCCGGGGACGGCGGCTGGCCCTCTCGACGACGACATGGACGAATTCGCCCTCGGCCGCGGCGGTCTGGGCGCCCTTCGCGAAGATCCCGATTCGATAGCGGATGCTGGAGTGGCCGAGATGCGCCGCCGCCAGCCCGGCCTCTACCTGCTGCGGGAAGGCGAGCGGCGCCGAGAAGGTGCAACGGGTCTCGACGACCAGGCCAATCGGATTGCCGCTCTCGATGTCGAGCATTCCCTGCTCGATCAGCCAGCCGTTCACCGCCGTGTCGAACCACTCGTAATAGACGGTGTTGTTCACATGGCCGTAGGAATCGTTGTCCGCCCAGCGCGTGTCGAGATCGCGCCAAGCCTTGAATTCGCTTCGGCTTGCCGGCGGATTGCGGCTCACCAAGCGGCCTCGTAGAGGCGCCGGGCATCCGCTTCCTCGATCGGGCAGGGATTGTTCACCAGCAGGCGGGTCTGCTTCATCGCTTCGCGCGCCAGCAATTCAGCTTCCTCGAAGGCGATTCCATAGTCGCGAAGGCGCAACGGAATCCCGCATTTGCGCGATAGCTGGTCGAGCTCATCGATCAACAGCGCGGCCCGCGCCTGGCTTCCCTCGCCGGCGCAGCCGGGGACGAGAATCTCCGCAAGGTCGGCGTAAAGCTCGCGAGCGGCCTCGGCGTTGTGGAGCAGGACGTGGCGGAGCATCAGCGCATTGCTGACCCCGTGCGGAAGATGGTGAAGCCCGCCGAGCGGATAGGCGAGGGCATGGACCCCGGCGACCGGCGCATTGGCGAAGGCGAGGCCGGCAAGATGCGCGCCGAGCAGCATCGCCTCGCGCGCCTTCAGGTCTTGCGGCTCCTCGCAGGCCTTCAGCAAGTTGGTCCCGAGCAGCCGCAGGGCTTCGCGGGCGAGGGCGTCGGAAATCGGGTTCTTGAGCCTCGCCGAGGTATAGGCCTCGATCGCGTGGACGATGGCGTCGATCCCGGTTGCGGCAGTGACCGCGCGCGGAAGGCCGAGGGTGAGCTTTGCATCGAGCACTGCCACGTCGGCGACCAGCGGGCGGGAAACGACGCCCATCTTCACGCCGTCCTCGCAGGTGATGATCGAGATCGGAGTCGCTTCGGAGCCGGTGCCCGCGGTGGTCGGGACCAGGACGAGCGGTAGCCGCTGCCCGTGCGCCTGATCGACACCCCAGATGCTGTCGAGCTCGTCGCCCGAGCCGAGCAGATAGGCGGCGAGCTTGGCGACATCCATCGGGCTTCCGCCGCCGAAGCCGATTACCGAGGAGACTTGCGCCGACCGCCCGGCCTCGACCGCGCGTTCGAGAGTGTCGCGCGATGGGTCGGCTTCGACTTGGTCGAACAGCACCGGCTCGCGGCCGGAGGCTTCCAGGCTGTTGCGGCAAGAATCGGTGAGCCCAAGGCCCGTCAGCTGCTGGTCGCTGACGAACAGGCAGGGGCCCAACGGGACGAGGTCGGCGACGTCCTGCGCCTTGTCCGCGCCGGCGAGGATTCTGGGTCCGGGATAGAAAGTGAAGTCGTGCATTGCTCACGACGGCTTAGCGCGCGTCAGCCTTGATGCCCACTCAATCCGCGCTCGAGCCGCCCCATCAGCGCCCGTGCCGGGCTTGCCGCGGGCTCGTCGTCGACTTCGCCCTCGTCGAGCCGCTTGACCCGGGCGTAGAGATCCGAGCTTGCGGCAACCAGGTGCTGCGCAGTTTCAGGAAGCTTGGCGACGACCGAAGGGTCGCTTTCCTGGGCATGGCCGAGCCGCCTCTCGGGCCGTCGTCCTTCGCGATAGCCGATCTCGCCGGTCTCAAGGGCGCGCTGGGTCAGGAGCCAGGCGACGATATGCATGATCCGGGTGGTCACCTTGAGCGATTCGCAGGCGAAATTCACCCGGACATAGGGATCGAGGCAAGTCCGCTCCTCGCGTCCCGAATCGTCGAAATACGACCGCGCCTCGTCGGCAAGGACCATCGCCTCCGTGTAGAAGGAATCGACCAGCCTCGGAGTAATCCGGATTTCCGGCTCGGATGATTTGTTCGAGTCGTCCATAACCTTCAATTGCCAGTTTCAGCTCGACGAGAGAACGCGGAAAAGTCCGGTGGAGTTGCCGTGAATGCGGCTTTTTGTCCCGAAGCGGGACGCGAGCGGGCTTACGCGACGGAATGCTCGCTGGAACCGCCGGGCGGTTGTTACACAGGCAAGACAAACGCGTTGAAAAGTGATTTACTGTCCGGCGCTGTCAATTGCGTTCAGGAAAGGAACTGACTCCGATGGACAAGGCACAGGCCGAGACTCTCGAATCAAAGCACGCAGCGCTCCACGCGATGATCGACGAAGAGGAGCATCGGCCTCATCCCAACGAAGAACTTCTCCATCAGCTCAAGAAGGAAAAACTCAGGCTCAAGGATGAGCTTGCCGGCCATATCGAGCATTAGCCTCGAGCCGGCCTGACACAGCGGCGGCCCGACCGCCGCCAATCGCACTTTTTACGCTTCGGCAGTGCCGGGACGTCCACAGGATGTTTCAGTGGCCGATAGTTCGGTGGACCCGACTTCAGTCGTCGCGGGACACTTTCTCGATCTTCTCGTGGTGCTCCTGCGCCTCGAGGGTCATCGTCGCGATCGGCCGCGCCTCAAGCCGCGCCAGCGAAATCGGATCGCCCGTCACCTCGCAATAGCCGTACTCGCCCTCGTAGAGCCGGCGGATCGCGCAATCGATCTTCGCGATCAGCTTGCGCTGCCGGTCGCGGGTTCGAAGCTCGATCGACCAGTCGGTCTCGCTCGATGCGCGGTCCGCCAGGTCCGGCTCCCGAAGCGAGTCGGCCTGGAGCTGCGCCATCGTCTGGCGCGACTCGTCGACGATCGCCTCTTTCCAGTCCTTCAGCTTCTTGAGAAAATAGGCCCGGTGCAGGTCGCACATGAACTCTTCGCTTTCGGACGGGCAATAGCCTTCCGAAAGAACGATCCGGTCGAACGGTATCGGTTGTTTGCCGACGAAATCGACTAGTGCAGTTGCCATGCTTTCCCCTCCCACTCTGTCCGCAGGCTCGCGCCCGCGGGCATACCGCAAGTCCGTCATCGCAGCTGCGACCGGGCTCCGGTGCAGCCGGAGGCGGATTCAAGACGACTTTCCCGGGGCTTAGGCCGGGGAAGTCGGTCATCCCCATCGCGCCTATAATTAAGCGGCCCGCCCATAACAAGCACTGACGAACACAGCTTACAGAAAAGCATAACCTGTTGCCGATAGGGCTCGATTTCAACGCAGTTGCGGGGCTGCCGCCGGGCGCTATGAGGGCCGCAATGCGCATTCTCCTCACCAATGACGACGGCATCAACGCTCGCGGGCTCGACCTTCTCGAGATCGTCGCCCAGGGCTTTTCCGACGATATCTGGGTCGTCGCTCCCACCGAGGAGCAATCCGGCGCCGGCCATTCCCTGACCCTGACCGAACCGATTCGGGTCCGCAGGCACGACAACCGGCGCTTTTCGGTGACCGGCACGCCGACCGATGCAGTGATGATGGCGCTTGCGCACATCATGAAGGACTCGCCGCCCGACCTCATCCTGTCTGGCATCAACCGCGGCGCCAACCTCGCCGAGGACGTCACCTATTCGGGCACCGTTTCGGCCGCGATGGAAGGCGCGCTCGCAGGGGTTCGCTCGATCGCGCTGAGCCAGAGCTATTCGAAGGAAGGCATGGGCGACACCGTGCCGTTCGCGGCGGCCGAAGTCTGGGCCGAAAAGGTGCTCGCCCCGCTGATGGAATACGAGCTTTCGCCGGGCACTTTGATCAACGTCAATTTCCCGGCCCTGGCGCCCGAGAAAATCAACGGAATCCGGATCTGCCGCCAGGGTATTCGGGACTATGGGCGGCTCCGGATCGTCGAGCGCACCGATCCGCGCGGGTACAAATATTACTGGTTCGGCCTTGGCCCGATGGTGGAAACCCCGGGCCATTCGACCGATCTCGAGGCCATCGCGGACGGCTTTGTCAGCGTCACTCCGCTGCACCTCGATTTGACCCACGACGCCTCGCTCAAGACGCTCGGCGACCGCTTCACCTGACGTCAGGAGAGCCGCTGGCGCAGCTCCGAGACTTCCCAATAGTCGTTGCGGCTGAACGGGAGCAGCTCCTTGAGCGCCGCAAAGGTGCTTTTGCCCAATGCTCGCCGGAGGCCGTCCAGCTCCGCGAAGGCGGCCCGGACCTGCTCCTCGTCGAACTCTGCATCGCCGGCGGCTTCCTCGATCATCGTTTCTTCGGCCTCGACAACCAGCCAGGTCTGGAGCTCCCAATAGCGCCGGATCCTTTTTGCCCCCTCGCCACCCATTCGGTCGGCGAGGGCGGCGATCTTGCGGCTCTGTGGAATGTCGGGCCAGTCGCCCCTTTGAAGCGCTTCCAATTGCGCCTTGTGGGCGGCGTATTCCGCCTGCAGCCAGCGCCCCGCCTCGGCGGTTCCGAAGGAAAAGATGGCCATCAGCACGATCGGCGCGAAGATGGCGGAAGCGAGCATCGCGAGCATCGGCTGGTCGGGGAACTGATTGAACGCCAGGTGCAGGGCGACCGCTGCCAGGAAGCCGGGCAGGAACCACAAAAGGTTGAAGTCGAATTCACCGGCCGACTCGCGCGTCTCGCGCTCGGCCAGCTCGTGGGCGATCGCAGCGAAAATCGCCAGCACGGTGCCGTGCATGACCGCCGTGCCGAGCCCACGGACGAGCCAGGTGCCGGTCCCGTATCCCGGAAAGACGGTCAAATAGATGATATTCTCGACGACCGAGAATCCCGCCCCGATCGCAAAGCCCGAGATTACCGCGTCGAGCTTGTAGCCGATTCGATTGAACCAGAAGAGGCCGACCACGATCAGCCCCTTTATCCCCTCCTCGATCCAGGGAGCGACGAACCGGCTGTAGCCGGAAAAACCGATCGGCAAGGTGTCGATAAACCCGCCGCTGATCGGATAGGAGGCAATTGCAGCAAAGCCCCCGAGAACCAGCAGGATCAGGATTTCCTTGAATTTCATCAGCGCGAACGCGTCGATCCAAACGAACACGGCCAGCAATATCAGGACCGGGACCAGCGCCACGACCCAATGAGTGAACTCGGCAAAAACCCACGCCATCGTCACATGATCTTCAGCGAGGCGAGCCACTCGGTCTTGCGGTAGCGGCCATCGACGAAGCCCGCTGCCGCTCCGAACGACAGCACCATCGGCAAGCGAAGCGCGACCGTGAAGTTGAGATCGAACTGGGCGCCGACATTGGCGTAAGTGTGGTTGCTGCCATCCGGCGATTGGGTCGCCATCACGCCCGTGAACAGCGCCGGGCGGATGTATCTGAGGTAAATGGCCGGAGTGCCGACCTCGGCAAAGCGGATCGGAGGAAGGTTCACCTCGCCGGTCACCCGCCCGAAACGGCGAGCCGCGATCTGGTCGATGTCGAAGCCCGGGAAGCTCTCCATTTCCCGGTATCTCTTCTCCGGGCGGTCATCGACATAATTGTTCCGGAACGAGCCGAAGTAGAAGGCCGCCAGCGGATGGAGCCGCTCCCCCCAGGAATGGCCAGCATGGGCGTAAACCCAGAAGGAGCTGTTCGGCAACGGAAGCGGGATTCCATAGTCGATCCCGCCGTAGACCTTCGGGAATGCCAGCGATTCGTTGGGCGAGTAATCGAGGTCGGCAAGCGCCCGCCACTGGATGCCTTTTTCGTGGTCGACGCCGCCCAGCGCCTTGCGCGTGTTGGTGTATCGGGCTCCGACCTGGAGCGCCGCGATGTTCTTCGGGCTCGGGATGTTCTGAGCGGTCGGAAGGCGTTCGAGGCCGATGTAGACGGCGGCCGATCCGAAGAAGTCGAGCTGCCGCGGAGGATCGTAGACCGTCGTCTTGTTATAGGCGATGCTGAACATGTCGCCGCGACGGCTACGCTCGACCGGGCCGAACAGATCGTAGAAATCCGCTCCGTTGTGCTGGTACTTTACGTCCCAGTTCAGAGTCTTGAGCTGGACCTTGGCGTGGATCCGGTCGCGGTCGCGCATCTGGTCGAACGGCGAGACGCTGAGGCTGACATTGATCTGGCTGAACTGCATCGGGTCTTCCCAGTGCAGGAAGTAGCCGGGTGAAATGGAGCCCTTGTAGCCCTCGACGATCGGATAGATTCCGGTGAGCTTCATCCGCCGCGAGGGATTGTACTTGCTTCGCGCCGTGACCAACTCGTCGAGCGGCACCTTTGCCGGCGAGCCGACTCCCCATTGCTTGAGTTCCGGATGGGCGTTGACGAGGCGCGTACCGAGGAATTCGACGGTCCCGAGATCGCTCTGGACTTCGGGCTGGAGCCGGACCGGCTGCAATCCCTTGCCGCTGTATTCATAGGCGATCAGCGAACCGTCGGCTTGCGGGATCGGGCGGAAAAAGCCGGTCGTCGCATTGCTGACGATCTCGTGCTTCTGCGATTCGATGTCGAACACGACGATGTTCGAAACGCCGGTGTAATAGGACGTCCCGACCAGGGTCTTGCCGTCGGGCGAAAAGACGAAGCCTTCGGGAACCGACGGGGGCAAAGCGAGCCGCGCCAGCTCCACGACACCTTCGCCTCTCTGAAGCTCGGGAAGCGACCAGACGCGCACCGTCTGGGTTCCGTCGACCTCCCCGAAGGACGCAGAAACCAGCGACCCGTCGGGCGAGATGTCGAGGTCGAAAGGTGTCTCGCCGTACTGGAAGGTGTGGATCTGGTTGAAGCCGGCGTAGGGCAGGGGAACTCTGACGATCGTCGCATAGCCGTTCTGGTGGCGGATTCCCCAGATCGACTTGTCGTGCGGGTGGACGACGAGGTCGCCGATGCGGGCATCGCGCAGCAGCATTCGCTTGCGGCCGGTGTCGACATCAAGCGCCATGAGGTCGCGGAAGGCGTAATTATCCTCGGTGTAATAAGCGGTCCGAGCGCCGGGATCGAAGGCGAGGCTGGTCACCTTGTAGAGCATCATGCCCTTGATTTCCTGGAGCTCCTTGAGCTTGCCGGAATCGAGGTCGAGCCGCCCGACGAAGCCGATCTTTCCGGGAAAGCGGAAGGCGGCGATCAGGCTGTTGGTTCGCGGGTCGACGAAGCCGCGCGAGATCGAGCCGAGCCCCTCCGGGCTTATCGGCACCGTCCGGGTCGGCGGATATTGGGAAAGCCGTTTGAGGTTGGCTTTCTGGAACTCGTGCTCGAAGACGATCCACTCATCCCACACATCGTCGAGCCGACGGTCGAACACATGCTTGAACTGGGCGGCGTAATAGCCCTTGCTTCCCTCGCGGCGGCGAAGCCACTCGACCGTCCGCTCCGGCCCGTATTTCAGCGCCAGATAGGAGAAGAAGCGGGTTCCGTAGAGATAGTCGTTGACGCCGACCTGATAGTCGACGGCGGTCCCTTCGGATTCCAGTCCAAGCGGCGAATAGAATTTGTCGCCGTCGCGAACCCTGGCTCGCCACACCATGTCGTCGAAAGCGCCCTGGGCGCGGCCGAGGCCGCCGGCCATCCAGGTTTCGAAAAAGACGGCGCTGCCTTCCAGGTACCAGCGCGGGACGTTGTTCCTCGGTGTCGCGAGGAAATTGTACAGGATGGATTCGGGATGCTCCTGGATCGGCATCGGCTTGCCGCGGAAAAAACGGCGCCAGAAGGCATCGCGGCTGTTCCACACGTCCATCGTCGCGACATGCGCGAGCTCATGGTTGGTCAAAGTGAAGAAGCGTTCGCCCGGAGTGAAGGTTTCCATCGAAACCGACAAAGGCGCGACGTCGAGCAGGACCGCATTGTTGGGCGAGGAACGGGCGGCGGCGTTACCGTAATCGCCGAAGTCCTTGAGAAGGAGAGTCGTCGCCTCCCAGGGCGTCCAGTCGAACTTCTCCATGTGGAATTGCAGCGCATTCTCGAACGCACGCGCGATATACGGGGTCAAATAGGTCTGGACTGGATCGAAATAGAGAAGGGTCAGATTTTTCGTTTCGAGCGTCGACAGGTCGATCCCGGACGCGTCGGGAGGCACTTTTTCAGGGCCCTGATCCTGTGGGTCGGGATCCGGAGGGATCTCGGTGATTAGCGTATCGGGAAAGGCGACCGGATCTTCGACATAGCCGGTGTCCGGCTCGGGCTGGGGCGGTTCGGGGGCCTGTTGCGCGAATGCGCCCGAGGCGCTTCCTGCAAGGAGTGCCGCGGCCACGCAGAGTCCGGCCTTGCGTGGCCGCAGCAACTCACTCATTTTCCCCCCAAACACCCAGCGGGCGTACGCGTCAGTTCGCTCTTACAGCATTAGCAAAACCGCCGCTCCGAAGAGCAGCCGCAAAAGATGCATTCATCGCAAGCGCCTGGAAGTTCGGGTTGCGCCCGAGCGCCTGGAACGCATTGGCGTTGCGGGCAAAGGCCGCCAGCGCCGCCGGGTTCCTTGCAAGCGCCGCAAATGCCTGCGGGTTGGCAGTCATCGCAGCGAACGCCTGCGGATTGATCGCCATCGCCTGCATCGCCTGCGAACTGATCCGCCCCTGAGCGGCCATCGAAGCGGCCGCCGCCTGAGCCGACAAGGCGCTCGCTGCCTGAGCGGAAGCGACCAGCCCATTGGCGTTGCGGGCAAGCGCCTGGAACGCCTGCGCATTCCGGGCCATCGCCTGCAGGGCATTGGCGTTGAACGCAGCCTGGAAGGCGTTCGCGTTGGAGGCGAGCGCCTGGAACGCATTGGCGTTGGCGGCGAGCGCCTGGAACGCACTGGCGTCGCGGGCCAGGGCCTGCATTGCCGCGCTATCCCTTGCGAGCGCCTGGAACGCCTGAGCATTCCTCGCCATCGCCGCAATCCCGGCCGGGTTGGCCGCCGCAGCCTGGAAGGCGTTGGCGTTGCGGCTGAACTGGGCGAAGGCATGCGGGTTGGCCGCCATCGCCTGGAACGCCTGCGGGTGCCGCGCAAGCGCAGCAAACGCATTGGCATGCCTGGCCGCCGCCTGGAACGCCTGCGGCTGGAGAGCCATCGACGCGAAGGCATTGGCGTGGAGGGCAAGCGCCTGTGTCGCTTGTGCGTTGAGCGCATTCGCGTTGCGCAACTGAGCGCTAAGCGCTTGCGCCTGCTGAGCTGCCGCCTGCAACATATTGGCATTGCCGGCGAGCGCCTGGAACGCCTGCGCGTTCCGGGCCATCGCCTGCAAGGCGTTGGCGTTGAACGCCGCCTGGAACGCATTGGCGTTCCTCGCGAGCGCCTGGAACGCATTGGCGTTGGCGGCGAGCGCCTGGAACGCACTGGCGTCGCTGGCAAGAGCCTGCATCGCCGCGCTATCCTTTGCGAGCGCCTGGAAAGCCTGAGCATTCCGAGCCATTGCCGCTATTCCGGCCGGATTGGCCGCGGCAGCCTGGAAGGCGCTGGCGTTGCGGCTGAACTGCGCAAACGCCTGCGGGTTGGAAGCCATCGCCTGGAACGCCTGCGGATGCCGCGCAAGCGCAGCAAAGGCATTGGCATGCTTGGCCGCTGCCTGGAACGCCTGCGGCTGGCGCGCCAAGGCGTTGAACGCCTGCGAATTCAGCGCCATCGCCGAAATCGCCTGCGCCTGCCGTCCACTCGCCTGCCGAGCCGCGGCTGCGGTCGCCTGAGCCTGCTGGGCCATCGCCTGGAAGGCGGATGGATTCCTCGCGAGTGCGGCGAACGCCTGCGGATTGGCGGCCATCGCAGCCATCGCATGCGGGTTGCGAGCGAGTGCCTGGAAACCAGGATCGCTGGCAAGGGCCCGGAAATTCGGATCCTTGACCATCACTTCGAACGCGTCGGTCTGCATCAGTTCAGGAACGGACGTGTCCCCAAGCGTGACGTCTCCCGCTGCAACCTGGCTCGAATGGTATCGTTCGGCTGGCGCAACGGTCCCGGCGGTCGGGCCGAGAGGTGGATAGACTCTTCCAAGCCCATAAGCACCTGCAGCGACGAGAATAACTGCCGCTCCAGTAACAAGATAGTTTCGATTGTTGGCCGTGGTCCCGGTCATGGCTCAACTCCCCTGTCGTTAACCGGAATTGGTTAACCTGCCAGAGGTATCACCCGGGGGGTCAGAGTCAACCGAGAGTAAAAGCGAGGCAAAGCAGCCTCAACAACTTTCGGCTAAGACAAAAGCACTTCTAAAAGTTTCTTCAGAAATAATGGCAAGCAGCGTAATGGAGGTGCCGAACCCGTTTCGGCATAGCCCTCGAGTCCCGGCCCAAGTCAAGCGGCGACTCGGGCGGCCCGGACCGCTGGCGATACGCGACTTTGCGCTAAGGACTTGAATGAAATACGCAAAGCCTGTCGTGGCAATTCCACCCGATTGCGGTAAACCCTCGGTCCGGCGCTTGATTCGCGCCCAGGGGAGGCGCGTAGCTATGGGGCCGGCACCGGACGGCGAGCTGTGGAGGCCGGCATCGGCCCGCCTCATGCGGGGCGTGGCTGCGTCGCTCGTTGCCGCAATGCCGGCCAGCCTTGCCGCACAGACGGCGTCGCAGGTGCTTCCGCCGACGCGGGAGGAGGTGACCCGCCCCGAACCGCGAGCGCAGCGGGACCAGGCCCTCCGGCTCGAGGTAGTAGGCGAGTTGGAACGCACGCCCTGCGCGCTCGACAACCCGGAATTCAAGGACATACGCTTCACGCTCGCCGGCGCCGCGTTCGAAGGGCTTAGCGGGATTGCTCCGCAGGATCTTGCCGGCTCCTACGCCGGGCTCGTCGGCACCGAGCAGCCGATTTCCGTCGTCTGCGACATCCGCGACCGCGCAACCGCGATCCTTCGGGATGCCGGTTACATCGCCGCCGTCGAGGTCCCGGAGCAGCGTATTTCGGACGGAGTGGTGCGCTTCCGGGTGGTCCTTGCGCGCCTTGTCCAGACTCGCGTTCGAGGCGACGTTGCCGGCGCCGAGAAGATAATCGCCGGCTATCTCACCCAGTTGACGAAACAGCCTGTCTTCAATCGCAAGCAGGCCGAACGCTATTTGCTGCTCGCCACCGACCTGCCCGGCTATATCGTTCGGCTGACGCTTCGGCCGACGGGCGAAGAGGCCGGTGAAGTCATCGGCGACGTCACAGTGCAGCGCGCGCCGGTCTATGCCGATATTACCGTTCAGAACGGCGGCTCGACCGAGCTTGGGCGCTGGGGCAGCTTCGCGCGCGCCCAGTTCGTAGGGCTGGCCGGCCTCGGCGACCGCACCGTCGTTGCAGCTTTCGCCACCACCGATCTGGAAGAGCAGCGAACGCTGCAGCTCGGCCACGACTTCGGGATCGGCGCCGAGGGTCTTCGGATCGGCGGCTTCTTCACCAATGGCTGGGCGAAGCCGTCGATCGAGGGCGAAACGCGCGTGCGGGCGCGGACCCTGCTGGCGACCGTCCAGGCCGATTATCCGTTCGTCCGGACGGTGGAGCGGACCCTGCGCGGCACGCTGGGTGTCGATTTCGTCAACCAGGACGTGGAGTTCAACTCGGACGAGTTCAGCAGCGATCGGTTGAGGATCGGCTTTGCGCGGCTCGGCTTCGATGCGGCGAGCCCCGCCTTTGCGCCCGGAATCGCCCTCGACCGGAAGCTTTGGCGGTTCGCGAGCACGTTCGAGCTTCGCAAAGGCATGGACGTCCTGGGCGCGGTCGGCCGCTGTCCGCCGGCCGGCTGCGGCGACCGGGTTCCGCCGAGCCGGCTCGACGGATCGCCGACGGCGGCGCTCGTCCGGGCGTTTCTGCACGGCGAGTACCGCCCGGCCGAGAGGCTCACAATCGCCGTGACCGCGCGCGCCCAATATGCCTGGAAGCCGGTGATGAGCTTCGAATTGTTCTCCGCCGGCAATTACACCGAGGGCCGGGGCTATGACCCGGGCACTTTGCTCGGCGACCGCGGGTGGGGCACTCAGCTCGAAATCCGGTACGGACGAATGACCTCGGCGAATCCTCGCCGGGCCGCGGTGCATGGCTATCTCTTCTTCGATCATGCCGAGGTCGCAAGCGCAAGCGATCCGCTGATCCCCGGCCCGACCTATCTGAACTCGGTCGGCGGCGGCGCGCGGGTCACCTTTCAGCGCTTCGCCCTCGACGCTGCGCTCGCTGTTCCGCTCACTCGAGTGGGCATTTCCGAGAGCAGGCCCGATCCCAGGATCCTGATCTCCCTGACGACCAGGCTATGGCCGTGGCGCTATGATTGAGAAGTCCGTGCCTGCCCGGCCGAAAGAGGCTAAGCCACTCCGGAACGGAGGATGCCATGGGTAAGGCGGGAATCGCGCTTGTCGTTTCGATTGCCGTTGCGGGCTGGTCGCTCCCCGGGACCAGCGCACCGCTCAGCGTTCGCGACAGCTTCCGGATCGGCACCGACGGTAGCAGCCTGTGCTCGGCGCAGCCGCTGGTGAACGATCCGGCGCTCACCGGGATGTTCGACATTGGCTATTCGATCACCTGCCGTGACGCCGCCTTGCCGATCGGCAAGATCTACCAGCTTAGAACCGGAAACCGGGATGAGCGGCTGAGCAAGCTGAGAAGCAGGGACATCGCCTGCTCCGAACCGAAGGCGGGGTCGATCGAGGGGCTGGGTGAGGTCCGGGTGATCGATTGCAAGCTGGTCGAGGCCGATGTCGCCTATCGAGCCTATGAATACAGCCAGCGCGGCTATCTGTTCAGCGCCGAGGGATTGACCGGCTATGACAGCGCCCTCCGACTGGGGCTGAGAAGCATCGTCGAGGACCGTCCCGTCGAAGGCGAGGTGTCGATCGCCACGACGGGGATCGGCGATCCCGGCGCCTTCGCGCGGATCCAGGCGGGAACGCTCGACCCTTCGCGGGCGCTCGCGGAAGCCTATCGCCGCAACAATGTGGGAAGCTATGCCGAGGCGGCGGAATTCTTCGCATCGGTCAGCAGGGCCAGCGCCGGGCCGATTAGCCGGGCCGAAGCCTCGCTGAACGAGGCGCTTCAGAAATCGAACCTCGGCCGCTACTCCGAGGCGGACGCCTTCTTCACCCGCGCTGAAGAGCAGGTGAGCGGCAATCCCATCGATGGGCGCCGCTTGCGCAACTATCGGGCGATCCACCTTCTGAACCAGGGAATGCCGGACGATGCCCTCAAGGAGCTCGACAAGCCGGTTCCGAAATTCGCTGCCCGCGGCCGGATTGACGGCGACGACGCGCTTGCGATCGACGCCGTCACCGCCGAGCGCCTGAATACCGAAAAGGGGGTCGGCGAACAGCTTGGAAGCTCTTCGGACGAACTGCTTCCGGAGGAGAAAGCGGAAATCCTCGACGGCCAGGCGCTCCAGCTGCGAGGCACGTCGCTGCGCCTTCAGGGCGACCATGCCGCCGCCGAGGTCGCGCTCCGGGCCGCCGACGAAAAGCTCGAGGCG
>DATKAY010000163.1:0-2039 GCA_035514495.1 Sphingomicrobium sp. | reverse complement strand
GCCAACGAGCTCGACTCGACCGAGCCCGCCAAGGCCAAGGCGATTCGCGAGACCGCGCTGTTCTACACTCGCCAGCGTACCACCGACCTGCTCACCCAGATGGCGGTGACCGTCCAGGGCTATCTTGCCCTCGACCTGGTCAAGAAGAACAACGTCGAGCTGGTGAAAGGCGTCGACCGGGCTTCGACCACCACCGTCTCGGCGCTGCGGACCGCGGTCACCGTCGCCCAGGCGCTCACCAACCAGAAGCTGGTGCTTGAACAGATCGGGGCGCTCAACACGACCACTGCCGGAATGATCGATTCGACCGGCGAGATGCTTCGCACGCAGACCGGCGCGATCCACGAACAGGCGGCCTCCTCGACCATCCCGCTCGAGACCCTGCAGCGCGCCTTCCAGAACATCTACGAGACGATGGACCAGATCGACCGCTTCAAGCTGGAGGCGCTCGACAATATGAAGCAGACGGTGAACACGCTTTCCAGCGAGGTCGAGAAGTCGCGCGGCTATATCGCCCGCGCCGAAGGCACCGAGCAGGCGCGGATTGGAACCTCTTCCTCGCCGCTTACTCCGCTCGAAAGCAAGTGAGGGAATGGCTGAAGACGTCAATGTGAAGGTCGAGCGGGCGCTGGCCCGCTTCGACCGGGTCACCCGCGCTCTTGACGAGCGTGACGGAGCGTCGCGCAACGCCGCCCGGCGCGAGCGCCAGCGGCTGAACCGCGAGCTTGGCCGCCGCGTCGCGCGGGTCGGAATCGCCATCGGCGTCATCAGCATCGTGACCATCGTCATCGGCCTCATCATGCCGATCGGCATGTTCGGCTTTCTCGCCGCGGTCGGGCTGGCGATCGGGGTCGCCGCGCTTCTCGCCGCGATGCCCGGCGAGCGCTCCGCCGGAGCACCCTCGGCCGACCTCCCCAACGGCGAGATGGTCCAGCGCTTCGATTCCTATCTCTATCGCGCACGCGCCGCCCTCCCCGCCCCCGCCCGGGCACAGATCGACGAGATCAGCGCCCGGCTGCCATCGCTCAAGGCAGTTCTGGAGCGGGTCGACACGCTGGATCCCAAGGCGCAGGACGCCCGCCGGCTGATGTCGATCCACCTGCCCGGCCTGATCGACCGCTACGCGAACGTTCCGCCCGAATTCAGGCGGGAACCGGATGGCGAAGGCCTTACCGTCGACCAGCGGCTGGTCGAGGGCCTCGGAGCGGCCCGGACCGCGCTCGACGAGATCTCGCAAGACCTTGCCCGCAACGAGCTGGCCGCCTTCGAAACGCAGGGCCGGTTCATCAAATCGCGCTATGGAGAACAGCCGATCGACGGCTGATCGGCCCGGCCCAAGGTACAGGAAAAGCTTGCAGAGGCACTCGCGGGAAGGCAGTCCTCTGGGGGTCAGGGGCGAAAAGGGGGCACATGCCGAGCAAGTCGCTGCAGTCGCTGCGATTGCGCGTTTATCGTCAGCTCGAAGTGAGAGCATGGCGGGGCAAGGGGCTGTCCCCGGCCAATCGTGCGCTGGTGGTCCTGATCCTTGTCGCGGTGGTTGCCGCGGTCGTCGAAACCGAGCCGATTATCTCGGGTGGGCGCGAAATCTTCTTCGCCAATCTCGAGATCCTGTTCGGCGTCATCTTCCTGGTCGAATATTGCGCGCGCCTGTGGATTGCCGTCGATAACCCCCACTTTGCCGGCTATCGTTTCCCGCGGCTTCGCTATGCGGTGAGCCCGATTGCGATCATCGATCTCGCAGCCATTATCCCGGCGTTCGTCTCGGTGGGCGGCGGCTCCACTTTCTTCCTTCGCTTCTTCCGCATGTTCCGGATGATTCGCCTGGCGAAGCTTGGACGGACATCGAGTGCCTGGGTCGCGATCCGCGAAGCGGTCCTCGAACGGCGGTATGAATTCGGTCTGGTTCTCGGCCTCGTCGCGGTGACCATGCTGATTTCCGCCTCGCTTCTCTACTGGACCGAGGCCGACGCCCAGCCCGAGAAGTTCGGAAGCATTCCGCGAGCCTTGTGGTGGTCGATCGTGACCCTGACGACGGTCGG
>DATKAY010000162.1:0-5421 GCA_035514495.1 Sphingomicrobium sp. | reverse complement strand
CTCTGAAAGAGTCCTGCGCCTGGCGCCGGGGCTGTTGTCGGTGAACTGCGAAAGCACCCCGTAGGGCTTATTCAGCAATATCAGCTGCGTCATGGAACGAGACGTACCTCGGTCCGCAGCCTCCCGCTACGCTCACGAGGCTGATTTAGCCGACACCCGATCGTCCGCGCCCCGATTCTCGAGACATCATTGCTCCGGTTTTTGGCTTCCGGGAATGAAGCGGTCGCATCGTGAATGTCCGGAACGATCCGTTGCCGAACTACGCAGGCGTACACGAGATCAGCGCGTAAAATGCTGGAAAGATTGGTGACCCCTACGGGACTCGAACCCGTGTTTTCGCCGTGAGAGGGCGACGTCCTGGACCGCTAGACGAAGGGGCCATGCCTGGAAGCAGGGGCGCCATATGTGCACTGGCACCCCCTTAGTCAATCGCGCTCGCGCTAGCGCACCGCTTCCTCGATTTTCGGCTTCATGCCGGGCGTGATCTTCGCTGCAACCGGCGGCAGCGGATCGGTTTCGCGTTCGCCGTTCCGGTCGATGTCGGCGAGAAGGAGCTTCATCTCGGCGATCTCCCGGACCTGCGCTTCGATGATCTTGTCGGCGAGCTCGCGAACGCGCGGATCGCTGATGCTCGCATTGCGCGAATTGTTGATCGCGATGGAATGGTGGGGGATCATCGACTTCATGAATTCCACGTCGCCGATGAGGGCCTGGCTGCGGTTGACCGCGAGCAGTGCGATGCCGAGCACAAGAGCACTGGCGGCGACCGCCACTTTCGTCGCCAGGCCCGAGTACATCGACCACATGAAGCCGAGCATGACGATGGTCATCACGCAGCCCATCACCAGCGCCGCGACCAGCCGGTTCAGGCTGAGCAGCGCGTGGTCCCAGCTGTAAACCAGCTGGTACATCAAAAAGAACATGATGATCGCGGAGGTGGCGATCATCGCCGCGAAACGCCCCCACGACATCTTCGTCATGCCCTGCTTCTCCGCCATCTTTTCCTTCCGATCAATCGAGCTTCAAGCGAACAAACGCCATGGCTCCCACCGGGTTGCTGCCGCCGTACAGCTCCTCAAGTGCGCCCGGCACGAAATTGACCGCGAACAGGCCGCCGGCGCCCAGCGACAAATGGTCGGCAATCCTGAAGTCGCGCACCGCGCCGACCGATACCTTGCCGACTTTATGCGCTTCGCCGTGATGGGCCTCCGCCACCAGCTCGCGATTCTCGGTGATCTCGCCACGCCCGAACATGGTCCAACCCCGATGCTTGAGCGAGGCCTCGGCGGCGAAGGCGTCGTCGTACAGCCAGTGGCCGTGATCCTCGATGCCCTTGCGGCCCCAGGCGAGCGTCGCCGCCCCTTTCCAGCCGGGGGCGACTTCGTCCGCCCAAAGAGCGCTTGCCGACCAGCGCTTCTGGTTGCCGGGCTCCAGCTGCTCGGGCTCCCTGAAATAGCCCCAGCTGCCCTGGAGAGCGAGCGTCCGGGCCGGGTTCCACGACACGCGCAGCGCCGTCGAGTCGAGCGGCGCGGTCTCGATGTCCCAGCGATGCTGGTCGGGCTCGCGGCCGTTGAAGCGGCTGATTTCCAGCTTCACCCGATCGAGCACCACGCCCGCCGTCACCACGCCGAAGCTGATGTGGGTGGAATCGAGCCAGTGGTGGGTAATCGGCGCTTCCGGCGAATCCAAGATCGCCTCGCGGTGCATGAAGGCCGGCGGTCCGAAGGCGGGCTCGCCGGGAAGGCCGCCGTAGAGGAAAACGCTGCTTTTCGGCCCGATGTTCTGCGAGACCGACGCCGACAGCTCCATGACGAATTCATGCGGGTGCTGGCGGTCGATCAGCGGATTCATTCCGTCCGCCGTTTCGCCGCTTGCGAGCAGCAGCGGATAGCCGCGCTTGCCCATCAAAGGGTCGGGGCTGACCATCGCCTTGAACTGAAGCCTGCCGTCGCCGAGCGGCCGGCTCGCCATTCCCATCAGCATTCCGCTCGGGAAGACCATGTCGTCGCCGCGCGGGCCGGACTGGTGATCGAAGGTAAGGTTAAGGACGCCGTGAGCCATCAGCGTCCATTCTCCCGACGAGGTCATCAGCCCCATGTGCCTGGAAGCATCCGGCTGCCAGGCGGTGCCCGACGACTCCCGGGTCATCGGATAGGGGCCGAGGGCGCCGGTCATTGCATGGCCTTCATGTCCGTCGCCCTGAGCTTCCGGCTCGCCCATCTGCGAATGGTCCATCTGCGAATGGTCCACCGGTTCAGCCGGCGGTGTCTCGGGCGCAGGGGCGCCATGGTCGTGCTGGTGCTGGGCAAGAGCGGCGCCCGGCACCGACGCGAGCGCAAGCGCGCCCGCAGCGGCAATCATTTTGCTGTTCAAGGATAGTCTCCGGTTGCGGGAGGCGCCGCCCCGCGGGGGGCGCCTCGACGCTCGATCTATAGAATGGTGCTTGTCTTTCCGCTGAACAAGGCGAGCCTGGGAGGCGGAGTTGCGATCTCAAGCAGGATCCCGGCGAGCGAGCCGGCGAAGACCGGATCGGAAATCCCGGGCACAACCGGCTCCAGCGCGACCCGCATATCGTCCAGTGCGGCCAGCGCTGCCGAGCAGGGCATCGTGCAATGGTGGCCGACATCGCCGACCGACTCGTCCTTGGGCTGGCCGTCGGCGCAATGCTCGACCGGCACCGCCTCCACCGGATGATGAGTGATGGCCGAAGCGGCCGGCGCGGGCGCCATTGCGAACGGCATCGCAAGCATTGCGAGCAAGGTGAGAAGGCGCGGCAGGACTGCCATGCCCGCGCCGTTACGCTCGCAACCCGCCGCTGACAACCGCATCAGTGGCACGCCTTCAACTCGCGCTTCAGGAGCCAGTAGTTGACCGGCCAGGCGGCGAGGAAGCCGGCTGGAACCGCAAAGAGGATTGCGCGCCAGAACATCCACGAGGCGATCGACGGCGCCGTCATCCCTCCCATCTGATAATCAACGAAGTTCATCACGATCTCCATCACTCCGATCGAAATCACTTCCCCGATCCAGATTATCCGGAGCGCCTCGATCGCGCCGACGCGCTGGCGGCGCATGACCGGGACAAGCCCCAAAGTCATGCCGGTGATGTAGGCGAGAGTCGTTGCAAGCAGGATCGTAGGCCAGACGCCCAGGCCGAGGCTGACCCCGATCATCAACCCGGCAACCTCGCCGATCACGCAGCCGGTGAGGCAATGGACAGTGGCGCTCGCGGCGGTCCGCCAGGGACCCCCGCCGCCATGGCCGATATGGGCCTGCTTTGCCTCGGCGGCATGACCCTGGCCGCCGAACGAATGCCCGTGCCCATGCGCCTTGCCGGCAGTCTTCGACATGTCCGCACCCCTTGATTTGCGAGTCGGCGTCGGTATAGCCCCTGTACCATGGTACGGAGTCAAGAGATGCTTTCGCTGACGATCTCAAAGCTCGCCGCGGCAGGCGGCGTGGGAGTCGAGACGATCCGGTTTTACCAGCGCAAGGGGCTGCTCGAGACTCCGGCGCGCAACGGGGGAATCCGCCGCTACGGGAGCGAAGACCTGCGGCGCCTGCGTTTCATCAAACAGGCCCAGTCGGCCGGCTTTACGCTTCAGGAGGCCCGCGAGCTTCTCGAGCTCGACGCAAGCGATGATCGCGCTCGCGCTCGCGAGCTTGCGAGGGATCGGATCGAGGCGCTCGACCGGCGAATTGAAGAGCTTCAGAGGGCGCGTGATTCGCTCGTGCGCCTGGCCCGGGAATGCAGCGGCGGGGCTAAGGGCCCTTGCCCGATCCTCGCTTCCTTTGACTTGCAAAGCGGCACCGCCAGCTAGGAGTCGCTGTCGCGCTCGCTCAGATAGCGCATCAACTCGGCGAGCGTCGATTCCATCTGGTCCTGCATCTGCCCGACAAGCTCGTTCTCACGCATTCCGTCATGGTCGAGCGGCTTGGAATAGCTGTCGGAAAATGACTTCAAATCCTCTCGGTCGAACACGCCCTTGGCAACCAGCTTGGCGAGGATCACCAGCAGCCCGTTGGTATTGGCGATGGTTCCGGCGACCAGCGCCTCGTCGACCATCGACAGCCGGCGGTCGGCTTCGCTTTCGGTTTCACTTTCGTCTACGGGGCTCATGCCCGCCAGTGTGACGGACTGTGCGGCAAGGGCAAGGTCAGCCACCGAAAATTTGGCGAAGCTCACCCCAGGCGGCGGCCTTTTCGCCGAACGGGCGGGTGTTCGCCGGGCTCGACGACGGCAGCTCGATCAGCCTCAGCCGCTTCATCGAGGCCAGCAGCGGCCGCCCTGCCAGCGCCGCCCTGGCGCCGTTGAACGCGACCGCCTCCAGCTCCGGGAGGGAGGAGAAATAGTCGGAAAGCGGATTGTGGCCGACGCTCCGGATTGCCTGGTCCAGGCTTCCGCGCCGCTCGGCGTGGGCAACGACGTCCCAAAGCCCGATCCGCGACGCAATCAGCCGGTCCAGGCGCGCCTGGTAGGCAAGCGACTGGAGATCTTCATCGATCACCTCGCCGATCAGCCGCCAGAAGGCGTTGCGCGGATGGGCGTAATATTGCCGGGCGGCGAGCGAGGCGTCGCCGGGCAGGCTGCCCAGGATGAACAGCCGCGCGTCGTTGCGGGCGACCGGCGGCATTCCGTATTTTCTGAGGCCATTGCCTTTCGGGCGGTCCATCTGTTTTGCCTTTGTCCGGTCGGCGGCTAAGGGCTGACGGCCGTGAAACCGACCGATCTTCGAATCGCCCTCTTTTCGGGCAATTACAATTACGTCAGGGACGGCGCCAACCAGGCGCTCAACCGGCTGGTCGGCTATCTCCTTCGCCAGGGGGTGAAGGTGCGGGTTTACGCGCCGACCGTCAAGGATCCGGCGTTCGAGCCCGTCGGCGACCTGGTTTCGCTGCCTTCCGTGCCGATTCCCCGAAGGCCCGAATACCGGCTTCCGCTGGGCATTCCGCCGCAGGTGCGCCGCGACCTTGCCGATTTCGACCCCGACATCGTCCACATCTCCAGCCCCGACATCGCCGCCCACCGAGCCGTTACCTGGGCGCGCCGGCGCGAAATCCCCGCGGTGGCCTCAATCCACACGCGTTTCGAGACCTACCTCACCTACTACCGGCTCCAGCTTTTCGAGCCGATGCTGAGATCCGGGATGCGGCGGTTGTACAGTCGCTGCGACGCGCTGCTGGTCCCGGCCGAATCGACCGCGGCGGTGCTTCGTGCGCAGCGAATGAACCGGAACATTCACATCTGGAGCCGGGGCGTCGACCGCGAGCAGTTCAATCCGGGGCGCCGCGACATGGAGTGGCGCAGGAGCATCGGCATCGCCGATGACGAAATGGCGGTGCTGTTTCTCGGGCGGCTGGTCCTCGAAAAGGGAATCGACGTCTTCGTCGCCGCCATCGACGCTCTTCGCGAGCGCGGGAC